>NZ_JBSFHV010000039.1:0-53698 GCF_053597235.1 Streptomyces sp. NPDC001493
CTCCGGGCGTACGGCCGCCGCGGCCAACTCGGCGACGCACAGGGCACAGAACCCGGCGATCAGCCCGCTGAGGGCGGCCAGTACGGCGGGGCCCCCGGCCCATTCGGTTTGAGGGTGCGGGCCGCTTCGGGCTGGATGACTCTGAGTAGGTGATATCCACCTCGGAGTCAGGAGTGTCCATGTCCCACAGGTTTGCCCGTGCCCTGACCGGAGCGGTCGCGCTGGCATCCGCCGCCGCTCTGGCGGCGGGGTCCCAGGCGTCGGCCGCGACCGGCAGCATCATCATCGGAGGAGAGCCCGTCAGTGTGGCGGACAGCCCGTGGGTGGTGGCTCTGTCCAGCCGCGCCCTGTTCGGGGAGTCGCGCGGCGGGCAGTTCTGCGGGGCGGTGGTGGTCGCTCCCACCAAGGTGCTGACGGCGGCCCACTGCCTCGGCTCCGATGTGCTCGGGGGCGAGGTCGCCGATGTGCCGGACCTGCGGATCATCGCGGACCGGGACGATCTGCGCGGCACCGGAGGGCAGGAGATCCCGGTGAAGGACGCGTGGATCAACCCCGCGTACGACCCCGCCACGAACGTGGGCGACGCCGCTGTCCTGACGCTGGCGGAAGCGCTGCCGGAAAATAGTTCGATCCCGGTCGCCCGGGACGGTGACGCCGCCTACTCGGCGGGCGAGCAGGCGCTCGTCTACGGCTGGGGGGACACGACCGGGTACGGCACGTACGCGTCGACGCTGAGGGCGGCCTCGGTACAGGTCATGTCGGACGAGGCGTGCGCCGTCTCCTACCCCGGCGGCTCACGCGGGACGTACGACGCCTCCTCGATGGTCTGCGCCGGCGAGCCGGAGGGTGGCTACGACGCGTGCCAGGGGGACAGCGGAGGGCCGCTGGTGGTCGACGGGCGCCTCATCGGGCTGGTCTCCTGGGGCAACGGCTGTGCGCGCGCCGACAGCCCAGGGGTCTACACGAGGGTCTCCGCCGCGGTCACCTGGGCGGAAGGCGAAATCTGAGCCTCCCGCCGCAGGCGGAGCGAACATGAGAACGGGCGGCCTCCCCCACACCGGGGAAGCCGCCCGTCGGACGGTCAGGGACCGGCCCATGGCTCGTCGTGGATGCGAGGTGTCAGTGTTGTGCCTCGTCGGCGGCACCGGCCTGTACGGCGGTGAGCCGATCCGTCTCATCCTGTATTTCCGCGGCGATCTTCTTGAGTTCCGGCTCGAACTTGCGCCCGTGGTGGGCACAGAAGAGCAGTTCACCACCGCTGGTGAGGACGACGCGCAGATAGGCCTGGGCGCCGCAACGGTCACAGCGGTCTGCTGCGGTCAGCGGGCTCGCGGGGGTCAGAACAGTAGTCACGTCGCCTCTTCTCTAGCTCGACGAGCTGTCGTACCAGGGTCAACATCCAACCAGGCCGAAAACGTTCCCGCTCGTGGCATTTCTTCGAAAACTTCTTTTCAGGTGGCTGGCTGCCGACGGTTGGCGGCGAATGTGCCGTAATGCGGAGCGCTACGGTTTCGCGTTGCTGGTGTCGGGTCGGTCCTCCGGCTGGCTTGCCGGTTGTTCATGAGGACGTGCCCGGAGCCTAAATGGTTCATGCCTCAAATGGAACGTGATGTGCACGTCACTCCGAGGAATGATCGAACACCCATGCGATCCGCTGGGGGCTCGACTAGCATGATGATTCCCCGAGGGTGGCGTGACAACCGCTCTACCAGGCCTCGGTAGGCTTTCAGCGGCCACCACGGCCGCGCCCGATACCCAAACGGGCCCCCATTGAAATTCAGCGAGGAGCGAACCGCGTGACCGCCGATACGTCCGTGCCGTCCACTGCGCTGCTGACCGGAGCCGGCGGCGTCGTCGACAGGGACAGCTCCAACTACACCGCGCGGCACCTTCTCGTCCTCGAAGGGCTGGAGGCCGTCCGTAAGCGTCCCGGCATGTACATCGGGTCGACGGACAGCCGCGGCCTCATGCACTGCCTCTGGGAGATCATCGACAACTCGGTCGACGAAGCCCTCGGGGGGTACTGCGATCACATCGAGGTGATCCTCCACGACGACTCCTCGGTCGAGGTCCGTGACAACGGCCGCGGCATTCCCGTCGACGTCGAACCCAAGACGGGCCTCTCCGGTGTGGAGGTCGTCATGACCAAGCTCCACGCGGGCGGCAAGTTCGGCGGTGGGTCCTACGCGGCCTCCGGCGGCCTCCACGGCGTCGGCGCCTCGGTCGTCAACGCACTCTCCGCGCGGCTCGACGTGGAGGTCGACCGGAACAGTTCCACGCACTCCATCAGCTTCCGGCGCGGAGTGCCGGGCATCTTCGTCGAGCAGGGGCCGGACAGCCCCTTCGACCCCGCCAACGGGCTCCGCCGGACCAAGCGGGTACCCAAGGCGCGCACCGGCACCAGGGTGCGGTACTGGGCGGACCGGCAGATCTTCCTCAAGGACGCCAAGCTCAACCTGGAGACGCTGTACCAGCGCGCCCGCCAGACCGCCTTCCTCGTGCCCGGCCTCACCATCGTCGTGCGCGACGAGCGGGGCCTGGACGGCGAGGGCAAGACCGAGGAGACGTTCCGCTTCGACGGCGGCATCAGCGAGTTCTGCGAGTACCTCGCCCAGGACAAGGCGGTCTGCGACGTGCAGCGGCTGACCGGGCAGGGCACCTTCAAGGAGACCGTCCCGGTCCTGGACGAGCGCGGGCACATGACCCCGACGGAGGTCACCCGCGAGCTGGGCGTCGACATCGCGCTGCGCTGGGGCACGGGGTACGACACCGTGGTCAAGTCCTTCGTGAACATCATCGCCACCCCCAAGGGAGGCACTCACGTGGCCGGATTCGAGCGCTCGCTGACCCGTACGGTCAACGAGGCGCTGCGGTCGGCCAAGCTGCTCAGGGTCGCTGAGGACGACGTCGTCAAGGACGACGCCCTGGAGGGCCTCACGGCGGTCGTCACGGTCCGGCTCGCCGAGCCGCAGTTCGAGGGGCAGACCAAGGAGGTGCTCGGCACCTCGGCCGCCAACCGGATCGTCGCCAATGTGGTGGCCAAGGAACTCAAGGCATTCCTGACGTCGACCAAGCGCGACGCCAAGGCGCAGGCCAGGGCCGTGCTCGACAAGGCAGTGGCTGCCGCCCGCACGCGCATCGCCGCGCGGCAGCACAAGGACGCCCAGCGTCGCAAGACGGCTCTGGAGTCCTCGTCCCTCCCCGCGAAGCTGGCCGACTGCCGCAGCGACGACGTGGAGCGCAGCGAGCTCTTCATCGTCGAGGGGGACTCCGCCCTCGGAACGGCCAAGCTCGCGCGCAACAGCGAGTTCCAGGCCCTGCTGCCCATCCGGGGCAAGATCCTCAACGTGCAGAAGGCGTCCGTCTCGGACATGCTGAAGAACGCCGAATGCGGGGCGATCATCCAGGTCATAGGAGCCGGGTCCGGGCGGACCTTCGACATCGACGCCGCCCGCTACGGCAAGATCGTCCTGCTGGTCGACGCCGATGTCGACGGCGCGCACATCCGCATCCTGCTGCTCACGCTCTTCCAGCGGTACATGCGGCCGATGGTGGAAGCGGGCCGGGTCTTCGCGGCCGTGCCCCCGCTGCACCGCATCGAGCTGGTCCAGCCGAAGAAGGGCCAGGACAAGTACATCTACACGTACTCGGACGGCGAACTGCGCCAGACGCTGGTGGACCTGCGGCGGAAGAACATCCGCTTCAAGGACTCCATCCAGCGGTACAAGGGCCTGGGCGAGATGGACGCCGACCAGCTGGCCGAGACCACGATGGACCCCCGGTTCCGGACCCTGCGGCGGATCAACATCGGCGACCTGGAGTCGGCGGAGAAGGTGTTCGACCTGCTGATGGGGAACGAGGTCGCGCCCCGCAAGGAGTTCATCACGAGCTCGGCGGCCACGCTGGACCGCTCGCGCATCGACGCCTGAGCCGTCCGGACCGCTCAGCGCCTCTCCGGGGGCACGGCCCTCCGCGGTCAGTGTTTCTGCGGGGGCAGCGCTTCTCCGGGGTCAGTGTTTCTGCGGTCCCAGCGCCTCTTCGCATCGAGCGCTTCTCCGGGCTCAGCGCCGCTTCGCGCGAGAGCGTCTCTCCACCTACGGGTGGAGAGACGCTCTCCACCCGTGTTCCACCCGGGGGCCGATCCGTCGGCCGTCCTCGGTCCGTAGCGTCGAAGGCGTCCGATCTCCCCGTTCTGCGGAGGGCGCCATGTCCGGCGTTGTCAGTGTTCTCGTGGTTCCCGTGATCGTCGCCGTTGCCGGCTGGACGCTGGTGCGCCAGTTCTCCGCGCGTCCGCTGCCGGCTCGGTGGTGGCTCCTTCCCGCGATTCTGGCGGTGTTGGCGCTGCGCGGCGGGGCGTTGCTCGACGCGCGCCACGAGGCCCTTTCAGCAGAGGTGCTGGCGGCAGAGCTTGCCCTCGGACTCGTCCTCGGCGTCGGCTGGGGATGGGCGACCCGGGTCTGGCGGGAGCCGGACGGCACTGCGTGGGCCAGGGGCACTCGTGCCGCAGCCTTCGTCTGGGCGGGTGGCCTGGCGCTCCGTGCCGCACTCTGGGCCGCTGGGGCGGCCGCAGGGGTGGAACAGGGCAGTGACGGTCTCCTGCTCGCCCTGGCCGTAACCCTGCTGGCGCGAGGCGGGGCCCTGGCCTGGCGCCTCGCGAGACTCTCACCCGATGCGGGACCTGCCGGGGGCCCCGGGGGCAGATCACCCGCCGTGATCCGTCCCGTCGACGGCATACGGACGCCGGCGGCGGCAAAGGACCTTCCGTGACTGGGGTGAGCTGGACCTCCTGGCCCTCCCGCGAGGCGCTCATGCGCAAGCCGAGGTTGCCTGCCCGGACCGTTCTGTCCCTTCTCATCTGGGCCCTGGCGGCCTCAGGACTGCTGTGGGCGACGCTGAGCGACAGCCGGTCCGGTCCTGCCACACTCCCCGTCGCGCTCGTGGTGATGGCCTGCTGCGTCCGGGTGGCGCGGAGGTACCACCGGTTCACCCGGGAGCACTGGCTGTGGCCGTCACTGGCCCTGCTTCTTCTTCTGGCGGGACTGGCGCTGATCGCGTACGGGGCCGGCACGACGGCGCTCGCGACCGCTCTGTGGTGCGGCGGTACCGTCCTCGCCATGGCGAGGCTCCCGCTCCGGGCGGCGGTGCCGGCGGCGGCCCTCCCCCTGGCGTGCTTCGCGGTCCTGGCCAGTGGCGGGTGGATGACCACGCTGCTCACGGGTGCAGGTCTCTGCCTGGGCGGCTACGTGGTCCGGCTGGACGCGGAGGCGAGCGGAAGCGCTCAGCGGCTGCTCGCCCAGGAGCGTGACGCCCGGGCG
Organism: Streptomyces sp. NPDC001493; assembly: GCF_053597235.1. Taxonomy (NCBI): domain Bacteria; kingdom Bacillati; phylum Actinomycetota; class Actinomycetes; order Kitasatosporales; family Streptomycetaceae; genus Streptomyces; species Streptomyces sp. NPDC001493. The sequence goes on from NZ_JBSFHV010000039.1 coordinate 5,316, forward strand.
GCGGAGGCGGAGAGGGCGGCACTGGACGAACGTTCCCGGATCGCCCGGGAGATCCACGACGTGCTCGCGCACAGTCTGTCGGCCCAGATGGTGCATCTGGAGGCGGCCAGGCTACTGATCGAGCGTGAGCCTCCCGGAGCGTTCCGTGACCAGGTTCTGGAAAGGGTCGTCTCAGCCCGTTCGATGGCCCGGGAAGGGCTGACCGAGACCCGGCAAGCACTCTCCGCGCTCCGGGGCGAGATGACACCCGTCGAGGAGTTCCTGCGGAACCTGGTCTCCACCAGCCCGGTCGAGCTGAGCATCGAGGGGCCTCGGCGGCCTCTGCCGGCCGGTGCCTCGCTGGCGGTGCGGCGGGTCGCGCAGGAGGCCGTCACCAATGTGCGCAAGCACGCCCCTGGGGCGCATGTTCGGATACGACTGGAATATCTGCCGGACACGGTGACCTTGGAGGTGCGGGACTCCGGGGGAGGGGCAGCGGACGAGGAGCTGACGAGCGGTGGGCCAGGCTACGGTCTGACCGGAATGCGGGAGCGCGCCGAGGTCCTCGGCGGGACCTTGGTGGCAGGGCCGGGTGAGGAGGGATTCGTGGTGAATCTGCGGGTGCCCACGTGAGCGCGCGGGTGGTGGTCGCCGACGATCAGTCGGCGGTCCGTGAAGGCATCGTGATGCTGCTCGGGCTGCTGGGCGTCGATGTGGTCGGGGCTGCCAGGGACGGCGAGGAGGCGGTGGCGCTCGTCGCGGAGCATGCGCCTGACGTGGTCCTGATGGACCTGCGGATGCCGCGCTGCGACGGTGTCGAGGCGACCAGGCGGGTTCGCACGGAATACCCCGGTACCCAGGTCGTGGTGCTCACCACCTTCGACGACGACGAATCGCTCTTCGCGGCGCTGCGGGCGGGTGCGCGCGGCTTCCTCACCAAGGACGCGGGCGGCGAGGAGATCGTGCAGGCCATCGCCGCCGTGCTGTCCGGTGAAGCGGGTCTCTCGCCCGCCGTGCAGCGGCGTCTGCTGGAGCGCGTGGCCGGTGAGCCCGCCGTGCTCCGGCCGGCGTCCTCCCGAAGCCAGGGCCAGAGCTCGGAGCAGGACCAGGGTCCCGGGCAACGTCAGGGCCAGGGTCCCGGGCAACGTCAGGGCCAGGGCCAGGGTCGGGAGCTCCCTGACGGGCTGACGCTCCGTGAGGCGGAGGTGCTGGTGCTCATCGCCGAAGGGCTTTCCAACGCAGAGATCTCACGTCGGCTGCACGTCTCGCAGGCCACGGTGAAAACACACATCAACAACCTGTTCGCCAAAACAGGGGTGCGGGACCGGGCGCAGGCGGTGCGTTATGCATATGTCCAGGGGCTCGTACGGGCACCTGGTACGAATGTCACCTGAACAGGTGAAAGCGGTGCATGCCGCAACCTCGATCCACCCTGTCCGGACACTCTTGACCGAGCGGCCGAAAAGGTTCGCGGACAAGGGAGTTGTTCGGTGGAGAAGGAAGCAGGGCGGGAGGCCGCGGCGACGCGGCTCGACGACCCGTGGTATGACGCGCTGACCCCCGGATGGGGTGAGCAGGACGGTACGGGGACCGCGATGAGCGACGCGCCGCCCGTACCGGAGGCTCCGCAGAGCGGCCACAGCGCTGCCGACATCTACCGAGAGGTCCAGCAGAGCGAGGCTTTCCGCGAAGTGCGCCGCAGGTACCGGAGGTTCGTCGCTCCGGCGACCTGCGCGTTCCTCCTCTGGTATCTCGCCTACGTGGTCGCGGCCACCGGGGCGCCCGGGCTGATGGCCCGTCCGGTGGTGGGTGCGGTGAATGTCGCCATGGTCGTCGGGCTCGGCCAGTTCCTCACCACTTTCCTGCTGGCCTGGGCGTACGCGCGGCACGCGCGGCTCCGCCGGGACCGGGCGGCGCTCGAACTGCGCTGGGAGACACAGGAACTGACGAGAGGTGCCGAGCGGTGAGCGGGGGCCACCAGACACTCGCGCTGGTGCTGTTCAGCGCGTTCATCGCCATCACCCTCGGCATCACCACCTGGGTCGGTCGCACCCGCAAAGGGTCCGCCGAGGAGTTCTACACCGGGGGGCGGCTGTTCTCTCCCATGGAGAACGGGTTCGCCATCGCCGGCGACTACATGTCGGCCGCCTCGTTCCTCGGGATCTCCGGGCTGATCGCGCTCTTCGGCTACGACGGGATGCTGTACTCGGTCGGCTTCCTCGTGGCCTGGCTGGTCGTTCTGTTCCTGGTGGCTGAACTCGTTCGCAACTGCGGTCGGTTCACCCTCGCCGACGTGGTTGCCGCGCGCATGGCGGAGCGCCCCGTACGCACGGCGGTCGGCGCGTCTTCGGTGACCGTCTCCGTGTTGTACCTGGTCGCCCAGATGGTCGGCTCCGGCAGCCTGGTCGCCCTGCTTCTCGGTGGAACCAGCGGCGCCACCCGCTCCTGGACCGTGGTCGGGGTCGGTGCCCTCATGGTCGTCTACGTCTCCCTCGGTGGCATGCGGGCGACCACCTGGATCCAGATCGTCAAGGCGGTCCTCCTCATGGCGGGCACGATCGCTCTCACCGTGGCCGTGCTGGTCCGATTCCACGGCGATGTCAACGCACTGCTCAACTCCGCGGCCGAACACAGCGGACACGGGAAGGAGTTCCTGGCGCCCGGCCTCAAGTACGGCGGAAGCTGGACGGCGCGCTTCGACTTCATCAGCCTCGGGGTGGCGCTGGTGCTCGGTACGGCCGGCCTGCCGCACATCCTGTCGCGCTTCTACACCGTGCCGACCGCTCGCGCGGCCCGCCGGTCCGTCGTCTGGTCGATCGGTCTGATCGGCAGCTTCTACCTGATGACCATCGTGCTCGGCTTCGGTGCTGCCGCGCTCGTCGGGTCGGCGGCGGTCCGGTCCTCCAGCGAGGCCGGGAACACCGCGGTTCCTCTCCTCGCGCTGGCGCTGGGCGGCGGTGAGGGCTCCGCCGGCGGGACGATTCTCTTCGCTGTGGTCGCGGCCATCGCCTTCGCCACGATCCTGGCCGTGGTCGCGGGGATCACCCTCGCCTCCTCGGCCTCCGTCGCCCACGACCTCTACGCCTCGCTCCGCCGCCCGGGGGGCAAACCGTTCGGCGAGGTCGCGGTGGCCCGGGTGTCCGCCGTGGGGATCGGGGTGGTCGCCATCGGGTTGGGCCTGCTCGCCCAGGACCTCAACGTGGCCTTCCTCGTCGGGCTGGCCTTCGCGGTGGCCGCCTCGGCCAACCTTCCGGCACTGCTCTACTCGCTCTTCTGGAAGAACTTCACCACTCGCGGTGCCGTCTGGGCCGTGTACGGCGGGCTGGTTCCGGCGCTGGTTCTCGTACTGCTCTCGCCGGTCGTCTCCGGTGGGCCCGACTCACTCTTCCCCGGGCTCGACTTCCAGCTCTTCCCGCTGGAGAATCCGGGTCTCGTCTCCATTCCGCTGGGCTTCCTCGCGGGGTGGATCGGCACGGTGACCTCCGCCGAGTCGCCCGACCAGGACAAGTACGCCGAGACCGAGGTCAGGTCGCTGACCGGAGCCGGGGCCGTGTGACCAGGATCGGCGTGCTGTGACCTGATCCGGGGCGGTGTGGTCCGAGCCGAGCGGTGGTGGCGCCCGAGCCGGGCGGGCGAGGTGACCGGAGCTGGTAGGCGCGAGTGGGGCCGACCGGTCCGAGCGGAGCAGGGCAGGGTAAGCCGAGCCGAGGGCGAGTGAGGATTCCGCAGGCACGCAATCGGTTTGCGTTCCTTGCGCTAATCTTGCGCTCATGACGCGACGACTTGCTCAGGTGGCACAGAAGGTTGGGGTCAGCGAGGCCACGGTCAGCCGGGTCCTGAACGGTAAGCCAGGCGTCTCGGACGCCACCCGGCAGGCGGTGCTGTCCGCTCTGGACGTGCTCGGGTACGAGCGCCCGACCCAGCTGCGGGGCGAGCGGGCCAGGCTGGTCGGGCTCGTCCTTCCCGAGCTCCAGAACCCCATCTTCCCGGCCTTCGCCGAAGTGGTCGGCGGTGCCCTCGCCCAGCAGGGACTCACGCCCGTGCTCTGTACGCAGACCAAGGGCGGGGTCTCCGAGGCGGACTACGTGGACCTGCTGCTCCAGCAGCAGGTGTCGGGGGTGGTGTTCGCCGGCGGCCTCTACCACCAGGCCGACGCCGCCCATGACCACTACAAGGTGCTCGCCGACCGGCGGATCCCCGTCGTCCTGATCAACGCGGCCATCGCCGAGCTCGGCTTCCCCGGTGTCTCCTGCGACGACTCCGTCGCGGTCGAGCAGGCGTGGCGGCACCTCGCCTCGCTCGGGCACGAGCGGATCGGCCTGGTGCTCGGCCCCAGCGACCACGTCCCCTCCCAGCGCAAGCTCGACGCCGCACGGCAGCTGGCCCGTGAGTACGGGGCGACGATCCCGGACGAACATGTCGCGCGGGCCATGTTCTCCCTGGAGGGCGGTCAGGCGGCGGCCTCCAGGCTGCTCGACCGCGAGGTCACCGGCATCATCTGCGGCAGCGACCCGCTCGCGCTCGGCGCGGTGCGCGCGGTCCGCCGCCGTGGGCTCTCGGTGCCGCACGACGTCTCGGTGGTCGGCTACGACGACTCCGCCTTCATGAACTGCACCGAACCGCCCCTGACGACGGTCCGCCAGCCCATCGAGGCCATGGGCCGGGCGGCCGTCGAGCTGCTGTCCGTGCAGATCGGGGGCAAAGCGGTGCCCTCGGACGAGCTGCTCTTCGAGCCGGAACTGGTGGTGCGCGGCTCGACCGCCCCGCCGCCGCGCGAAAATTCGCGTTGAGTTGTCGCTATTTTGCGTTCCCCGAGCCGTCCGTTCGGGATGAGGGGGCGGGCGAGTACGGGGCCGGGGCGGGCAGCGGCTGCGGTGGGGGCGGTCCGGTGTACTGGCCGCGGGGCCGCAGGCGCAGCGGCCGCTCCGCGTACTCCTCCAGGGCGTGCGCGATCCAGCCTGCCGTTCGGGCCACCGCGAAAACGGTCTCGCCCGCCTCCGCGGACATGCCCGTGGAGACCGAGAGCACGGCCAGCGCGAGATCGATGTTGGCGTGCAGGGGTACGTGCCGTGCGGCGGTGGACACCACGTCGCGAGCGGCTGCGAGCGCCGGTGCGGCCCCGGGCATGTCCTCCAGGAGGGTGAACAGGACCCGCGCCCGAGGGTCCTCGCCGCTGTAGAGACGGTGGCCGAGGCCGGGGACGCGCCTCCCGGCCCGCAGGTGTTCGGCGACGACCGGTGCGGCGCCGCCCCGCTCCACGACCTCGCGGAGCATCCGGTGGGCGAGCCCGCTGGCCGCGCCGTGCAGCGGTCCCTCCAGCACCCCGAGCCCCGCCGAGACAACGGCGTAGGGATGCGCGTGTGCGGAGGCCGCCACCCGGACGGCGAGGGTGGACGCGGCGAGGTCGTGGTCGATCAGCAGCGCGAGCGCGGTGTCCAGAACGGCGAGCGACGCGGCGTCGGCAGGACGCGCGGTGAGAGCGGGCCACAGCCGGGCCGCGATGCCGGGGCCGTCGTCACCGGCGGCGTCCGCGGCAGCGAGTTCCGCGCCGCCGATCTCGGCGGCGTCGGGTCCCGTGCCGTCGGATCCCATGCCGCCGGGGCCCGTGACACCCGGCCCCGCGGCGGCCGGGCGCAGCGCCTCCACCAGTGTCGGGATCAGGCCACGGGCAGCGCCCAGGACCGAGGCGGGGGACAGGTCGAACCGCAGCGGGTCGGCCGCCGACGCCGCGACGACGGCGACCCGCAGCCTGTCCGTCGTCCCGCTGTGCGCGGGGAGGGCGGCGACGGCCTGTCGCGCCGCCGGCAGGGCCTGCGCCGGAGCGGAGAAGTGGACCCCCGGCCTCAGCTCGCCCGTCCACAGCCATTCGGCGACTTCCTCGTAGCCGTGGTTCAGGGCGAGTTCGCCGGCGTCGACGCCCCGGTAGTAGTACCGGTCCTGGTCGATGAGGGTGATGCCGGTGCGGAACACCAGGTCGGCGCCGCCCGCCGGGACGGGTTCGCGTCGGCCCGTACGCCGGGCCAGGGCCCGGACCTCGTCGGCGTCGAAGGTGCTGCCCCGTCCGCCGGGTGCGCGCACGCTGCTGAGCTGGCCGCGGCTGACATAGGCGTACACCGTCTCCGGCTTCACGCCGAGCAGAGCGGCCGTCTCGCGTGTGCTGAGCCGTTCCGTGCCGGGCCGTTCCGCGTCGGGCCGTTCCGCGCCGGGCTGTTCCCTGCCGGGCCGTTCCGCGTCGGGCCGTTCCGTACCCGCCGGGTCGAAGCCGCGCGCTCCTTGATCCGTCATGCACTCACCGTATCCACTCGTCTTGTATTGATTCAATCAATATTGACGCTTGTTGAGTCAAGCATGGATAGTCGAATCAATAGTGAGGCAGATCCGAACAGGGACATCCGAAGAGGAGGCCGGCGATGCCGACCGAAACGACCCGCAGCCCCGAGACCTACAGCCCCGAGACACACAGCCCCGAGACCCACAGCCCGACCGGGACCCGCAGTCCCGCCGAGCCCCACACCTCCGTCCCGTCCCCCGTCCCGTCCGGTGTCCCGCGCGGTCTCGCGGGGGTCGTCGTCACCGACACGGCCCTGGGCGACGTCCGGGGGACCGAGGGGTTCTACCACTACCGCCAGTACTCGGCGATCGAGCTGGCGGAGACCCGGAGCTTCGAGGACGTCTGGTACCTGATGTTCCACGGCGAGCTGCCCGATGCCCCGGCCCGCGCCGCGTTCGCCGCGCGCCTCGCCGAACTGCGCCACCTCCCGGACGAGGTCCGTACGGCGCTGCCCGCCATCGCCCGCGCCGGAGCGGTGTCGGGTCCGCTGGCCGGGCTGCGGACCGCGCTCTCGCTGCTCGGTGCCTCCTCCGGATACCGCCCGCTGTACGACATCGAGCCCGGCCGCCGCCGTGAGGACGCGCTCGCCGTCTGCGCTGCGGTGCCCACCCTGCTGACCGCGCTGCACCGGCTCGGCGAGGGGCTCGACCCCGTCGAACCGCGCGACGACCTGCCGCACGCGGCCAACTACCTCTACATGCTCACCGGCGAGGTACCCGACCCCGTCCGCGCACGGGCCGTCGAGCGCTACCTCATCTCCACCGTCGACCACGGGTTCAACGCGTCGACCTTCACCGCCAGGGTCGTCGCCTCCACCGGGGCCGACATGGCCGCTTGCCTGGTCGCGGCGGTCGGCGCGCTCTCCGGGCCGCTGCACGGCGGCGCGCCCAGCCGTGCCCTGGACACCCTGGACGCGATCGGCACCCCGGACCGCATCGACGGCTGGATCCGCGAACAGGTCCTTTCCGGCGGGCGGATCATGGGCTTCGGCCACCCCGTCTACCGCACCGAGGATCCGCGTTCGCGCATGCTGCGGGGGATCGCCCAGGACTTCGGCGGCCCGCTCGTCGACTTCGCCGTCGAGGTGGAGCACCAGGTGGAGGCCATCCTCGCCGAGCTCAAGCCGGGCCGTGAGCTGCACACCAACGTGGAGTTCTACGCCGGGGTCGTGATGGAGCTCTGCGGGCTGCCGCGGACGATGTTCACGCCCACCTTCTGTGCGGCGCGGGTGGTCGGCTGGAGTGCCAATATCCTGGAGCAGGCGGCGGACTCGAAGATCATCCGCCCGGCGGCCCGCTATGTCGGGACGCCTCCGCCGCAGCCGGTCCCGGCACCCTGACCGACGGCTGCTCCACCGCTCCGTGAGGATGGTCCGTCTTGCCCGCTCCGGCCACGCCTGGGGATGCCCGCGTCCCGCAGATCCCGGTCATCGTGCTCGCGGGCTTCCTCGGCTCGGGCAAGACCACGCTGCTCAACCACCTGCTCCACCACCGCGCCGGCAACCGGATCGGCGTGATCGTGAACGACTTCGGGGCCATCGAGATCGATGCCATGACGGTCGCCGGGCAGGTCGGCTCGACGGTCTCGCTCGGCAACGGCTGCCTGTGCTGCGCGGTGGACGCGAGCGAACTGGACTCCTATCTGGAGACCCTGACCCGGCCCGCCGTCCGCCTCGATCTGATCGTGATCGAGGCCAGCGGTCTCGCCGAGCCGCAGGAACTCGTACGGATGCTGCTGGCGAGCGAGAACCCCCGGATCGTCTACGGCGGGCTGGTGGAGGTCGTCGACGCGGCCGAGTTCGACCGTACCCGGGAGCGGCACCCGGAGACCGACCGGCACCTCGCCGTCGCCGATCTGGTCGTGCTCAACAAGACCGACCGGATCGACGGAGCCGAACACGACCGGCTGCGCGCCTCGGTCGCCGCGCTGACCGACCGCGCCGCCGTCGTCTCCACCGAGCACGGACGGATCGATCCGGCACTTCTCTTCGACCCCGCGCTCCGCCCGGACACGGAACGGGTGTCCCGCCAGCTCACCTTCGAGGACCTGCTGGCGGAGGACCGGCCGACGGAGGACCTGCTCGCAGAGGACCGGCCGGCCGGGGAGGCGGCCCCCGGCGAAGCGGGGAGCCGTGGCGGGGCGCATCCCCACGCCGCGTACCAGAGCGTCGAACTCTCCACCGGAACGCCCCTGGACCCCCGTCGCCTCATGCGGTTCCTCGACTCGCGGCCGGAGGGGCTGTACCGGATCAAGGGCTTCGTGGACTTCGGCGCGGCCGATCCCCGCAACACCTACCTGCTGCACGCGGTGGGCCGGTTCCTCCGGTTCGTACCGCGTCCGTGGGGCCGCGGCGAACCGCGGCTCACCCAGCTCGTACTGATCGGTTCGGGGTTCGACGCGGAGGCACTCCTGCGGGAACTGGAGGAGTGCCGGGTGCCGTCGCCGGACGACCCCGGCCCTCTCGACGGCGGACCCGGGGCCGAGCCCCGTGACGCGGACGAACTGGAACGCGCCATGTGGGGCGTGCTGCGTTACGTGGCCGACGACCGGCCCGCCGAAGGGCGCGGGACGGACGTCGAGCCGGATCCGGCGTAGCGACACGCGACGGGCCGGGCACACCGGCCCGGCCCACGTACGGCCGGAGGACGGGGGCAGGGGCCCGCCCCGCCGCACCCGTCCTCCGTACGATGCCGTCCGTTTCTTGGCCGCTACACCGCTTCCGAGCTGTTACACCGCTTCCTGGCCGCTACACCGGCCCTGCGATCGCGGCGACCGGGTCGGTCAGCGGGATGCCCGAGCCGTCGCGGCGGGGGTCGGGTTCCGGCAGCCGGGCAGGAGTGCCGTTCTGCTGTGCGGCCCGGGCGGGCGTGGGACCGGCCCAGGCGAAGACCAGCACGTCCTCACCCTTGAGGAACCGCTGGCACCGCACCCCGCCGGTGGCCCGGCCCTTGCGCGGGTACTGGTCGAACGGCGTGAGCTTCGACGTGAGCACCGAGTCGTCCAGCGTGCCGTGCGAGCCGGCCACGGTGAACACCGCAGCGTCCGCGGCCGGTTCGACCGCGGAGAAGGACAGCACCTCGGCGCCGTCCGAGAGCTTGATCCCGGCCATGCCGCCGGCCGGACGCCCCTGCGGGCGCACCTGGGCCGCCGGGTAGCGCAGCAACTGCGCGTCGGACGAGATGAAGACCAGGTCCTCCTCGCCCGTACGCAGCTCCACGGCTCCGACGATCCGGTCGCCCTCCTTCAGGGAGATGACCTCCAGCTCGTCCTTGTTGGCCGGGTAGTCCGGCACGACGCGCTTCACCACGCCCTGCAGGGTGCCGATCGCCAGCCCCTGCGACGTCTCGTCGAGCGTGGTCAGGCAGATCAGGTCCTCGCCCTCCTCCAGCGTGAGGAACTCCGCGACCGCGGCCCCGCCCGAGAGGTTGGGCGCCGCGTGGGTGTCAGGGAGCTGGGGCAGGTCGATCACCGCTACGCGCAGCAGCCGTCCGGTGGAGGTCACCGCCCCCACCTCGCCGCGCGCCGTCGCGGGAACGGCCGACACGATCACGTCGTGCTTCGCGCGCTTGGCGTCCTCGTCCTGGGCCACCGGGTCGGCGTTGGCCGTCCGGGCGAGCAGACCGGTCGAGGAGAGCAGCACCCGGCACGGGTCGTCCGCGACCTGCAGCGGTACGGCGGAGACCTGCGAACCCGCCGACTCCAGCAGTACCGTGCGCCGGTCGGTGCCGAACTTCTTGGCCACCGCGGCCAGTTCGGACGAGACGAGCTTGCGCAGCTCGGTGTCCGACTCCAGGATCGTGGTCAGCGCCTCGATCTCGGAGTTGAGCCGGTCGCGCTCGCTCTCCAGCTCGATCCGGTCGAACCGGGTCAGCCTGCGCAGTGGGGTGTCCAGGATGTACTGCGTCTGGATCTCGCTCAGCGAGAAGCGCTCCATCAGCCGCTCCTTCGCGGCCGAGGAGTTGTCGCTGTCCCGGATGATCCGGATGACCTCGTCGATGTCGACGAGGGCGACGAGCAGCCCGTCCACCAGGTGGAGCCGGTCGCGCCGCTTGGTGCGGCGGAACTCGCTGCGCCGGCGCACGACCTCGAAGCGGTGGTCGAGGTAGACCTCCAGAAGCTCCTTGAGCCCCAGGGTGAGCGGCTGTCCGTCGACGAGCGCGACGTTGTTGATGCCGAAGGACTCCTCCATCGGCGTCAGCTTGTAGAGCTGCTCGAGCACGGCCTCCGGCACGAAGCCGTTCTTGATCTCGATGACCAGGCGCAGCCCGTGCGAGCGGTCCGTGAGGTCCTTGACGTCGGCGATGCCCTGGAGCTTCTTCGACGAGACCAGGTCCTTGATCTTGGAGATGACCTTCTCCGGACCGACCGTGAAGGGCAGTTCGGTGACGACGAGGCCCTTGCGGCGCGGGGTGACGTTCTCCACGGCGACCGTCGCCCGGATCTTGAACGTGCCGCGCCCGGCGGCGTAGGCGTCCTTGATGCCGCTCAGGCCCACGATCCGGCCACCGGTCGGCAGGTCGGGACCGGGGACGAACCGCATCAGCGCTTCGAGGTCGGCGTTCGGGTACCGGATGAGGTGGCGCGCGGCGGCGACGACCTCACCGAGGTTGTGCGGAGGCATGTTGGTCGCCATGCCGACCGCGATCCCCGACGCGCCGTTGACCAGCAGGTTCGGGTAGGCGGCCGGGAGGACGACGGGCTCCTGCTCCTGGCCGTCGTAGTTGGACTGGAAATCGACGGTGTCCTCGTCGATCGACTCCGTCATGAGGGACGTGGCGTCGGCCATCCGGCACTCGGTGTACCGCATGGCGGCCGGCGGGTCGTCGTTGCCGAGGGAGCCGAAGTTGCCGTGTCCGTCCACCAGCGGGAGCCGCATGGAGAACGGCTGCGCCATGCGCACCAGGGCGTCGTAGATCGACGCGTCACCGTGCGGGTGGAGCTTGCCCATGACTTCGCCGACCACGCGGGCGCACTTGACGTACCCGCGGTCGGGGCGCAGTCCCATCTCGTTCATCTGGGACACGATGCGGCGGTGCACGGGCTTCATGCCGTCGCGCGCGTCGGGCAGAGCCCGGGAGTAGATCACCGAGTACGCGTACTCGAGGAAGGAGCCCTGCATTTCGTCGACGACGTCGATGTCGAGGATCTTCTCCTCGAAGTCGTCCGGCGGCGGGGTTTTCGTGCTGCGGCGGGCCATCGCGGCTGCGACTCCTTCACAGATTCTGTCGGGCAACCTGAGGTTCTGACGCGGACCATTGTGGACCGCCCCGCCGACAGCGCCGACCTCGACCCGTCCCAAGCGCCCCGCCGGGACCCGCCGGGACGCCCCTTCCCACGGGTTCCCGGGCCGTCCCGGAGGCCGCACCGGGGGGCCGCGCCGGAGACCGTACCGGAGCCCGGAACAGGTGCTTCGGACCGACCCCCCGCACGCGGGCGCCGGCACCACGCGTCAACATCAGTCGTCAAGAACAAACCAACGAGCACAACATCGAAGGAACGGGAACTTCGCCAGGTACCCGTGCGCTTGCTTACAGTGGCAGGTCTGGCAGAAAGTCCAGTACCGCGATCGAAGGGACGTACATGCCCATGGGTCACACGGCCACCGCACAGGCCGGCTCCGGCGGCCTGACAGCGACCGAGCACCGTCTGGCCAATGGCCTGCGCGTGGTGCTCTCCGAGGACCATCTGACCCCGGTCGCCGCGGTCTGCCTCTGGTACGACGTCGGCTCCCGCCACGAGGTGGAGGGACGGACCGGGCTCGCACACCTCTTCGAGCACCTGATGTTCCAGGGGTCGAAGCAGGTCAAGGGGAACGGCCACTTCGAGCTCGTCCAGGGCGCCGGCGGTTCGCTCAACGGCACGACCAGCTTCGAGCGCACCAACTACTTCGAGACCATGCCGACCCACCAGCTGGAGCTCGCGCTCTGGCTCGAGGCCGACCGGATGGGCTCGCTGCTCGCCGCGCTCGACGAAGAGTCGATGGAGAACCAGCGGGACGTCGTCAAGAACGAGCGCCGCCAGCGGTACGACAACGTTCCGTACGGCACCGCGTTCGAGCGGCTCACCGCGCTCGCCTACCCGGAGGGCCACCCGTACCACCACACGCCGATCGGTTCCATGGCCGACCTGGACGCGGCGACGCTGGAGGACGCGCAGACGTTCTTCCGTACGTACTACGCGCCCAACAACGCGGTGCTCTCGGTCGTCGGCGACATCGACCCCGAGCAGACCCTCGCCTGGATCGAGAAGTACTTCGGCTCCATCCCGTCCCACGACGGCAAGAAGCCCCCGCGCGACGGCACCCTCCCCGGCACCATCGGCGGGCAGCTGCGGGAAGTGGTCCATGAGGAGGTCCCGGCCCGCGCGCTGATGGCCGCCTACCGGCTGCCGCACGACGGCACCCGCGAGGCGGACGCCGCCGACCTGGCCCTGACCGTTCTCGGCGGCGGCGAGTCCTCCCGGCTGCACAACCGCCTGGTGCGCCGCGACCGTTCCGCGGTGGCCGCAGGGTTCGGGCTGCTGCGGCTGGCCGGAGCGCCTTCGCTGGGCTGGCTGGACGTCAAGACGTCCGGCGGTGTGGAGGTCGAGAGCATCGAGACCGCGGTCGACGAGGAGCTGGCGCGGTTCGCCGCCGAGGGCCCCACGCCGGAGGAGATGGAGCGCGCGCAGGCCCAGTTGGAGCGCGAGTGGCTGGACCGTCTCGGCACGGTCGCCGGCCGTGCCGACGAACTCTGCCGCTTCGCCGTGCTGTTCGGTGACCCGCAGCTCGCGCTGACGGCCGTGGGGCGCGTCCTCGACATCACCGCGAACGAGGTGCGGGAGGTCGCCGCGGCCACGCTGCGTCCCGACAACCGTGCCGTGCTGGTCTACGAGCCGGTCGAACCGGCCGACGAGACCGGTGCCGAGGACGGCGCGGACGCCGACGCCCACGAGGAGGCCGCCAAGTGAGCGACGCCGCCGTGACTGGAGTAGCCATGGACTTCCACCCGCAGCCCACCCCGGGCACCGCCCGCCCCTGGGCCTTCCCGGCCCCCGAGCGCGGCACCCTGCCCAACGGTCTGACCGTGCTCCGCAGCCACCGCCCCGGCCAGCAGGTCGTCGCGGTCGAGATCCACCTCGAAGCGCCGCTCGACGCCGAACCCGAGGGCCTGGACGGCGTCGCCACCATCATGGCGCGCGCCCTCTCCGAGGGGACCGACAAGCACAGCGCGGAGGAGTTCGCCGCCGAGCTGGAGCGTTGCGGCGCCACGCTCGACGCGCACGCCGACCACCCGGGCGTCCGGGTCTCGCTGGAGGTTCCCGCCTCCCGGCTGGCCAAGGCGCTCGGCCTGGTCGCCGAGGCGCTGCGGGCCCCCGCCTTCGCCGACAGCGAGATCGAGCGCCTGGTGGGCAACCGCCTCGACGAGATCCCGCACGAGCAGGCCAACCCCGCGCGCCGCGCCGCCAAGCAGCTCTCCAAGGAGCTGTTCCCGGCCACCGCCCGGATGTCGCGCCCGCGTCTGGGCACCGAGGACACCGTGCGGCGGATCGACGCCGCGGCGGTGCGCGCCTTCTACGACGCCCACGTCCGCCCCGCCACCGCGGTCGCGGTCGTCGTCGGCGACCTCACCGGCATCGACCTGGACGCCCTGCTCGCCGACACCCTCGGCGACTGGTCGGGCGACGCAGGCACCCCCCGCCCGGTGGCGCCGATCACCGCGGACGACACCGGCCGCGTGGTCATCGTGAACCGTCCGGGAGCCGTGCAGACGCAGCTGCTCATCGGTCGTATCGGCGCGGACCGGCACGACAGCGTCTGGCCCGCGCAGGTCCTCGGCACGTACTGCCTCGGCGGCACGCTCACCTCGCGGCTCGACCGGGTGCTGCGCGAGGAGAAGGGCTACACCTACGGCGTACGCGCCTTCGCCCAGGTGCTCCGCTCCACGGCCGGCGGTCCGGATTCCGGCCCCGCCGGTGCGGCGATGCTGGCCATCAGCGGCTCGGTGGACACCGAGTCCACGGGCCCCGCGCTCGACGACCTCTGGAAGGTCCTGCGGACCCTCGCGGCGGACGGGCTGACGGACGCCGAGCGCGAGACCGCCGTGCAAAACCTGGTGGGGGTGGCTCCGCTCAAGTTCGAGACGGCCGCCTCCGTCGCGGCGACCCTCGCCGACCAGGTCGAGCAGCAGCTGCCCGACGACTTCCAGGCCCACCTGTACGCACGGCTCGCCGAGACCGGCACGGTCGAGGCGACCGCCGCGGTGGTCAACGCCTTCCCTGTGGACCGGCTGGTGACGATCCTGGTGGGCGACGCGGCGCAGATCGCCGATCCGGTCCGTGCGCTGGGCATCGGCGAGGTGACGGTCGTCAGCGGCTGACCAGCCGTCAAGCACACGACCGGGTAGGCCCGGCCGCGACCCCGGTGGGAGAGATCCCGCCGGGGTCGCGGCGTTTGTCCTCTTTGCCATGAAGAGTGGCTGTCTGCCCTGTGGGATACGCTACAAAACTCCCTGTCCGTTTGGTGATCGAAAGCACCGCGGCCTAGCGTCGATCCGGCTGTCCGCCGACTGTGTACCGCACTCGCGGTGCCGGACAGTCATCGCCGAGTCCCCGTCAGGCGCGAGCCTGGGGAGCCGGGGACCCGCGAAGTCCCTGGGGTGAATCGGGCACCCGTGTCTCGTGAGAGGCGCGAACGCCCGTAGGAGACCTTCCTGCTCCGAACCCGTCAGCTAACCCGGTAGGCGAGAAGGAAGGAAAGGATCCGCTCCTCCATGGCGTTCACCCGTGCCACCGGGACGCATCGCGCCCCGGGCCGTCTGACGCGCTCCACCGCCAGGTTCGCCGGCGTCGCGGCCCTCGCCGCCACCGGCGTCGTCGGCTCGCTCGCCTCCCCGGCCCTCGCCGCCGACTCCACCCTCCCGTCGCCCGGTACGACCGGCCTCATCGAGGCCGTGACGCTCGGGGACTCCATCGCGGACCGGATAGCCGACCAGGCGGCGGCCCAGCAGCGCGGAGCGGAGGCCAGGGCGAAGGCCGAAGCGAAGGCGAAGGCCGAAGCCGCCGCACGGGCCAGGGAGGCCCGCGAGGAGAAGGCGCGCGCCGCCCGCGCCGCCGAGCGCGCCCGCCTGAACTCCTTCCACCTGCCCATCGCGGGCTCGTACATCAGCACCGGCTACAAGTCGAGCGGCTCGCTCTGGTCCTCCGGCAGCCACTCGGGCGTCGACTTCCACGCCGCCACCGGCACCCCGGTCCTCGCCGTGGGCGCGGGGACGGTCGTCGAGGCCGGCTGGGGCGGCGCGTACGGCAACAACATCGTGCTGCGGATGACGGACGGCACGTACACGCAGTACGGCCACCTCTCCTCCCTCGGTGTCTTCGTCGGCCAGCGCGTCTCCTCCGGGGAGCGGATCGGCCTCTCCGGCGCCACCGGCAACGCGACCGGCCCGCACCTGCACTTCGAGGCGCGTACCGGCCCGGAGTACGGCACCGACATGGATCCCGTGGCCTATCTGCGGGCCCGCGGCCTCACCGTCTGACCCCGGCCGCCTCACGCGTCCGGCCCCGCGGTACCGCCGCCCGGCCGCTGCCGGGCACCCCGACCGTCCCGAAGCCCCGGCCCGTGCCGGGGCTTCGGCATATCACCCGAAACCCCTCCGGCCACCGGCTCCGCAGGCAAAAGATATGTGCGAATTCCGGTACGCCATCGGAAATTCACTCAGATTGCAATAGAGTCACGGTGCAGGCTTCGATCGGCCGCGTTTCGCGGGGATTAAGGCGGAGGTTCGGACATGCGCATTCCCGCGCACTCGGTATGCACGGCAATCCGTGACGACATCGTCTCGGGCGTCTACGAACGCGGCAGCCGCCTGACCGAGGAGCTTCTGGCGCGGCGTTACGGCGTCTCCCGTGTGCCCGTGCGCGAAGCGCTGCGGACCCTGGAGTCGGAGGGGTTCGTGGTCACCCGCAGACACGCCGGTGCCTGCGTCGCCGAGCCGACGGAGCAGGAGGCGGCCGACCTCCTGGAGGTGAAGCTCCTGCTGGAGCCGCTGGGCGCGGCCCGGGCCGCGCAGCGCCGCACCGAGGCGCACCTCAAGGTCCTGCGCGGACTGGTCAAGCTGGGGCAGGAGAGGGCCCGCCGGGGTGAGGGGGAAGACCTGCGTTCCCTCGGCGGCTGGTTCCACGAGACGCTCGCCCAGGCATCCGGCAGCCCCGGCCTCATCGCGCTGCTGACGCAGCTCCGGCACAAGATCGCCTGGATGTACGCCGTCGAGCAGCCGGTCCGCCCCGTCGAGTCGTGGGCCGAGCACGGCGCTCTCGTGGACGCGGTGGCCCGGGGCGACGCGGAGCGCGCCAGGGGGCTGGCCGTGCAGCACGCGGAGCGTTCCCTGGCCGCGCACCGGCCGCGCCGGCCGGTCCGAGCGGTGAAACAGGCCCGGGTGAGCACTTTGCAACATCCCGTAAACACCTCGGGTGCCCGTCATTAACAATCGCGCCGTATACAAATAGCAGAGCGAATTGAAGGCGCTTTTTCGTGCTGTCGGAATTCTCGTCCTCACGGCTGCCCGGGAAATGACTGAGCCGCCCCGCCCGGTAGGGACGGTGCGGCTCGGCCGAGCGAGGAATTTCTTCACGGAGTCCGGCGGGAGGGGGATCAGACCGTTTCCGGGAGTTCGTCGAGCCCCTCGGCGACCAGCTTGGCCAGTCGGTCCAGTGCGGCGTCCGCGCCCTCCGCCTCGGAGGCGAGCACGATCTCCTCGCCGCCCTCCGCGCCCAGTCCGAGGACCGCGAGCATCGACGCGGCGTTGACCGGGCTGCCGTCGGCCTTGGCGATCGTCACCGGGACCCCGGAGGCCGTGGCGGCGCGGACGAAGATGGAAGCGGGGCGGGCGTGCAGGCCTTCGGCCCATCCGACGTTGACGCGGCGCTCAACCATGGTTCTGCCCTTCGTGAATCTGCGATGTCCTGACGGTAATTGATTTGTCTAGACCATTGTGTCATGGGGGCGTGGACCTGCGTAGCCTCCCGGCGGCGGAGCCGCCCGGTGGGCTTCCCAGCCTGCCCCGGCACCGAATCCGCCGCGACCCGTGCCGGGCCGCGGCGATGCCCGTACGACCCTGAGCGCCCGCCTCGGACGGCGGCCCGGCGGCCGGGCGAACGGTGGCCGAACAGCCGGTCGAACGATGTCCGTACGGCAGTCGGACGATGTCCGGACGGCGGCCGGACGGTGACCGGACGGTCCGTCGGGCCGTGGCCGTACGGGCAACCGGACCCCGACCGGACGGGCGGCCGGAGGGGCAGCCGGACGGACAACCGCAAGGCCGGTCGTGCGAGCAGTCGTGCAGGCGGTGGTCCGGGCGGCCGGCCGGCCACCCGGACGCCCCGGGCGCGCGGGGCGACCCGCGCGGACCCTTCCCGGAACGTGGGACCGCCGTAGGCTTTGCCCATGCAGCCCACGCCGGAGCAGAGTCCGCATCACGCGTACCCCGACCACTGGGAAGCAGACGTGGTGCTGCGGGACGGCGGCACCGCCCGGATCGGGCCCATCACCCCGGACGACGCCGGACGGCTGGTCAGCTTCTTCGAGCAGGTCTCCGACGAGTCGAAGTACTACCGCTTCTTCGCCCCCTACCCCCGGCTCTCCGACCGGGACGTCCACCGCTTCACCCACCACGACTACGTCGACCGGGTGGGGCTGGCCGCCACGGTGGGAGGGGAGTTCATCGCCACCGTCCGCTACGACCGGATCGACGACCGGGGCCGGCCCGCCTCCGCGCCCGCCGACGAGGCCGAGGTCGCCTTCCTCGTCCAGGACGCCCACCAGGGCCGCGGTGTCGCCTCCGTGCTGCTCGAACACATCGCCGCGGTCGCCCGGGAGCGGGGCATCCGCCGGTTCGCCGCCGAGGTGCTGCCCGCCAACACGAAGATGATCAAGGTCTTCCGGGACGCCGGCTACACCCAGCAGCGGAGCTTCGAGGACGGCTCGGTCCACCTCACGCTCGACATCGAACCCACCGCCGAGTCGCTCGCCGTGCAGCGCGCCCGCGAGCAGCGCGCCGAAGCCCGCTCCGTCCAGCGGCTCCTGGCCCCCGCCTCGGTGGCCGTGGTCGGCACCGGCCGCGCCCCCGGCGGGGTGGGCCGGACCGTGCTCCGCAACCTCCGGCACTCCGGCTTCACAGGGCGCCTGTACGCCGTCAACCACGCCTTCGCCCCCGACCGGGGCAGCGTCGACGGGGTCCCCGCGCACCGCTCGGTGGGCTCCATCGGCGAACCGGTCGACCTCGCGGTCATCGCCGTCCCGGCCGAACGGGTCCCCGAAGCCGTCGCGGACTGCGGGGAGCACGGAGTGCGGGGCCTGGTCGTCCTCTCCGCCGACTACGCCGAGCGGGGAGCCGAGGGCCGCGAGCGCCAGCGCGCGCTGCTGCGCCAGGCGCGCTCCTACGGCATGCGGATCATCGGGCCGAACGCCTTCGGCATCATCAACACCTCCGGTGCCGTCCGGATGAACGCGTCGCTCGCCCCCGAATCGCCCGCGCCCGGCCGCATCGGCCTCTTCACCCAGTCCGGCGCCATCGGCATCGCACTCCTCTCCGGTCTCCACCGGCGCGGCGCCGCGCTCTCCACCTTCATCTCGGCCGGGAACCGCGCCGACATCTCCGGCAACGACTTCCTCCAGTACTGGTTCGACGACCCCGACACCGATGTCGCCCTGCTCTACCTGGAGTCGCTCGGCAACCCGCGCAAGTTCACCCGGCTCGCCCGCCGCACCGCCGCCGTCAAACCGGTCGTGGTGGTCAAGGGCGCCCGGCACAGCGGCGCCACCCCGCCCGGCCACGCCGTGCCCGTCAGCCGCATTCCCGACGCCACGGTCTCCGCCCTGATGCGCCAGGCGGGCGTGATCCTCGTGGACACGGTGACCGAGATGATCGACGCGGCCCTCCTCCTCGCCGACCAGCCGCTGCCCGCGGGCCCGCGGGTGGCGATCCTCGGCAATTCGGAGTCGCTCGGGCTGCTCACGTACGACGCCTGCCTCACGGAGGGACTGCGGCCCCGGCCGCCCCGGGACCTGACCACGGCGGCCGGACCCGCGGACTTCCGCGCGGCCCTGGCCGAGGCGCTCGCCGACCCGGCCTGCGACGCGGTGATCGTGACCGCGATCCCGCTGGTCGGGGGCGAGGGAGAGCTGCAGAGCGGCGACGGCGAGGTGCTGGCGGCAGCCCTGCACGAGGCCGTGGCGGCCCGGACCGCCGGACCGGCCAAGCCGGTGGCCGTCGTACACCTGGAGATCGGCGGACTCGCCCAGGCCCTGGCGGCCACGGCCGGTACGCGCCCGCCCACCACGCCCGCGGGCGACGGGGCCCCCGGCGGCCCCGCACCGGACGCGGACCTCGCGGTCACCCCGTCCTCCCGTTCGGCATCCGGTACGACGGCGACGCGCCCGCCCGCTCCCGACGGGACGCCCACCCCCGTACCGCCGCCCGATGCCGGATCGTCCGCGGAACCCGGGGCCCACACGCCCGCCCCCACCGGCCGGATCCCCGCCTACCCGGCCGCCGAGCGGGCCGTCCGCGCGCTGAGCGAGTCGGTCAAGTACGCCCAGTGGCGCCGCCAGGCCGCCGCGCCGGGCAGGGTGCCCGAGTTCCTCGACGACACCATCGACGAGCCCGGCACCGCCGCGTTCATCGACGCGCTGCTCGGCCCGGACCCCGACCCGCGCGGCCGGCCGCTCGGCCACGACGAGGCCCGAGGGCTGCTGGGCCGCTACGGCATCGACGTAC
Organism: Streptomyces sp. NPDC001493; assembly: GCF_053597235.1. Taxonomy (NCBI): domain Bacteria; kingdom Bacillati; phylum Actinomycetota; class Actinomycetes; order Kitasatosporales; family Streptomycetaceae; genus Streptomyces; species Streptomyces sp. NPDC001493. Next base: position 25,380 of record NZ_JBSFHV010000039.1, read on the forward strand.
GGGCGACGCTCGCCGCCCCCGACGCGGCCGCCGCCGTGGCCGCCGCCGCGCGACTCGGCTGGCCGGTCGCCCTCAAGACCACCGCACCCCATCTGCGCCACCGCGCCGACCTGGGCGGCGTCCGTCTGGACCTCGCCGGGGAGGACGCGCTGCGCCGGGCGTACGGCGAACTCACCGAACTCCTCGGCAAACCCGCCGAACTCCAGCCCGTCGTGCAGTCCATGGCCCCCCGGGGCGTCGACACCGTGGTGCGGGCCTCGATCGACGCCGCCGCCGGAGCCGTGCTCTCCTTCGGCCTCGCGGGCACTCCCTCCGAACTTCTCGGGGACATCGCCCACCGGCTGGTTCCGGCCACCGACCGGGACGCCGCCGAACTGATCCGCTCCATCCGCGCGGCACCCGTGCTCTTCGGCTGGCGCGGCTCGTCGCCCGTCGACACCCGGGCGCTCGAAGAGCTGCTGCTGCGGGTCTCCCGCCTGGTCGACGACCATCCCGAGGTGGTCTCGGTCACCCTGGAACCGGTCGTGGTGGCCACGCACGGGCTGACGGTCCTCGGCGCGAGCGTGCGGCTCGCCCCGCCTCCGGCGCGGACCGACCTCGGCCCCCGCCGGCTCCCGAACTACTGACCGGCCACCCCTCCCCGTAGCGTCTCCGGCGGTCACCGGGGCCCGTAAGATGGGGGTCATGGCAAAGACCGGTACGACGACCCAGGGGCTGCGCGCGGCGATCGAGCGCAGCGGCTACTACCCGGCCCTCGTGGCCGAGGCGGTGGAGGCCGCCGTCGGCGGGGAGCCGGTCGCCTCGTACCTCGTGCACCAGGAGACGACCTTCGACTCCAACGAGGTCCGGCGCCATGCCACGGTCCTGGTCCTGACGGACACCCGCTTCATCGTCAGCCACACCGACGAGCAGACCTCCGAGACGGAGTCCCCGACGCCGTACGCGACGACCTCCACGGAGTCCGTGCACCTCGGCCGGATCTCGTCCGTCGTGGTGAGCCGTGTGGTGGCGGACCCCGAGAAGTACGTCCCCGGTTCGCTTCCCCGCGAGGTCGTCCTGACCATCGGCTGGGGCGCGGTCTCCCGGATCGACCTGGAGCCGGCCGCCTGCGGCGACCCCGACTGCGACGCCGACCACGGCTACACCGGCAGCTCCACCGCCGACGACCTCAGCCTGCGGGTCAGCGAGGCCGGCGACGGCCCGGACACCGTGCGGCAGACGCTCGCCTTCGCCCAGGCGCTCAGCGAGGCCACGGCAGCCACCGCGGCGACGGCGGCCACGCCGGCCAACACGGCGACCAAGCGCTGATGGCCCAGCCCGCCTGGCAGGACCCCGTACTCCTCCCGCTCGACACCGCTCCCGTGCCCGAGTACGGCACCGGGTCCCTCGCGGACCTGCTGCCGACCCTCGTGGCCGGGCAGGAGGTGCCCGGCTTCACCGCGTCGATCCCGGAGCTCACCCCGGCCGACCGCAACTGCGTCTTCCTGATCGACGGCCTCGGCTGGGAGCAGATCACGGCGCACCCGGACGAAGCCCCGTTCCTGCACTCCCTGCTGCCGACCTCGCGCGGCGGCACCGGGCGTCCCATCACCGCGGGCTTCCCCGCCACGACGGCGACCTCCCTCGCCTCGGTCGGTACGGGCCTGCCGCCCGGGAAGCACGGACTGCCCGGGTACACCGTGCGCGATCCGGCCACCGGCGGGCTGATGAACCAGCTCCGCTGGAAGCCCTGGACCTCCCCGAAGGTCTGGCAGCCCTACCCCACCGTCTTCAGCCTCGCCGACGCGGCGGGGGTGCGTACGGCCCAGGTCTCGGCGCCCGACTTCGAGCAGACCCCGCTGACCAAGGTCGCGCTCAGCGGCGGCTCGTTCCTGGGGCGTCTCGCCGGGGAGGAGCGCATGGACGTCGCGGCCCAGCGGCTCGCCGCAGGGGACCGCTCGCTGGTCTACACGTACTACAGCGAGGTCGACGGCGCGGGCCACCGCTTCGGCACCGACTCCGACGCCTGGCGCGGGCAGCTGATGTACGTGGACGGACTCGCCCGGCGCCTCGCCGAGCAGCTGCCGCCCCGCTCGGCGCTCTACATCACCGCCGACCACGGCATGATCGACATCCCGTTCGACGAGCAGTCCCGCATCGACTTCGACGAGGACTGGGAGCTTCGCGCGGGTGTCGCCCTGCTGGGCGGCGAAGGCCGCGCCCGCCACGTCTACGCCGTGCCCGGAGCCCAGGCCGATGTCCTGACGGTCTGGCAGGAAGTGCTCGGCGAGCAGTTCTGGGTGGCGAGCCGGGACGAGGCGATCGCCGCCGGCTGGTTCGGCCCCGAGGTCGACGAGCGCGTGTACGGCCGTATCGGTGACGTGGTCGCCGCCGCTCACGACGATGTGGTGATCACCGCCTCGTCCAACGAGCCGCACGAGTCCATGATGGTCGGGATGCACGGTTCGCTGACCCCGGCCGAGCAGCTCGTCCCCCTCCTCGAAGTCCGCACCTGACGCTGCCGCTCCACCGGCGCGTCCCCTCCGTCCCCCCATGTCGAAAGGCGTTCGACCTCTCATGCCCGAGCTTGTGTTCTTCTCCGGAACGATGGACTGCGGAAAGAGCACGCTGGCCCTGCAGATCGGGCACAACCGGTCCGCGCGCGGCCTCCAGGGTGTGATCTTCACCCGTGACGACCGGGCGGGGGAGGGGAAGCTCTCCTCACGGCTGGGGCTGGTGACGGAGGCCGTCGAGGCCACCGACGGCATGGACCTCTACGCGTACGTCGTGAACCAGCTTTCCCAGGGCGGCAAGGCGGACTACGTCATCGCGGACGAGGCGCAGTTCCTGGCCCCGCTCCAGATCGACCAGCTGGCCCGGATCGTGGACGACCTCGGGATGGACGTCTACGCCTTCGGCATCACCACGGACTTCCGTACGAAGCTCTTCCCCGGATCGCAGCGCCTGATCGAGCTGGCCGACCGTCTCGAACACCTCCAGGTCGAGGCGCTGTGCTGGTGCGGCGCCCGCGCCACGCACAACGCCCGCACCGTGGGCGGCGAGATGGTCGTCGAGGGCGAACAGGTCGTGGTCGGTGACGTCAACCGCCCGGCCAAGGAGGTCGGTTACGAGGTGCTGTGCCGCCGTCACCACCGGCGCCGCACGACCTCCGCCGCGGCCCACGCGGCCGCGCTGTCGCCGGACGTGCTCCCGGTCAACCCGGCCTGACCCGCGGTAGCCTGCGGCACGGCAAGGAGTTCCGGGCCGTGCTCCGGGGGACGGGCCCGAAGCGGTACAGGGTGAGCCCCGACACGACGGGCTGGACCGACGAGGCGCGAGCGCCGAAGGACTGAGGACGGGCCATGGATCTGGTACTCGACCCGCCGCGCGGAGTCGCGCCGATCCTGCTGGGCATGACGCTCGACGAGGTACTCGCCGCCGTGCCCCGGGCCTGGGGCGAACCCGAGGTGCTGCGGCGCCCGGGCAGGAAATCGGCGACCGTCTCCTGGACCCTCGACCACGTCGGCGTACACGCACTGCTCGAAGGCGACGGGACCCACGTCACCGCCGCCGAGCTGTGGTGGCCCGGCGAGGGCCGCACCTCCGGCACGCGCGTCCTGCTGGAGAAGGACGAGGTGTTCACCACCCCCGCCGCGGAGCTCTTCCGGCACGCCGCCGGACGGGGCTGGACGGTCGACACCGCACGCCCCGAGTACCCGGTGATCCCCGGAGTGTCGCTCGGGTTCACCCGGCAGACCTCGCAGGCGGTCGAACGGGACGCCGACGGGCTTCCGGCGTACGTCACCTCGGTCCTGGTGGGCGGCGAGAACTACTACGACTACCTCCAGGACGCGCGCGTCTGACCGGCGCCCCCCGTACGACCACCGGGCCGGGCCTGCCGGGGACCCCGGGCGCCTTGGACCCGTGCCGCCGCCCCGGCTCCCGCGCCCGGTCTCCGCGCTGGCCTGCCCTGTCTCCACGTTCCCGCGCCGATCCCCGTTCCCTCCTGACCGCGCCTTGCCTCCGCGTAGGTTCTCCGGCGCGCCCGCCCCCGCCGCTCGGTCCCGTGCCCTGCAAGCACACCTTGCGCGCCGTACGGGGGTTGGCCGGGCCTTCCGCGCGCTACGTTGTGCGCCGCCGCCGGACGTCCGGGGCGTCCGGACGACGGCGACGGCTCCCTCGGCACGTCCGCCCGGCGGCCCCGCCGCGCCCGGCCGTCCGGGCACGTCCCCGGTCCGGCCGGGCCGTACGCCGGCCCGGGACCGGCCGCGCGGCCCACCTCCCTCGTGCCTCCGCCCACCGCAGAAAAGGCCGAACCATGACTTCTTCGCCGCGCAGCCTCCCCGGACGGCTCGCCGCAGCAGCCGCGCTGGCCGCCCTGGCCACGGGGTGTTCCCCGGCCGACTCCGGTACGGGCGGGGACGACGGCTCGACGACGATCGGCTTCGTCAACGGAGCCGACACCGTCTTCCACACCTGCCTGCAGAAGGCGATGGAGCAGTCCGCGAGATCCCGGAACGTGCACCTCGTCGTCGCCAATTCGCGGCAGAACCCGGTCACCGAGCTCGCCAACATCGAAGATCTGATCGCGCGGGGCGTGGACGCGCTGGTCGTCCAGACCGTCGACGTGAACACCCTGGACGTGGACGTGGCCAAGGCGCGGGCCGCCGGGGTCCCGATCTTCCTCACCTCGGTGAGCCCGGACGACCTTTCGGGGGTGCTCGGCGCGGTGGTCGTGGACCTCGGCAAGCTCGGCGCGCTCGACGCGGGGTGGGTGGAGAAGGACGCGGCGGGGCGGAACGTCGAGGTCGGGGTGATCGCCGGAGCCCCCGGCGCGGCCTCGGACCTGATGGTCGCCGGGTTCGAGCAGGCTCTCCCCGCCAACGCGAAACTGGTCTCGGACCTCCCGGGGCTGTTCGACCCGGCCAAGGCCCGTGAATCCGCGGGAGACATGATCGAGGCCTATCCGGACCTCGACTACGCCTTCGTGGCGAACGAGGAGATGGCCCTGAGCGCCCGGCAGGTCTTCGACGCCGCAGGTGCCGACGTCAAGATCGTCACGGTCAACGGCACCGACGAGGGGCTCGCGGCGGTGAAGGACGGGCGGCTCTCCGCCACGGTGGCCAACTCCGCGGCCGACCTGGGGAAGCTGGCCGTACGGAACAGTCTCGGCCTGATGGCGGGCGGGGCCGTCGAGAAGGTCGCCTCCGCCCCGATCCGCCTCGTCACCCGGGCGAACGTGGAGGAGGCGCCCGCGTACTGTTCCTGACGGTCCGGAGGGGGCCACCGGCGACGGGCCGGTGCGCCCAGGACCCGAAGGCTGTCCCGGCCCCGAGATGTCGAGAATTCGGCATTCCGGGCCCTTGAACGTCGAGAATCCGGCTTCCGGGTCCACCGGCTGGCTCCGGGGAGGTTCCGTCCGCATAGTTCCGTCTGGCATCGACAGACAGCGGCGGGCGTCGCCGCGGAGGAGATTTCGTGAACAGCACACCCCGGACCGCCGGCCGCGCCCCCGACCGGCGCGCGGCCACACTGATCATGGCCTGCATAGGCGTGTTCGTGGCCTACTTCCCGGTCACGACGGTGTCGGTGAGCCTGCCCGTCATCCAGGGCGCGCTCGGTGCCTCCACCTCGGACCTCTCGTGGGTCTCGGACGCCTTCGTCCTGCCGGTGGCCGCCCTGATCCTGACGGCCGGAGTCTTCGGCGACGTGCACGGGCGCAAGAAGGTCTTCCAGGCCGGACTCGCCCTCTGCGCCGTCGGTGCCGCGGTCTCGCTCTGCGCCCAGTCGATCGCCGTGATCTGGGTCGGGCAGGCCCTCTCCGGGGCCGGAGCCGCCGCCCTGCTGCCCATGACCCTGGCCCTCATCAGCCACGTCGTCCCCGACCACCGCGAACGCGGCAAGTTCATCGGCCTGTGGACGACCTGCCTCATGGGGGCGCTCGCCGTCGGCCCGCTGATCGCCGGCACGATCACCGCGCACGCCCAGTGGCGGTGGATCTTCCTCCTGCCCATCCCGCTCTCCCTCGCCGCGATGGCCGCCGGTGCGCGCCTGCTCGACGAGTCCAGGTCGCCGTACCCCCGCAAGCTCGACTGGCCCGGCCAGATCACCGCGGCCGTGGCCATCACGGCCCTCGTCTACGGGGTCATCGAAGGCGGCGCCACCTCCTTCACCGAGCCGCAGGTCGTCGTCGCCCTGGCGCTCGCGGTGATCGGCGGGACCGCCTTCGTCCTGGCGGAGCGCCGCAGCGACAGCCCGATGCTCGACCTGCGGATCTTCCGCAGCCAGGCCTTCACCGGCTCGACCCTGGTGGTCATGATCAGCTTCCTCGGGCTGATCGGCTTCTTCTTCGTGCTCAGCCTCTACTTCGGCATGGTGCAGCAGCTCAGCACCCTGGAAGCGGGCCTGCGCCTCCTCATGGTCACGATCATGCCGATCCTGCTGGGCGCCGTCTTCGGCCGGCTCACCCAGCGGCTCTCGGCCCGCCTGCTCATCACCGGCGGGCTGCTGATCACCACCGTGGCACTCTGCACGCTCACCACGATCGGCATCGACACCACCTTCGCCTCGCTGGCCTGGCGGCTCGCCCTGCTCGGCATCGGCCTGGGCATCGCCTTCCCCTGCATCACCGCCACCGCCGTGGGATCCGTGCCCCCGCACCAGGCCGGGATGGCGGCGGCGGGGAACAACGCCTTCCGCCAGGTAGGCGCCGCTCTCGGCCCCGCCATCCTGGGCGCGCTGCTGACCACCAAAGCCGTGGGAGCCCTCCCCGCGCACCTGGCCGATCAGGGGCTGACGGGGACGACCGGCACCCGTATCACCGAGGCCGTCGACCGCGGCGGCCTCGAAGCCGTCGCCGGAATGCCGCTGGGCGCCGACACGGGGCGTGCCCTCCACGCGCTCTCGCTCTCCTTCGTGGACGGCCTCCACCTCTGCCTCGTCGTCTCGGCCGTCCTCATGCTCTGCGGCGCGATCGTCGCGGCGGTCACCCTGCGCCCCCGTCGGTCAGCCCCCTTCGCACCCGCCGCCGGAAGCGCTCCCGGAGGCATTTCCGGAAGCGCTCCCGAGGCCGCCGCGGGCGAGGCACGCACCAACGCCTGACGAACCCGCGCGGTCCCTGTGCCCCCGCCCGGCGCCCCACCCGGGGGGGGAAAACGCACCCCCGCCCCCACCGGCATGTCCCGGACGAGCAGGCATGCTGTGGGGGCGGGCCGTCGTAGGGCCCGGACGGCAACGAGACGGATCGGAGAACGACGGTGGCCCTGCCCGACGCCCTGGACCTGAAGGTGATGCAGGCCCTTCAACTGGACGGCCGGGCCTCCTTCGTCCGGATCGCCGAAGTCCTCGGCGTCTCGGACAAGACCGTCGCCCGCCGCTTCACCGGGCTGCGCCGCGAAACCGGCTTCCGGGTGCTCGGGATGACCGACGAGACCAGGCTCGGGCGGCCGAGCTGGATCGTCCGGCTGCGCTGCACGCCCGATGCCGCGGAACCGCTCGCCACCGCGCTCGCGCGCCGCGCGGACACCTCCTGGATCGGGCTCATGTCCGGCGGCACCGAGGTCATGTGCGCCATGAGGCCGCGCACCCAGCAGGAATGCGACGAACTCCTGCTCGGACGGCTGCCGCGCACCCCGCGCGTCGTCTCGGTCAGCGCCCACTGCGTACTGAACCCGTTCTACGGCGGCCCGTTGGGCTGGCTCAGCAAGATCAGCGCCCTGACCGCCGCGCAGGAGGAGGCGCTGCGGCCCGGACTCGGTGAACCTCCCGCCGGGCCCGTGGCCCTGGACGGCGTGGACGAGGCGCTGATCGGCGTCCTCCGCCGGGACGGGCGGGCGCCGATGGCCGAACTCCAGAGCAGGACCGGCCAGTCCGAATCCGTGGTCAAGCGGCGACTGGACCGGCTGCGCCGCACCGGGGTCCTCTACTTCGACGTGGAGTACGACCACGAACCGCTCGGCCACGACGTGGGGGCCATGCTCTGGCTCACGGTGGCGCCGGGCGATCTGGTCACGGTGGGAAGGACTCTGGCGGCCCACCCCGAGGTGCGGTTCGCGGCGGCGGTCAGCGGCCGCGCGAACCTCGTCACCGCCGTCCAGTGCCGGACCACCCAGGAGCTGTACGCGTATCTGACGGATCGCATCGGCGCGATCCCCGGAGTGCGGGACGCCGAGACCGTGCTGACCCTGCGCCAGGTCAAGGCGCTGACCTACGATCCCCACCGCTGACCCGCACCCGCCCACAATGTGGAGCGGAACCGACGGCTGTCGGTAACCGACGGCCCGTCGGTCAGCTCTCGCCGCTCCGGACGATGGTGAACACCGCGCCCTCCGGGTCCGAGACCGTGGCCAGCCGGCCGCTCGTCCCCTCGCGCGGCGGCTGGAGGATGTGCCCGCCGAGCTCGACGACCCGGGCGGCCGTCTCGTCGGTGTCCTCGACCTCGAAGTACGTCATCCAGTGCGGCCCCCGGTCGCGCGGCAGGGCGTGCCCGACTCCGTGCAGGGCCGCGACCGGACGGCCGTCCAGGTGCAGGGTCTGGTAGTCGAAGTCGGCCGAGACGACCGCCTGGATCTCGTAACCGAACACCGCCTGGTAGAACTTGGCGACCGAGGACGTCTCCCGGGTGACCAGCTCGTTCCAGACCGGGGTGCCCGGAGTGCCCCACAACCGCGTTCCCGCGTGCCGGGCGGCCTGCCAGAGGCCGAAGACCGCTCCGTTCGGGTCGGAGACGATGGCCAGACGGCCCGCCGGGCCCGCGTCGAGGGGGCCGACCGCCACCGTGCCGCCGCAGGACCGGATCGTCTCGGCGGTGGCGTCCGCGTCGTCGGTGGCGAGGTAGGTCGTCCAGGCGATCGGCAGATGGCGGTCCGGGGGCAGCTGGCCGATGCCCGCGATCTCCTCGCCCTGGAGCCGGCCGCGCACGTACGGGCCGAGCTGCTCCGGGCCGGGCTTGAACTCCCACCCGAAGAGCGCGCCGTAGAAGTCCTGGGTGGCGCTCAGGCCGTGCACGATCAGGCTCACCCAGCAGGGGGTGCCGGGCGTGCGCCGGGAGACAGCCTCGGTCATCGTCTTTCGCTCCTCGGACCATCGGTGGCCGTGCGGCAGATCGGGTCCGGTCCGCCGTCCAGGGGTGCGGTACGGCTCGTGAACGCTGTCCCGCCCCGTTCCGATGCTCGCACCACCGGGGCCGGGAGACGCACCGGCCGCGCCGCGCGCTCCGCGTTCTCGGCGGAACTCGACCGGTTTATCCGCTACGGCGGTTCTCTCGTCCGCGTTCACGCGGACGCCACACGCCGGGGCCGGTCGCTGCGCGAGGATGGCCCTCATGAAGCCCATCATCACCGCATCCGAATACGCGGGCGAGTCGGCGGGGCCCCGCCCGCCCGTGCTCCTCGACGTCCGCTGGCAGCTGGGCGGCCCCAACGGCCGGGCCGCGTACGAGGAGGGGCACCTCCCCGGCGCCGTCTACGTCGACCTGGACACCGAGCTGGCCGGACCGGCCGGAACCGGTGGCGGCCGTCATCCGCTGCCCGACCCGGAGAGCTTCGGCGCCGCGATGCGCCGGGCGGGAGTCTCCCCGGACCGGCCCGTGGTGGTCTACGACGGCGGCCAGGGCTGGGCCGCGGCCCGCGCCTGGTGGCTGCTGCGCTGGGCGGGGCACGAGGACGTCCGGGTGCTGGACGGGGGTCTCGCGGCGTGGGACGGCGAGCTGTCCACCGACGTCCCGCGCCCCCACGAGGGCGATTTCCGGCCGAAGCCCGGGGCGCTGCCGGTGCTCGACGCCGACGGCGCGGCGGCCCTGGCCCGTACCGGCGTACTGCTCGACGCGCGCGCGGGCGAGCGCTACCGGGGTGACGTCGAACCCATCGACCGGGTGGGCGGCCACATCCCGGGCGCCCTGTCCGCCCCGACCGGCGAGAACGTGGGCGAGGACGGCCGATACCTGCCGGCCGGTCAGCTCGCCGAACGCTTCGCCGCCCTCGGTGCCTCCGGGGACGGGGAGATCGGCGTCTACTGCGGCTCGGGCGTCTCCGGAGCCCACGAGGTGCTCGCGCTGGAGATCGCGGGGCTGCGGGCGGCGCTGTACCCGGGCTCCTGGTCGGAGTGGTCCTCCGACGAGTCCCGCCCGGTCGCGACCGGACCGGAGCCCCAGTAGGCGAACGGCCGGAGGGGCGCACGCGCTGCGCGTGCGCCCCTCCGGCCGTCTGCTCGGTCTCGCGTCTCAGTCCTGCTTCTTGCGCCGGGTCCCGAAGACGATCTCGTCCCAGCTGGGCACCGCGGCCCGGCGGCCCGGGCGGACGCCGTCCGCCTCCGCCTGACGGTCGGTGGTGCCGGTGAGCCGGTCGCGGTGACCCGCGACGGCACGGGGCATCAGCACGTCGGCGTACGCGGACCCGGCACCCGCCGACGCGGCGGCGGCCGGCGGCTCGTCCGCCGCGGGCTCCTCGGCGGCCGGTTCGATCGCCGCGGGCTCCGGCTGCGAGGGGCGCTCCGGTACGACCATGTCGCCCCGGAAGCTCGGTACCGCCTCCAGCAGGCTGGTCAGCGAATCGCGTTCGGCGGCCGTCGGGGCGGAGAACTCCTCCGGTTCGGCGTGCCGGTCCATCTGCCGGTCCAGGGCGCGGTCCAACGGCCGGTCCAGCGGCCGGTCCCGGGGCAGCCGGGCGATCCTCGGTACGAACGGGAAGCTCGGCTCCGGAGCGGTGACGTCCGACTCGCCGATGAGCGAGCGCGCCTCGTCGTCGACGGCCTGGACCAGCCGCCTCGGCGGGTCGTAGGTCCAGCTCGCCGAGTGCGGTTCGCCCGCGACGCGGTAGACCAGCAGTACTTCCCAGGTGCCGTCGTCGCGGCGCCAGGAGTCCCACTGAACCGTTTCCTTGTCCGCGCCGCGCAGCAGCAGACGCTCCTGCACCGCGTCGCCGAGCTGGGGGCCGGTGTTCTCGCCGGGACGGCGTACGGGAGTCTTCCGGGCCCGCTCGGCCATGAAGGCGCGCTCCGCGAGCACGGGGCCCTCGAAGCGGCGGACACGGTCGACGGGGATCCCGGCGAACTGGGCGACCTCCTCGGCGGAGGCACCGGCTCGTATCCGGGCCTGGATGTCCCGCGGGCGGAGGTGGCTCTCCACCTCGATCTCGATCTGTCCGAGCCGCGCGCGGTCGTTGCGCACCGCGGCACGGAGACGCTCGTCGATCGGAAGCGTGTACTCCGTGCTGTCCGCAGCCTTGAGCACCAGTCGTGTGCCGTCGTTGGAGACGGCCACGACACGCAGTTCGGGCATGGGGACCTCCCGGGTGGTGCCTGCCGACGTCACGTGCGTCGCTGCTTCCGCTAGTCGAGTGTGGCCTGCCCGGGTGCAGCCTGCCACAACCTTGCCAAGTTGCCCGGCGTGTGTCGGGCCTTGGCCCTGGTACGCCTTCGTGACACGGTTACCCATGGTGACGCAGAACGACCAGTGCGGTCGCCCTGTGCGACGAGTCTCCGTGCGATGCGTCGGCGCCGCCGGTTCGAGTGCCGCCTTCGGCCCCCTCCCGCAGGACCCGGATCACCCTTGCGGGAGTCCGGCCCCAGGGCTCGTCACAGTACTCCATTCGGGCCACCGGGGTGGACCGGCACGCCGTCCGAGTTGTCGACGGGTGTCCTCGGCGACGTTGGTTGACGGCGGGCATGAGGGTGGAGATACCCATTCGCCGCCCGTTTGCCCCTGCCGCGTGTCCTGCTTCACAGAATCACCAGAAACGGAACTATCTACTCCGCCCAAAGGTCTCTTCCTGTTGCATGGTGGGAGAGATGTCAAGCAAGGGCTGGTAATGGTTCAGAAGCCGGAAAGCGACATAAAACCGAAGGAAAGGCGTATAGACCTGAATGTGCCGCAGGTCGCCGGCAGCGCCGTGGCCGCGGTCGCGGCCGCCGTGGCGGCCTCGCAGCTGGGGGTGTACGGAACGATCCTGGGCGCGGGCGTGATGAGCATCGTCGCCACCTGCGGAGGCTCCGTCTTCCAGCACTTCTTCCGCCGCACGGGCGAGCAGATCCGCGAAGTCACCGTGCAGGTGACCAATCCGGGAGGCCGTCAGGTCGCCGTACGGACCCGCGAGACGACACGCGGCCGCCGCGGCGCCGCGTACGTCCCGGCAGGTGCCGACGGCGATCTCGCCGGCACCCGGCTGATCGACCGTACGCAGGCGAGCGACAGCACCCGGCTGCTGGAGCGCACCCGGCTGATCGACCGCACCCGTCCCGTCGATCCGGACCCGACGCGGACGCTCCGCCCGTCCGCCGGGGCGGACACCGACCGGACCCGGTTGCTGCGGGCCGTTCCCGTCCCGGCGGACGATCCGGACGACGCCACCCGGCAGCTGCGGATCACCGGCCCCGGCCTGCCCCCGGGGGAGACCGGACCGGACGAGGGGTTCTCGGCGGCTACCACCCACGGCACCGCCCGCCGCAGCCGGCGGAAGCCCGTCGTGGCGGCCGTCGTGGTCTTCGTGGTGTCGATGCTCGGGATCACCGGCTTCGAGCTGGTCTCGGGCAACGACCTCAGCGGCGGCAACGGTACGACCGTGGGCTCCGTCGTCCGGGGCGGCGACGCGCGCACGGCCGATCCGCGACCGCCGGCCGGTACGGAATCCAGCACCGGCACCGGCGACGAACAGTCCGGCACCGGACCGAGCGCCACCCCCGGCACCGGGACCGGCCAGGACGGAGACGGCGCGGCCACCACTCCCGCCCCCTCGCCGACCGACGGCGGCGCGGCCACCACCCCCGCCCCCTCGCCGACCGACGGCGCCACCACCCCGGAGCCCTCGCAGACACCGGCGCCCGCTCCGTCCGGCGACGGCGCGAGCACCGCGCCCGAGCAGACCGCCGACGGCACCGGCACGGCCACGCAGGACCCGGCCGCCGGCGGGGAGTGACCCGCACCCGTACCCGGCTGCCGACGGAGCCCCGGCCGCCTGCCCGTGAGGGCGGCGGCCGGGGCTCCGTCCTGTGCGACGGCCCATCAGTCGCCCAGCACGCGCCGCAGGTAGTCGTTGCCGAACACCCGGTCCGGGTCGAGCCGGTCGCGTACCGCCGTGAACTCCCCGAAGCGCGGGTATGCCTCCGCGAGGTACCCGGCGTCCCGGGTGTGCACCTTGCCCCAGTGCGGGCGGCCGCCGTGCGCCGTCATGATCCGCTCGACCGCGGTGAAGTACGCCTGGTGGGGCGTGCCCCGGTAGAGGTGGACGGCGATGTAGGCGCTCTCCCGGCCGGACGCCGTGGAGAGCGCTATGTCGTCGGCGGGCGCGGTGCGGACCTCCACAGGGAAGCTGATCCGCAGCGGCGACCGGTCCACCATCGCCTTGACCTCCCGCAGCGCGGCCACGGCCGCCTCGCGCGGAAGGGCGTACTCCATCTCCACGAAGCGCACCCGGCGCGGACTGGTGAACACCTTGTAGGGGATGTCGGTGTACGTACGGGCCGACAGGGCCCGGCTGGAGATCCGGGCGATCGAGGGAATGGCCGCCGGGAAGGCCCGGCCCACCGAACAGGCCACCTGGAAGACCCCGTTGGAGAGGAGCTCGTCCTCGATCCAGCCGCTGATCCGGCCGGGCGGGGCGGTGGGGCCGGCGCTGCGGTTGTTGCGCTTGGTGTTGCAGTTCCCGGTGTGCGGGAACCAGTAGAACTCGAAGTGCTCGTTCTCGACGACCAGCTCGTCGAAGCCGGAGGTCACCGCGTCGAACGTCATCGGCTCCTCACGGGCGGTCAGCAGGAAGACCGGCTCCACCGCGAAGGTGATCGCGGTGATCACGCCCAGCGCACCGAGCCCGATCCGGGCGACCGCGAAGACGTCCGGGTTCTCCCGCTCGGAGCAGCGCAGCACCGTGCCGTCCGCGGTGACCAGCTCCAGGGCCCGGATCTGCGCGGCGATGGACGCCGAATCGCGCCCGGTGCCGTGCGTGCCGGTGGAGGTCGCCCCGGCGACCGTCTGCTCCATGATGTCGCCCATGTTGGTGAGCGACAGGCCCTCCCGGGCGAGAGCGGCGTTGAGCCGCTTGAGCGGAGTGCCCGCCTCCACGGTGACCGTCATCGCCTCGCGGTCGATCCCGCGGATGCCGGTGAGCAGGTCGGGGCGGACGAGCACCCCGTCGGTGGCTGCCGCCGCCGTGAAGGAGTGACCGGTGCCGACCGGCTTCACCCGCAGCCCGTCCTCGGCGGCCCGGCGCACGGCGGCGGCGAGCTCCTCCACGGAGGCGGGCGAGACCTCCCGTACCGGCCGGGCGGTGACGTTCCCCGCCCAGTTGCGCCACGCGGTCGTCGTCGCGTCGGTGCTGGTCATCTTCCCCACGCCTTCCCGTCTGCGCCGGCCCGCGAGCCGCCGATACCCCGGAGCGCCGAAACGGCCGCGAGCGCTCCCACCACCGGGCCCGCCGCCCGGACGCCGCTTTCGGGGTGCACCCGGGTACTGGTCCGGGGCACACCGATCCACGCGGATCACGCGACAGCCCTCAGGCCCGGGGCATGGAGCGCCGCGGCCAGGAACGGCGTGTCCCCGGCCAGTTGGAGGGGGATCATACTCACGGCCGCGGCGCGCACCCCCCGCCCACCCCGCCCCGGCGGTCCGGACGGATGTCGGTTGCGATGCTCCCGCCGGCGGATGGCAGGATCGGAGCCATGTCCGATCTGCGCGACCCCGCTCCCTACGACGCCCTGCTGCTGCTCTCCTTCGGCGGCCCCGAAGGCCCGGACGACGTGGTTCCGTTCCTCCGGAACGTCACCCGTGGCCGGGGCATCCCCGAGGAGCGGCTGAAGGAGGTCGGCAAGCACTACTTCCTCTTCGACGGCGTCAGCCCGATCAACGGCCAGAACCGGGACCTCCTGGAGGCCCTGCGCAAGGACTTCGCCGACCACGGCCTCGACCTCCCGGTCCACTGGGGCAACCGCAACTGGGCCCCGTACCTGACCGACACCCTCCGCGAGATGACCGAGGCCGGACACCGCCGCATCCTCACCCTCGCGACCAGCGCCTACGCCTCCTACTCGGGATGCCGGCAGTACCGCGAGAACCTCGCCGACGCGCTGGAGACCCTGCGGGCCGAGGGCCTGACGGTGCCGCGCGTGGACAAACTGCGCCACTACTTCAACCACCCCGGCTTCGTCCGGCCCATGATCGACGGGGTGCTCGCCTCGCTCGCGAGCCTCGGCGACGAGGAGCGCGCCGGGGCCCACCTGGCGTTCACCACGCACTCCATCCCGGTGTCGGCGGCCGACACCTCCGGGCCGGTGGAGGACCACGGCGACGGCGGGGCCTACGTCGCCGAGCACCTCGACGTCGCCCGGGCGATCGTCGAAGCGGTGCGCGAGGAGACCGGCGTCGCGTACCCCTGGCAGCTCGTCTACCAGTCCCGCAGCGGCGCCCCGCACATCCCGTGGCTGGAACCCGACATCTGCGACCACCTGGAGTCCCTGCACGGCGACGGCGTCCCGGCGGTCGTGATGGTCCCCATCGGGTTCGTCTCCGACCACATGGAGGTTCTCTACGACCTCGACACCGAGGCCACCGCCAAGGCCGCCGAGCTCGGACTGCCCGTCCGCCGGTCCGCCACCGTCGGAGCCGACCCGCGTTTCGCCGCCGCCGTCCGCGACCTCGTGCTGGAGCGCGCCGCCACCGAACAGGGGTACCGCGTGGACCGCTGCGCGCTCGGCGCCCTCGGCCCCTCGCACGACCTCTGCCCGGTCGGCTGCTGCCCGGCGCGCGCGCCGAAGCCGGCCGCCGCGGGCGCCGACAGCCCGTTCTCCTGACCGCGCCGCCGCCCCGCCCCGGACAGCCGGGCGGGAGCCGGCCCGCCGTCCCACCGCCGATGCCCGTGCCCGACCCCGATCCCCTGGGAGCGCCGTGACCGACCCCCTGCTCACCGAACTCCTCGACCTCGCGCGAACCGCCGCCACCCGCGCGGGCGCCCTGCTGCGCGACGGCCGCCCCGCCGACCTGGGCGTGGCCGCCACCAAGTCGAGCCCCATCGACGTCGTCACCGAAATGGACATCGCCGCCGAGAAGCTGATCACCGGCTACCTCTCCGAGCACCGCCCCCAGGACGGCTTCCTCGGCGAGGAGGGCGCGAGCCGTGAGGGGACCAGTGGCGTCCGCTGGGTCATCGACCCGCTGGACGGGACGGTGAACTACCTCTACGACCTGCCGACCTGGGCGGTCTCGATCGCCGCCGAACTCGACGGGGAGCGGGTCGTGGGCGTGGTCGAGGCGCCGATGCGCGGCGAGACCTTCCACGCGGTGCGCGGCGGCGGCGCGTACGTGAACGGCACCGCGCTGCGCTGCCGCCCCGCGCCGCCGCTGGACCAGGCGCTCGTGTCGACCGGCTTCAACTACGTCGCCACCGTCCGCACCCATCAGGCCGACGTGGCCCAGCGGCTCATCCCCCGGCTGCGGGACATCCGGCGCGGGGGCTCGGCCGCCATCGACCTGTGCGACGTGGCGGCGGGAAGGCTCGACGGCTACTACGAACGCGGACTCCACCCCTGGGACCTGGCCGCCGGCGACCTCGTCGCCCGCGAGGCCGGCGCGCTCACCGGCGGGCGTCCGGGGCTGCCGGCCGACGGGGACCTGACGGTCGCCGCCTCGCCGGGCGTCTTCGAGCCGCTCCAGGCCATCCTCGAAGAGCTGGGTGCCTGGCACGACTGATGCCGACCGGGCCCGGACACGCGAGAACGCCCGCCGGATCCCCTTCAGGAGGATCCGGCGGGCGTTCCCACGTGATGCGGGTGATCCGCGGCGGTGGGGCTCCGGTGCTGCGGCTCGATGGTGCGTGAGGCTCGATGGTGCGTGATCCGCGGTGGTGAGTGCGGCTCGGTGGTGCGTGCGGCTCTCGGGTCCGGTGTGCGGGTGCGGGTCGTTCTCGGGTCAGACGGTGGTGGCGCCGGTCTCGACGCCGTGTTCGGCGGCGAGGCGCAGCAGATCGTCCAGCTCACTCTGCTCGACGTCCGCGAGGAAGTCGTCGCCCGTCTCGCGGGCACGGGTGAGGTCGGACTCGGTCGTCCTGATGCGGTGAAGCAGACCTGCGGTGAAAGCGTCCATGAAGCGCCCCCTCGGCGTGGGTCGGTGGCACGGGGGTGTGCCGGGATTTCTCGGGCCTGGTCCCGAGTGCCGTCGGTCACGCGGCCCCTCCGGGAAAAGGGACGGCAGTGGCGAGCCACGTACGTGGCGTGATCGCGGGTGTAGATGCGTCCTCCCCGGGCCCGCAGAGGGAGAAACCTCAACTCGCCCGCGAATATGCCCCCTTCTTCGATCCGTCTCGAATCCGCAGGTCGCCGTGGGCCGCCTTACCGCCGGTTTATGGGCGTTGCGGGCAGGATGGTCGCGAACAGTCGGCCCGACGTGCCCCGACAAGGGGCCGGCCGGGCCGTTCCCGGACGTGCGGAACGTCCGCGGGAACGACATCTGAGAAGGGACAGTGCCGTGCGCGTACTCGTCGTCGAGGACGAGCAGCTGCTCGCCGACGCGGTGGCCACCGGACTCCGCCGCGAGGCGATGGCCGTCGACGTGGTCTACGACGGAGCGGCGGCCCTGGAACGGGTCGAGGTCAACGACTACGACGTCGTGGTCCTCGACCGGGACCTGCCACTCGTCCACGGGGACGACGTCTGCCGCAGGATCGTCGAGCTGGGCATGCCCACCCGGGTCCTCATGCTCACCGCTTCCGGGGACGTCAGCGACCGGGTCGAAGGACTGGAGCTGGGGGCCGACGACTACCTCCCCAAGCCTTTCGCCTTCAGCGAGCTGACCGCGCGGGTCCGCGCGCTGGGCCGCCGTACGACGGTGGCGCTGCCGCCCGTCCTGGAGCGGGCCGGCATCAAGCTCGACCCCAACCGCCGCGAGGTCTTCCGGGGCGAGCAGGAGATCCAGCTCGCGCCGAAGGAGTTCGCCGTGCTGGAGGTGCTGATGCGCAGCGAGGGCGCGGTGGTCTCGGCCGAGCAGCTGCTGGAGAAGGCGTGGGACGAGAACACCGACCCCTTCACCAACGTCGTACGGGTGACCGTCATGACGCTGCGCCGCAAACTCGGTGAGCCCCCGGTCATCGTCACCGTCCCCGGTTCCGGTTACCGGATCTGAGCGACCAGATGGCCACGTCCTCCACGCCGCTCTCGGCGCCCCCGAAACCCACCTGGGACCCCAAGCAGCAGGACCCCACCTCGCCCTGGCTGCGTCCCACCATCCGGATACGGCTGACACTCCTCTACGGCGGGATGTTCCTGATCGCGGGCATCGTGCTGCTCGCGATCATCTACATGCTGGCCGCGCAGGCCCTGCACGACGCGGGAGGCCCCGCCTTCCAGGTGTCCGGCACCAACGTCCGGATCTCCAGCCCTACGTGTCCGCAGCTGGCGGTCTCGCAGAACAACGACCAGCTCAACGACGGCATCAAGGCCTGCACGGCGTCCCAGCGCCAGCACGCGCTGGACAGTCTGCTGAACCGGGCCCTGCTGGCGCTCGTCGGGCTCAGCATCATCGCGTTCGCCTTCGGTTACGCGATGGCGGGCCGCGTCCTCTCCCCGCTCGGCAGGATCACCCGTACCGCCCGCAGGGTGGCCGGGACGGACCTGTCGCGCAGGATCGAGCTGGACGGGCCGGACGACGAGCTCAAGGAGCTCTCGGACACCTTCGACGAGATGCTGGACCGCCTGGAGCGCGCGTTCACCGCACAGCAGCGGTTCGTCGGCAACGCCTCGCACGAGTTGCGGACCCCGCTGGCGATCAACCGCACCCTGCTGGAGGTCCACCTCTCCGACCCCGGGGCCCCTCCCGAACTCCAGCAGCTGGGCAAGACGCTGCTCGCCACCAACGAGCGCAGCGAGCAGCTGGTGGAGGGCCTGCTGCTGCTCGCCAGGAGCGAGAACCAGATCGTCGAGCGGAAACCGGTCGATCTGGCCGAGGTCGCCGACCGCGCCATCGACCAGGCGCGCGCGGAGGCGGCCCAGAAGGGCGTGGAGATCCGCGGCGAGCGCGGACCCGCCGTCGTTCAGGGCAACGGCGTCCTGCTGGAGCGGATCGCCCTGAACCTCGTACAGAACGCGGTGCGCTACAACGTCCCGGAGGACGGCTGGGTGGAGGTCACCACCCACTTCGGCCCGGGGCAGGCGCTGCTGGTGGTCTCGAACACGGGTCCCGTGGTGCCCGCGTACGAGATCGACAACCTCTTCGAGCCGTTCCGGAGGCTCCGCACGGAGCGGACGGGGAGCGACAAGGGAGTCGGTCTCGGCCTGTCGATCGCGAGATCCGTGGCGCGGGCCCACGGAGGCCGTATCATCGCGGAGCCCCGAGAGGGGGGCGGTCTCGTGATGCGCGTCACTCTGCCCGTCTGAAAAGCGTCACGAAGCGATCAGGGGGAGGGTCCATCGCTTTCGCTTTGAGCGGAATTTTCGTGATGCGTCACCGGTTTGTCCCTGTGTGATCGATCACAGGGGCCTCAGGGGACGCATCTACTCTCCGTGAGCTCCCTACGGGCGTAAAGCCGGGAAACGCCCGGGTTTTCGGGGGGTGGTATCACGGGAAGTACACGGGGTGGCACCCGTGAAGCCCGGCATCCGGACCGTGTACGGTCCCCTTCGCCACCCAAGACGACCGCTCAGCGGCGGCCGGTTCGGGTGTCGATTGAGTAACAGACCTTGATGTGAGGCAAAATCTCCGCCTCAGGTCGGGCACAAGTCCGGCCTCTCACGCGTTACGTGCGCTGAGACACCCGCAGACACCCAAGAGGGGGAGAGCGACATGGCAACGGATTACGACACCCCACGCAAGACCGACGACGACGTCGATCAGGACAGCCTGGAAGAGCTGAAGGCACGGCGGAGCGACAAGACCGCGTCCGCCGTCGACGTCGACGAGTTCGACGCCGCGGAGGGCCTTGAACTGCCCGGCGCGGACCTGTCCAACGAAGAACTCGCCGTTCGCGTCCTGCCCAAGCAGGCCGACGAGTTCACCTGCATGAGCTGTTTCCTCGTGCACCACCGCAGCCAGCTGGCTCGTGAGAAGAACGGCCAGCCGATCTGCCGCGACTGCGACTGAGGCAGGCCCGCCGTGACAGGCGACAGACCGTTCCGGAAGCGGCGCTCACGGCGCAGTGAAGGGCCGGAGGCGAATGAGGGCGGTACGGGCCCGGCAGAAGGCTTGAGTGCCCCTGACGGGCGTCACAAGGCCCCGCACGACCCCTCCGGCACGACCGACGACGAGCGGGGCCATCCGGCCTCGCTCGAAGTGGCCCCGGCGGCCGGCCTGCCGGACGGGGCCGGACAGGCCGGGGAGACCGGTGACCAGGGGACTCCGGCACCCCGGGCGGCCCGGACCGGACCGCTGAACGCTTTGAAACGGGGAGTGCACAAGGGCGGGGAGAGCGCGAGGGCGGTCGCCGGACATCTGGCCGACCGGATCATCGACACGGCTCCCCGTGTCCCCGTGCGCGACCTCGCCACGCTCCGCCGCCACTTCCCGGGACTCGGTCCCGAGGAGATCGCGGACCGCCTGATCGCGGGCGCGAGCAAGGCCACCGCGGCCGTGGGCGCCGGCATCGGGGCCGCGGCCATGATGCCCGTACCCCCTGCCATGCTCGCCGAGCTGGCGGCGGAGATCACCGGGGTCGCCGCGATCGAGCTGAAGCTCGTCGCCGAACTCCACGAGATCTACGGCAGACGCCCCCAGGGCAATCTCACCCAGCGCAGCACCGCCTACCTCACGTCCTGGACGGAGGAGCGCGGTATCGACGTCACCCGCCCGGTCACGCTCAACGCGGCCCTGGGCGGCCAGATGAAACGCGAGCTGCGCCAGCAGATCACCAAGCGCATGGCGCGCGATCTGCCCAACCTGATCCCCTTCATGATCGGCGCGGCCGTGGGCGCGGCGATGAACCGCCGTGACACCCGGAAGCTGGCCGGGCACATCAGGAAGGACCTGCGGAAGCAGCAGGTCCCCTGGGACCGGCTCACCGAGCTCCCCGCGCTGGAACAGCCCGCCGGGCCCATCGTCCTCCCGCCGGAGGCGGAGGGCCGCTGAGGAGGCGCGCGATCCGCGCTTCTCCCGTCCCGGGCGAGCCGCCCTTTCACGCCTAGGCATTCCCCCGCGCCGGCCGGTGGTCCCCTGCCCCTCGCGCCGGTTTCCGGCGCCGGGCGCTCAGTCCTGTGCCGCGACCGGCGTCGTGGAGGTGGAGAGCGCCGCGATCAGAGCCTCCGGCTCACGCGTCGAGAGGTAGAGATAGGGCGTGGGGTCCGCGGGGTCGGTCACCTTCACCTTCACCGCCGTCGGGATGTAGCCGCGCAGCAGCATGAATGCGCGGGCGTCCGCCTTGTACGTGCGCCAGGCCCGGGCCTCCTCCGCGTCCAGCGCCTCGGCGTCCCCGAGCGCCGAGAGCGGGATCCGGGCCTCCCCGGCGACCAGGGAGTCCGCGACGACCCGGATGCGGACGGAGCCGTAGGAGCTGACCACGACCGCCGTCGCCGCCGTGCCGCCGACCAGCCCCGCGAGCAGGAACAGGCCGCCGAGCGGCAGGAGCATCAGCGCGCAGGCCACCCCCACCCCGAAGGCGATGAGCCACCAGGTGCGGGGTGCGGTGAGGCGTTCGTCGAAGGGCGGTACGGAAGGCTGCATGGGAACAAGCTTGGCACGGCGAGACCCGCGGTCGGGCTCGCGGGTAAGGTCTGCGCGTGTGAGTGGAACATCTGCAGCTCTGACACCCCCGGCCGACGCGGTGGCACCCGTGCGGCATCCCGACGCGCCCGCGCCCGGGCAGCTTCTCGGCTCGCACTACGAACACTGTTTCGGCTGCGGCGGCGAGCAGCCCCACGGCCTGCACCTCGCGGCCCGGGCCGGCGAGGGCGTGAGCGTGACCGCCGAGTTCACCGTCCGCCCCGAGCACCAGGGCGCGCCGGGTCTGGCGCACGGCGGGGTGCTCGCGACGGCGCTGGATGAGACGCTCGGCTCGCTGAGCTGGCTGCTGCGGGTCATCGCGGTCACCGGCCGGCTGGAGACCGACTTCTCGGCGCCCGTGCCGGTGGGGACCGTGCTGCATCTGGACGCGCGGGTCGTCGCCGTGCACGGCAGGAAGATCTACTCCACCGCCACCGGCCGGATCGGCGGCCCCGAGGGCCCCGTCGCGGTGCGGGCCGACGCCCTCTTCGTCGAGGTGAAGGTCGACCACTTCATCGACAACGGCCGCCCCGACGAGATCCGCGCGGCGATGGCCGACCCCGACCAGATCAAGCGTGCCCGAGCCTTCGAGGTGAACCCGTGACCCGCCCTCCCGTCGACGTCCTTCTCCGGCGCCTGGATCCGGAGGTCCCGGTTCCCGCCTACGGCCACCCCGGCGACGCCGGTGCCGACCTGGTGACCACCGAGGCGGCGGAACTCGCCCCGGGGGAGCGCGCGGTGCTGCCGACCGGTGTGTCGATCGCCCTGCCGGACGGCTACGCGGCCTTCGTGCACCCCCGCTCCGGCCTCGCGGCCCGCTGCGGAGTAGCCCTCGTGAATGCCCCGGGGACGGTGGATGCCGGGTACCGTGGAGAGATCAAGGTGATCGTCGTCAACCTCGACCCGCGCGAGACCGTGCGGTTCGAGCGTTTCGACCGGATTGCCCAGTTGATCGTCCAGCAGGTCGAGAAGGTGCGCTTCCACGAGGTCGCGGAACTTCCCGGCTCGGCACGGGCCGAAGGGGGATTCGGGTCCACCGGCGGCCATGCCGCGGTGGACGGTGTCGGGGGCGGTATCACCCCGGGTGGGAACAACTACGCTTCGGTCGTATCCGACCGGGAAGGACAGTGACGTGTTCGGACGTCGCAAGAAGAGTGGTTCCGCCGAGGACGCGGTGGACGAAGCGCGCGAGACCGAGCAGGTCGCCGACGAGCTCGATGGTGCCGACGACGCGGTGAGCGCTCGTCGGACGAACCTTCCGCCGGCCCCGCGGCCGGACGGACCCTGGGACGTCTCCGAGGTCTCCAGGCCCGGCGAGGGCCGGGTCGACCTGGGCGGCGTCTTCGTGCCCGGAGTCGAGGGCATGGAACTCCGGGTGGAGGTGGCCGGGGACGCGATCGTCGCCGCCACCGTGGTGCTGCGCGACAGCGCGATCCAGCTGCAGGCCTTCGCCGCCCCCAAGAAGGAGGGCATCTGGGGCGAGGTCCGCGAGGAGATCGCCTCGGGCATCACCAAGCAGGGCGGGATCATCGACGAGGTCGAGGGCCCGCTCGGCTGGGAGCTGCGCGCCCAGGTACCCGTACAGCTTCCCGACGGGAAGAACGGCGTCCAGCTGGTGCGCTTCGTCGGCGTCGACGGGCCCCGGTGGTTCCTGCGCGGCGTGATCTCGGGCCAGGGTGCCGTGCAGCCGCAGGCCGCCGGTCTCCTGGAGCAGATCTTCCGGGACACCGTGGTCGTCCGTGGCGAGGGCCCGATGGCCCCCCGCGACCCGATCGTCCTCAAGCTCCCCAACGACGCCCAGATGGTGCCCGAGGGTGTCCAGCAGGAGGAGCAGGAGAGCTCCAAGTTCTCCGGCGGCATGGGCCAGCTCCAGCGCGGACCGGAGATCAGCGAGATCCGCTAGATCCGCGCGCGGTCCGTACGGACGGACCTACAGCTTCTCGGGCAGCTTTCGGGCAGCCTTTTCAGGCCGGTGGGCCGCATTCCCCGTGAACCGGGGGTGCGGCCCACCGGCCTTTTCCCATGCGTGCGCGCCCCTGGTTCCGCGGGTGGTTTCGCGTGCCACCACACGCCGCGCCGGGCCGGTCGTCAGGGGCGCGTATCGGCCACGTAAGGGCGCCGTCAAGGGAGTGCCCGTCCTCGTATGGAAGGCATCAACGGGGGCGTCAAAAGCTCTGGCCGGAGGTTTGCTCGTCACGTCCGAGAAACCGAACCTCATCTAGGAGCACACGATGGCCGACGTGGCCTTCGTCGTCACCACGATCGCGGTCTTCGCGCTGGTGGCCCTCATCGCCAGGGGGGTGGCGAAGCTGTGACTGCCGAGAACATCGTCGGCCTCGTCGTGGCCGTCGCCCTGCTGGGCTACCTCGTCCTCGCCCTTCTGTACCCGGAGAGGTTCTAGCCCGACATGAGTCCCGTCCTTGCCGGTGTGCTCCAGCTGCTCGCGATGATCGTCGCACTGGGCCTCGCCTACCGCCCCCTCGGCGACCACATGGCACGCGTCTACTCCTCCGACAAGCACCTGCGCGTCGAGAAGTGGATGTACCGGGCCATCGGCGCCAACCCGAACACGGAGATGCGCTGGCCCGCCTATCTGCGCGGCGTCCTCGCCTTCTCCGCGGTGAGCCTGCTCTTCCTCTACCTGCTCCAGCGGCTCCAGGGCAGCCTGCCCGGTTCCCTCGGATTCGTCTCGATCGATCCGGACCAGGCGTTCAACACGGCGGCGTCCTTCGTCGCCAACACCAACTGGCAGTCGTACTACGGCGAGCAGGCCATGGGCCACGTCGTACAGACCGGCGGCCTCGCGGTGCAGAACTTCGTCTCCGCCGCCGTCGGCATGGCCGTCGCCGTCGCGCTCGTCCGCGGTTTCGCCCGGTCCCGTACCGGTGAGCTCGGCAACTTCTGGGCCGACCTGGTCCGCGGCACCGTCCGCATCCTGCTGCCGATCGCGGTGCTCGGCGCCCTGGTGCTGGTCGCGTGCGGCGCCCTCCAGAACTTCTCCGGCATCCACGACGTCGGCCAGTTCATGGGCGGCTCGCAGCAGTGGAACGGTGGGGCGATCGCCTCGCAGGAGGTCATCAAGGAGCTGGGAACGAACGGCGGCGGTTACTTCAACGCCAACTCGTCCCACCCCTTCGAGAACCCCAACGGCTTCACCAACCTCTTCGAGGTCTTCCTGATCCTCGTCATCCCCTTCGCGATCACCCGCACCTTCGGGCGGATGGTCGGCTCCCTCAAGCAGGGTTACGCGATCCTCGCGACGATGGCCGTCATCTGGGTCGGGTTCACCGCCCTGATGATGTGGACGGAGTTCGCCCACCACGGCCCCGCGTTCGACATCGCGGGCGGCGCGATGGAGGGCAAGGAGAACCGGTTCGGCATCGGCGGCTCCTCGATCTTCGCGGTCGCCACCACGCTCACCTCCACCGGTGCGGTCGACTCGTTCCACTCCTCGTTCACCGGCTTCGGCGGCGGCATCACCATGCTGGGCATGCAGCTCGGCGAGATCGCGCCCGGTGGGGTCGGCTCCGGCCTCTACGGCATGCTGATCATGGCGATCATCGCGGTGTTCATCGCCGGTCTGATGGTCGGCCGCACACCGGAGTACCTGGGCAAGAAGATCGGCACCCGCGAGATCAAGCTCGCCGCCTGCTACATCCTGATCGTCCCCGCCCTGGTGCTCGGCTTCACCGCCGTGGCGATGGCGCTGCCCACCCCGCCGAACTCCATGACGAACTCGGGCGCCCACGGCTTCTCCGAGATCCTCTACGCGTACACCTCCGGCGCCAACAACAACGGCTCCGCGTTCGCGGGCCTGAACGCCGACACCCAGTGGTTCAACACCACCATCGGTCTCGCGATGCTCCTCGGCCGGTTCATACCGATGGTCTTCGTGCTGGCTCTCGCCGGCTCGCTGGCCGAGCAGAAGCCCGTACCGGAGACCACCGGCACCCTCAGCACCCACAAGCCGCTCTTCAGCGGCCTCCTGGTCGGCGCCATCCTGATCGTCACCGGCCTGACCTACTTCCCGGCCCTGGCCCTGGGCCCGCTCGCCGAGGGGCTGGCGTCATGACCACACGAACCCCGCAAGAGGACACGATGTCCACCCTGACCACGGCCCCCGCGCCGCACCCGGACGAACAGGCGGACCAGAAGCCCGCGGCCCGCGTCGGCGGAGGATTCTTCGACCCGAAGCAGCTGCTCACCTCCTTCCCGGAGGCGGTCCGGAAGCTCGATCCCCGGGTGATGGTCAAGTCCCCGGTCATGTTCGTGGTGCTGATCGGCTCGGTCTTCACCACCGTGCTCGCGGCCACGGACCCCACCGACTGGTTCGGCTGGGCCATCACGGCCTGGCTCTGGCTGACGACGATCTTCGCCAACCTCGCCGAGGCGGTGGCCGAGGGCCGCGGCAAGGCGCAGGCCGACACCCTGCGCAAGGCCAAGACCGACACGATCGCCCGCCGGCTGGACGGGCCGCGCGAGGAGCGCGTCCCCGGCACCGAACTGCGCATCGGCGACCTGGTCGTCTGCGAGGCCGGTGACATCATCCCCGGCGACGGTGACGTCGTCGAAGGCGTCGCCTCCGTCGACGAGTCCGCGATCACGGGCGAGTCGGCTCCGGTGATCCGTGAGTCGGGCGGTGACCGCAGTGCGGTCACCGGCGGCACGAAGGTCCTCTCCGACCGCATCGTCATCAAGATCACGACGAAGCCGGGCGAGACCTTCATCGACCGGATGATCAACCTGGTCGAGGGCGCGGCGCGGCAGAAGACGCCGAACGAGATCGCGCTGAACATCCTGCTGGCGTCGTTGACGATCGTCTTCCTGCTCGCCGTCGTGACCCTGCAGCCGTTCGCGATCTACGCGGGCAGCAAGCAGTCGATGATCGTGCTGGCCGCCCTGCTGGTCTGTCTGATTCCGACCACGATCGGTGCGCTGCTCTCGGCGATCGGTATCGCCGGTATGGACCGGCTGGTGCAGCGCAACGTCCTGGCCATGTCCGGCCGGGCGGTCGAAGCCGCGGGCGACGTGTCGACGCTGCTGCTCGACAAGACCGGCACCATCACCCTCGGCAACCGCCAGGCCGCCGAGTTCCTCCCGGTCACCGGGGTGACCGAGGCGGAGCTCGCCGACGCCGCCCAGCTCTCCTCGCTCGCCGACGAGACCCCCGAGGGCCGCTCGATCGTGGTCCTCGCCAAGGACCGTTACGGACTGCGCGAACGCCACCGCGGTGAGCTGGCGCACGCCGTCTGGGTCGAGTTCACCGCCCAGACCCGCATGTCGGGCGTGGACGTGGACGGCCGCTGCGTCCGCAAGGGCGCGACCGGCTCGGTGGTGGCCTGGGTCAAGGAGCGCGGCGGCACCGTCGCGGACGACGCCCAGGCGCTGACCGACCGGATCTCGCAGGCCGGCGGCACCCCGCTCCTGGTGGCGGTCGACGACGCCGACGGCGCCCGTGTCCTTGGTGTGGTGCACCTGAAGGACGTGGTCAAGGAGGGCATGCGGGAGCGGTTCGACGAGCTGCGCCGGATGGGCATCCGCACGGTGATGATCACCGGGGACAACCCGCTGACCGCGAAGGCTATCGCCGAGGAGGCGGGGGTCGACGACTTCCTCGCCGAGGCGACGCCCGAGGACAAGATGGCCCTCATCAAGCGGGAGCAGGCGGGCGGCAAGCTCGTCGCGATGACCGGTGACGGTACGAACGACGCCCCCGCGCTCGCGCAGGCCGACGTCGGCGTGGCGATGAACACGGGCACCTCGGCCGCCAAGGAGGCCGGGAACATGGTGGACCTGGACTCCAACCCCACCAAGCTGATCGAGATCGTCGCGATCGGCAAGCAGCTCCTGATCACCCGGGGCGCGCTCACCACGTTCTCCATCGCCAACGACGTCGCGAAGTACTTCGCGATCATCCCGGCCATGTTCGCGGTGGTCTACCCGGGGCTGGACAAGCTCAACATCATGCGGCTCGACTCCCCGGAGTCAGCGATCCTGTCCGCCGTCATCTTCAACGCGCTGATCATTGTCGCGCTGGTGCCGCTCGCCCTCAAGGGCGTCCGCTACCGGCCGGCCGGCGCGGACAGCATGCTCCGGCGCAACCTCGGGATGTACGGCCTCGGCGGCCTGATCGCCCCGTTCATCGGCATCAAGATCATCGACCTGATCATCTCCCTCATCCCCGGAATCGGCTGATCGGCATGAACACCTCCGTAGGAAACACGACCCGGCTGCTGCTGGCCGGTCTGAGGGCCCTGCTCGTCCTCACCCTGGTCTGCGGCGTCATCTACCCGCTCGCGGTCACCGGTGTCGCCCAGGCGCTCTTCTCCCACAAGGCCAACGGCTCCGAGGTCAGCAGCGACGGCAAGGTGGTCGGCTCCGAGCTGATCGGCCAGCGCTACGACCTGCCCCTCAAGGACGGCCAGGAGACGGCGGACCCGGACCTCAAGTGGTTCCAGCCCCGCCCGTCCAACGGTCTCGGCAGCAACAGCGTCAACACCCAGTACAAGATCATCCTCTCCGGGGCGACCAACCGCTCCGGCGACAACAAGGACCTGATCGACTGGGTCACCGCCGCCAAGGCCGCGGTCGTCAAGGACAACTCCGTCGCCGGCCACCCGGTCAGCCCCGACGACGTGCCGGCCGACGCCGTCACCTCCTCCGGCTCCGGCCTCGACCC
>NZ_JBSFHV010000040.1:0-52745 GCF_053597235.1 Streptomyces sp. NPDC001493
CGGTTGAAGGTCGAGCACCTGTCGAAGGACCGGGACGCCCCACCGGTATGGCTGTGGTCCTCCAGAACAGGCGCCACCCCCGACGACGTGGACCGCTCCTGGCAGGCATACCTCCGCCGCTTCGTATCCCACGTAGTACACGGTCTCAACTTGCAGGCAATTTTGACGACGCGAGCACGCTGCTGGTCAAGGGTGTCGAGGCAGGAGTCGAGGGGCGGCTCATCCTCACCGCAGCCGAGGAAGGCACTGCAGAGCCGGCCGGAACCGCGCACGCACCGCACCAGTAGTCTCAAGATCAGTGAAGGCGCTGGGCTGCCCACGGTCGCTCGGGCGCGATGGCCTGGGCGGCTTACGCCTCGAATGGGGCGTGTCCGGGCGAGACCAGGAACCCTGGTAGACCGACCGACCTCCTCTGTGCTGCTCAGGCGTGGACAGACTGCGCCCGGATCATCCCGAGGGATCCGCCTCGCTCGCCCGCGAGACCGGGTGGCCGCACCAGTCCGGGATTGTCCGCCGTGACGCTCGTTTGACGCTCTGGCCCCCTTCAAGCTGCACATCAAGCCAAGAATGCGCCTCTGACCTCGCCCTTTCTATGGCCTGCTCAGGCCGATATCTTTCCGATGACGCACCACGTGGAGTGCGTGGCGATCCTTGAGCCGGTGAAGAAGGACGACTGACCTGCGGTTTCTCCCGTGCGCATGATGTGCGGTGTGGGCGTTGCGGGCGATATCTCGCCGCCCATTGAGATCCCCGACTGTCGCTCACAGTCCGTGGTGGGGGACGGTGAGCGCCGTGACGGCCAGGCACTCACGGGTGATCCACCGCCCCTCGAAGTGACCGAGTTCTTGGCCGGCCAACAGCGGCTCGGAGCCGAGTAGCTGGGCATGGAAGCTGCCCTGGGCTGCTGCTCCGGGGTCTTGGGCGGAAGGTGATGTCGGCTTCGTCGAAGCCCAGCGATTGGCCGGTCAGCGGGAACCACGCCTTGTAGACGGACTCCTTGGCGCTGAAGAGCAGCCGCTCCCAGCAGATGCTCGGCCGCCTCGTGGACAGGAGGGCGAGGTGGTCGCGTTCGGCGGGGAGCGAGACAGCGGGCAGGATGCCCTCGCGGAGCGGGCTGTGGGGTTCGGATCTCCGCCTGCAACGCCCGCCGCAAGCGCCCGAAGTCCGCACGCCGACTCCGCGATGACCGCCTCGTCGCGGACATCCGCCGCATCCACACGCACTCCGGCGAGACCTGCGGAGCCCGACGAACCCATCGACAGCTGCGGCGTGAAGCCATCACGGCAGCACGCTGCACCGTCGAGCGGCTGATGCGCGAGGACGGCCTGGAAGCCGTCATCCGCGGGCAACGCCGCCGCACGACGATCCCCGAACCCTTGTTCGCGAATGATCGTCGGATGGCAGCTCGCCACCCACATGCGCACCGATCTCCCACTCGACGCCCTGGAAATGGCCCTTGTGGCGGCGCGGGGTCAAGAAAGGATACGGCCTGATTCACCACAGCGACAGAGGCTCGCAATACGTGTCCATCCGCTACGGCGAGCGCCTGATCGAGGCCGGTGCGACCGCGACCGCGTCCGTCGGCTCCGTCGCCGACAGCTACGACAACGCCATGGCCGAGGCCCTCAACGGCTCCTCCAAAGCCGAACCGATCGAACACCACGGCCCCTGGCGAGACGCTGACCAGGTCGAACGTGCAGTCGTCCAGTGGGTCGGGTGGTACAACACCGAACGCCTCTACTCCGCCCTCGACTACCTCCCACCCGAAGAATCCGAGGCCCGAAACCACCGATCCCAGGCGACCACCAACACCGCTTGAAACCAAATAAACCGGCCGCTACGAAACTCAGGGCAACTCACCTTTGGGTGCGCAGGCCCTCGACGCCCTCGGCCTGATAGCGGCGGTGCCAGATGTATTACGCCTGCCGGGAGATCCCGAAGTGCCGGCAGGACATCGCGACGTTCCCGGTGACTTCCTCGACATGACGTATGACAGCGGGGCGCCGATTGGCCTCCCGGTCAAACGGCTTGGCTGGGCTCGAGTTCGACATGGTGATCTCCGTAGTGATCGGAGGCCCAGGTGTAAACCGTGATCCTCCGTTTTCGACTCAACTGTCTGGACTTGCATGTCCAGTTCGACCCGCCGAGCCGTGATCAATTCCCGAAGGTCCGGTTCGGCGTCCTCGGCCACGTTGATGCCCCTCTCGCCCGAATCGTATGGGCGTTTTTGCGCTGCGATGACCGCCCGCGATCGATACGAGTACAAAATCGCCGACTCGCGTCAGCCCCAGTGAGCAGCGGAAACGAAGTTGGTTGTACATTGAACGCCTCCTGCGGTCAGGACCCTTGACGTGCAACTGCCAAGTGAGTCACGATCATGCAACAGCAAGGGCAGTGCGAGGGGAACCTCACGACAACGGTCATTCAACGGTCATGTGCGCCCTCAATTCCGCGTGCATCAGCCGGTTGGTGAGCGGGCGACCCGGGCGGATCGGCGGGACGCAATGTGAGTACTCCGTACCGCCCCTGAGGTCGTAGGCAGTTGATGCGGGGAGGAGAACAACGATGGATGAAGAGACCTTCTACGAAGAGGGCAAGAAGTATCTGCGTGAGATTCTGGGCGAGACCGACCTGGAACTCGGCTCGGATACCGAACTTCTGGAGTCCGGCTTGCTCGACTCATTGTCGGTCCTGGAATTCTTCTTCTTCATAGAGGAAGTCAGGGGCGCGCCGATCGATCCGGAGGAGGCCAGTCCGCAGTCGGTCTCCACGCTGCGCAACGCTTACAAGTTGGTGCAGTTGACATGACACTCACCGTCGGGCAGGTGCACGCGGGTTGGGCCTGGCAGCGGGAGATCTGCAAGAAGGCCGGTTCGGTCGGCTATGTAGGGATGATCACCGGGCTGATGGACCAGCTCGGTCGCGACCCCCGGCTCACCGAGTTGCTCACCTCGGAGACGCAGGACCCCATCCAGTCCGCCCAATGCCTCAGGCTGCTGGGCGCGGTCAACCGGGTCGCCCTGGCGGAGAACGCCTCCTGGATCACCGACTACTACCCGGTCTACGGCGGGCAGTGCGATGTCGATCGACTCGTTCCGGCATTTCTGACCTTCCTTCAGGACCGGTTGCCGGCGGTGCGGCGGGAGCTGTCCGCCAGTGTGCAGACCAATGAGGTGGGACGAGCGGCTCCGCTGTCCGCCGCGATCAATTACGTGGCCGAGGCGACAGGAATGCCGGTCCGGCTCCTCGAGGTCGGTGCCAGCGCCGGTCTCAATCTCCTCCAGGACCAGTTCTTCGTCGCCGCAGGCGAACGGAGCTGGGGGCCCGAGAGCTCGGCCTTGCAGCTGACCGGGCAGTTCAAGGAAGGCGATCCGCCGACCAAAACCCCGGAGGTCGTCGAACGCAGAGGCTGCGACCTCAACCCGATCGACGCGCGCGACTCGAGGTGCATGGACCTCTTGAGATCGTTCGTGTGGCCTGAGCGCGTCGAGCGCATGACCCGGCTCAACGCGGCGCTTGAGATCGCGCGGTCCGCTCCCGCTGTCCCGATCGATGCGGACGACGCCTGTTCGTGGGCATCCGAGCAACTCGCCACCCGCCCGGCAGGCCAGGTCACCGTGCTCTACCACTCCTTGGTCCTCACGTACTTCGATGACGCCGAACGCGCCAAGTTCGCGGACATCGTCCGCGCCCACGGCGCCAGTGCCACCGCCGACCGGCCGCTGGCCTGGATCTCCATGGAGCCGAGCGAGGCCGTCTCGGCCGTGGTCGAGGTCAAATGCGAGCTGTGGCCCGAGGGGCGGCGCCTCCTGCTCGCCCGGTGCACGCCGCACGGCGGGGAGGTGCGGTGGGCCCCGGAGGAGATCCCGGCATGAGTGCGGACACCCTGCTCGAGATCTACGAGCATCAGGCAGCGAGCACGCCGGACGACGAGGCGCTCGTCTACGCCCGCGTTCCCTATGAGGGGACCACGCTGACCTGGCGTGAGCTGCTGGAGCGTAGCCGGGAGCTCGCATCGAAGCTGCGGGAGGCCGGACTCGGCCCGGCAGGCCGCTGCGGCGTGGTCATGATCGACCACCCGGACGTGCTTCCCGGTGTGCTCGCCGTCTGGCAGGTCGGCGGCGTGCCGGTCCTCCTGGACAGCCAATGGGGGCGCGCCGTCACTCACTCGGTGCTGCGGTTGAGTGCCGTTGAGACGATCTTTGACGCGGCCCGTGGCACCTGTGAAAGGGCTCCGGCCGCCGACACGGATCCTCCCCCGTTGCCGGTGGACACCGCGCTGCTCAGCTACACCTCGGGCTCCACCAGCGACCCGAGGGGAGTGGTGCTGTCACACAGTCAGCTGCTCCATGCCTATCGGGCCGGCGGTGCCGCGCTGACCGAGCTCCTGGGGCAAGGACGGCGCCGCTTCGGCGTCACCATGCGTCTGTCAGGTCTTGGCATCCTCGGTATGAACTACCTGTGGCCCGCTGTCATGGGACTGCCCGTCACGGTCCTTCCCGAGCTCTCCGTTGCCACAGCCAAAGACTATTGGGCGAGGCTCAGAGAGCACGATGTCGACGTCACCTATCTGGTTCCGCCGCTCGTCGATCTCCTCACCAAGATGTCGGTGGATCCTGAAGCCGAACACGGGCACACCATCGCCTGTCTGTCGGGTGGCGCAGCCCTCTTCGAGCAGTCGCAGCGGGCCATTCAGGAGAACTGCCAGGCCGTACTCCTGAATGTCTATGGCCTCACCGAGGTCTCCTTCGCAGCATTTTTCGGAGATGTCGGACCTGACGGCCGAGGGACACACTCCATCGGCCGGCCCAGGACCGTGACAGCGAGGCTGCGGGCAGCGGACGGCAGTATCGTCGACGGCCAAGGAGAAGGCGAACTCGAACTGCGTGGGCCAGCGGTAAGCCACGGCTATTACGCAAACGACAGTGCGAACAAGGAATTGTTCCGGGAGGGCTGGGTCAGGTCCGGCGACCTTGCCCGCAGAGACGCAAGCGGCTGCTACTCGATCATTGGCAGGTACAAGGACGTGGTGCTCAGAGGGGCATTCACCATCTATCTGCACGAGATCGAAGAGGTGGCCAACGGGCATCCCGAGGTACTGGAATCGGCGGCAATCCGACTTCAGCTGCCCTCCGGTGAAGATGTGGGTCTTCTCGTGCGAGTGGCACCGGGGCAGGATGCGGAAACCGGGACCGCAGACCTACGTAAACACCTCGCTCTGGAGTTGGGGAACCAGCGGGCACCACGCCGCATCATCAAAACGACGGAACCACTTCCTCGACTGGCACAGCACAAGATCGACCGTCGCGCTGCCCAAGCGCGATGGAATGCGCTGAACTCGACCGACGCCAAGGAGTGAACATGACTGCAACAGAATTCGACCTGGACTGGGCGAAGTTCCGACGCAATGGATTCCTCGAACTCGGACCTCGCCTGTGTGAAAGCGACCGGCTGGCCGTGCTCGAGCACTTCGACAAGCTGGATGCCGCGGACCGGATTCCGCCGGGCTATCAGGCGCAGTACGACGAGGAGGAGGGAGAGGCGCGCAGGCTGCGCAAACTGCGTCGGCTCCTGTGGATGGACAAGAAGC
The DNA here is from genome assembly GCF_053597235.1 of Streptomyces sp. NPDC001493. Lineage (NCBI taxonomy): Bacteria > Bacillati > Actinomycetota > Actinomycetes > Kitasatosporales > Streptomycetaceae > Streptomyces > Streptomyces sp. NPDC001493. The sequence continues at coordinate 5,591 of NZ_JBSFHV010000040.1, forward strand.
TCTACGCGCCGATTCTCCTGCGGATGGGGGCGGTCGACCTGGCGGAGAAGCTCATCGGTCCGAGTGCCGTGGCGATCCTCCACGCGGCATTCCTGAAGCCTGCCCGTATCGGCACCCACGTCGCTCCTCACCAGGATCAGGCTCTGTGGGAGCGCCATCTCCCCGGCGTGTTCAACATGTGGGTCGCTCTGACCGACGTGTCGCCTGCCAACGGAGGTCTGCACGGCTTTCCGGGCTCGCATGTCCATGGCGTGATCGAACACCGCGACGACCCCGAGCACCCGTGGCACGAGACCCTGAGCTACAAGGTGCCCGAACTCGGCAAGCGGCACGACTTCGTGCTCAAGCCCGGCGATGCCGCGATGTGGGAAGCCACTTTCGTGCACGGGAGTGAGCCGAACACCTCTGACGAGGACCGCCGTGGCATGGTCGTGGTCTTCGCGGACAGCGCCGCGGCGAACTTCCAGGAGCGTGACGTCATGACGCTCGAGCAGATACGTTCCTTCGCCGGGGCTGGAGCCAAGTCGGACTCAGCGTGACCAACGACGGGGTCCAGGTCGAAGAGCGGAACGCCAAGCCAACACTCTGGGTTCCGGGGTTCCGACTCTTCTTCACGGCCCGGGCCACGTCGCTGTTGGGGGACGCGGCGCTCCCGGTCGCGATCACTGCCGCCATGCTGCAGGCCGGCTACGGCATCTCGGGTGTGGGATACGGGCTGGCCGCACAGTTGGCGCCGTTCGCGGGATTCATGATCTTCGGCGGGGTGCTGTCGGACCGGCTCGGCGCACGGCGACTGATGATCTTCGCGGACTTCGTGCGCCTGGCCGTGCAACTCGTCTTGGCCGGCCTGTTGTTGACCGGAAGACCGCACCTCTGGGTGATCCTCGCGCTGCTGGCCATGCTCGGCACCGCCGGTGCACTGTTCCAGCCGGGCGTGGCCAGCGTGACTCCCAGGCTCGCGTCCGATGTGCAGCGAGCCAACGCCACCCTGCGCATAGCGGAGTCGTCCACCGTCGTCTTCGGCCCGGCTGTCGCGGGCGGGCTGCTCGCACTGATGCAGCCCGCCGCTGTGATGGCCTTCGACGCCCTGACGTTCGGCGCCAGCGGCTGCTGTCTGCTGCTGTTGCGCCTGGCGCCACTGCCCGAGACCGACGGGCCGAAGGGATCGCTGCGCAGCGATCTCGTCGTGGGCTGGCGTGAGTTCGTGGCGCGACGGTGGCTGTGGCAAGTCGTAGCGGTCTGGACGTTGTTCCAACTGGGTTCCTGGGGGCCGACCCTGACCCTCACCAACGGCATCCTGGTCGATCGACTCGGCGCTTCGACCTTTGGGTTGGTCATGTCCGCCATGGGACTCGGCAGCGTCCTGGGCGGAGTGATCGCGATCAAACTGCGTCCGACGCGACCGCTTCGTGCGGCCACCATCGCCATGCTCGGCTACGTGCTGATTCCGCTGAGTTCGACATTCGACCTGTCGGCTCCGATGCTCGGCGCCTGCTATTGCGTCGGCGGGGCGAGCATGGCGTTCTGGGGCGTCATGTTCCACACCAGCGTACAGACGCACATACCGGTCCAGTTCCTTGGTCGAGTGCACGCCTATGACGCGGCGGGCTCGCTGATGATGAAGCCGGTGGGGCAGGCGCTGGCCGGCCCTGTGGCCGGAGTCGTAGGTGCTGTTCAGCTACTCCATTTCGCGACCGGCATAGGCATCGTGGTTTGTCTCGTTCTTCTGCTGCTGCCTGCGGTCCGCAATCTCTCCGGAACGAGTGTGGGGGACACATATGCGCATTGACATCGCCAGCAGGGCTTCCCACGGAGCCGCGTGGAATGAGGACTTTGCCGCTGCGGCGTTGCCGGCCGTGGGGCGCGGTGGCGTAGCCATCGTGCTCGACGGCGTCAGCGCGCCTGTCGCCCCTGGAACGGGGTGCTCACACGGCACGCCGTGGTTCACCACCTCGGTCGGGGGCAGCCTGCTGGAGCTCGCGGCCAGGATGGACCGGCCCTTCGCCCAGTGTCTGGCCGATGCGATCTCCAGGACGACCGACCAGCACTTCGGAGTATGCGATCTCGGGCATCCGCGCACTCCACAGGCGACGCTGGCGGCGGTCCGCTGGGACATGGACCACCTCGAGTACCTGGTTCTCGGCGACAGCGAGGCGATGGTCGAGACCACGGCGGCAGCTGCGGCGGAGGTGCACTTCCTCCGTGACACGCGCGTGGAGGACGTCAGGGAACGAGAGGACATGCGGCGCTGGCGGGCTCGGCTCGATGCCCTTCCCATCGGATCCGAGGAGTGGGAGCGCACCACCAAGGATTACCAGAAGTTTGGTGACGCCTTCCGAAATTCAAAAGAGGGCTTCTTTACGGTGGCCGCCGATCCGAGTGTGGCCGCGGAGGCAGTGAGCGGACGCTTCTCGATGGCGGAGCTCGCCGGTGTCGCGCTGCTGACAGACGGCGTGACGCAAATTACCGACATATTCGGCCACAGTGACCGCCGCGAAATCTACCGATCGCTCAAGGCGACCAGTTGCCAAGAGGTGATCGACAAGACCAGGGCGCTGGAGCTGGCCGACGAAGCAGCTACCGAGTTTCCCCGCAGGAAGGCATCGGATGACGCTACTGCCGTCCTGATCGAGTTCTCCGAGTAACCGTCGTTTCGCTGAGAATCCGTCGTGCTGCAGGAAGTTGGATGAGATATGAACGACGACAACGAACTACTGGAACTTAATCCATCCCAGCTGCGAAACCACCGCAATTGGTCCGATGCCGAGCTGCCGGAGCGAGTTCAGACGCTCGTCGTGTCGCCGATTGAGCACACTTCCCTGGACGCCGCAACGCAGGCACTGAGCGAACTGATCAGTGCACACGAGGGACTCCGCAGCCGCTTGTGCCACGACGACCACGGAATCCCGCGGCAGCGGGTGATATCGGCACGTGAGGCACTCGCCAAGATCCAGGACAGCATTGAGACGAGGCCCTACGACCCCGACGAGAACCTCTGGACCACGGTTCTGGTTCAGCCACGGGAGTCGTCGGTCAAAGCGGTGTTCTACGTCGCGGGGGATCACGTATCGGCGATCAAGCTGAGCCTTTCGCATGTCTTCGTCGATGCGCTCGGCAAGCAGGCGGTGGCCGCCCACCTCGCCGAGTTGCTGCGGAAGAGCGGCAACACCGCGCACAGCATCACACCGCAGGCGAGCACCTACGCGCAGGGCATCGAGCACCCGGATGTCCAAGAGAGCACCGCGTACTGGAAATCAGTGCTCGCGACCGCGCCGCGGTCTTGCACGTACGGTGCGGGAGAGCGGCCGGAGACCGAGCAGGCTCAGGTGTGTCAGGTGCCGCTGGACCGGGGTACGACGGACCGGCTGGTGGCGACCTACCGTAAGTTGCGCGTGTCTCCGCAGACGGCGTGGGTGGCCGCGCTGAGCACGGTGGTCGGCCTGTTGTCGGGCCAGCATCGGCACACGTTCAAGACCACTCACGGGAATCGTGCGCTGCCGGCGGAATTCCGGGCAGTCGCGCAGATCGCACAACCCTTCTTCTCCGTCGTGGACGGTGACCTCGAGGACACCCTCCGCACGCGACTGGAGAAGTCGGGCAAGGCGCTCGACGCGGGCACCGGAAACACCATGTACGACGCGAACGCGCTGCTGGACTGGATCAATTCCGAGGAGCGCTCCAGTGGCGCGGTGTTCCAGCCCGCCTTCGAAGTGAACTACGTGCCGACGATCCGCCGCGCACACGCATCGTTCCTCTACGGACCGGCCCCGGAGCGGCTGCGGAACGTGACGATGCGGTACGACCCGGCTGCGGGCAAGCCGGATCTCGCCCTCACCATTCGCCACTTGCCGGATCCGCTCCTCCTGCTCACCGTGCGCGGACCGCTGTGCGCGGAGCGGGACGCACGGAAGATCCTGGACCACGGACTCACCTTCTTGGAGGCGCTGGGGGAGAATCCCGACCTGCCCATCGCGGAGTTGGGGATTCCGGAACTCGGCGCGCGGAGCTCGCTGCTGTACGGGCACCGAAGCGAGGTCGCCATCGATCCGGAGATGACCAGGCGGTTGCTGCTCTCCGTACGTGGCGTCACAGGTTGCGAACTGACTCCCCGGCACACAGAAGACGGCTCGTTGGTGCTGCACGCGCGGCTGTCGGTGCGCGGCGTGCCGGACGAGAAGGAACTGCGGGCCCAGTTGCGCCGAGCGCAGCCGTGGTACGCGGGTGCCGTTGTTCCTGACGTACTTGTCATCGAGCCCCAGGGCGAGGGCGCCGGAGAATCTGAGGAGGGCGCGTGAGCCGGCGGGTTCTGATCACCGGCGGCTGCGGGTACGTCGGATCTGCCCTGGTGAGCAGGCTGGTGCGAGACGGCGGATATCACGTGACCGTTCTCGACAATGGACTGATTCCGGGCTGGCGCATGGAGGGAGGCCCCGTTGACTACATCGAATGCGATGTGCGTGATATCGATGATTGGTCGGCGGTGCTGAAGAACGTGGACTGCGTGGTTCATCTGGCAGCAGTCGTGGGCGATCCGGCAGGCAGCATCAACACCGAGTTGACCTGGGAGGTCAACTACCTTGCCACCGTGCGGCTGGCCACGGAGTGCCGTAAGGCAGGGGTGGCCCGCTTCGTCTTCGCCTCTACCTGCAGTAATTACGGTGTCGTCGACGATGTGGCGGACATCGACTCACCTCTGCAACCGCAGTCGGTGTACGCGGAATCCAAGGTCCGCGCCGAACACCATCTCCTGGTGAGTCAGGATGTCGGATTCACGCCTGTTATTGTGCGCTTCGCCACGCTGTACGGGTTGGCGCCCCGCATGAGATTTGACCTTGCGGTGAACGTGATGACGGCGCACGCGGTCCGTAACAGCAAGGTCGAAGTCCATGGTGGAAAGCAATGGCGGCCATTCCTCCACGTCAACGACGCCGCGAAGGCGCTGCAACTGGCCATGGAAGCAGGCGCCACACCCTCCGTACCGCAGGTGTACAACTGCGGCTCCGATGCGGACTGCTACCAACTCGGTGACATAGGCCGGCAGATCGCGGCCGAGGTGCCAGGATCTGAAGTCGTCACGTTGGATTCCGTCACCGACGTACGTGATTACCGGGTCAGCTTCGAGCGCATGGAGAAGCACCTGGGGTTCCGCCCGGACATGAAGGTCGTCGATGGCATCAGGGAGATAAGGGACTCGCTCATCGCAGGTGAGTTCACCGATTACACCCATGAGCGCCACAGCGACTATCTGTCCATGTCCGCATCCGTCCAGCGCGGTGATCCGGCTGGACGGTGCCGGTCCGGCCGGGGGCATTCGGAGGTCACCACTGATTGCCGCGCGGGAAGTGGTGTATGACCGAGATGCACAGTGCACCGACAGCAGTAGCGGGGGGCTGGCTCGAAGCGGACCTGTCCGCTGACCCTGAACAGTGGCGTCTCCCTGTTCCGCAGGAAGTCGCATACGAACTGCTCATGTTGGCCCGCGATTTCCTTGACGAGGCAGCGGAGAAGAACCCCGACGCATCACCTCCCCCGGTCGGGCCGGCAACGCGTTCCCTGGTCGGACAGGTACAGCGGCGTCTGGCCGGCTTCCCCGGCTTCGTCCAGCTCACCGGGTTCCCGGTGGACGGCGAGTCCGAACTGGTGGAAGCGGCGTACTGGCTGTTCGGCAGGTTGATCGGTACGCCCGTTTCGCAGACACGTGCGGGAAATTTCATCGCCCGGGTCGAGGACCAAGGGGCGAAGATCGCAGTTCCTACCCAGCGTGGCCACCACAGTTCCAGCGCCCTCCCCTTTCACGCTGATCGTACGGACGTCATCGGACTGCTGTGCATCCGCGCCGCCGCCGAGGGCGGACACAGCCAACTCGTTTCGAGCAAAGCCCTCCACAACCTCATATTGCGCGAACATCCCGACCTGCTGGCGGTGTTGTACCAGACGTTCCCGCACGACCAGCGAGGCGAGGCGCCTCCAGGTCGTCCCGACTGGTGTGACCTTCCTGTGTTCAGCCGGTTCGCAGGGGATTTCGCAGCCCGCTATGTGCGGCGCTTCGTCGAGGGTTCCCAGCGTCATGCGCAGGCACCGCGGCTGACCGCCGAGCAGGTCGCTGCCATGGATCTCATGGACGAGCTGCTCCACCGGCCGGGAGTGGCGCTGCAGATGGAACTGCGGCCGGGCGACATTCAATGCATCAACAACTTCCACATCCTGCACGCCAGGAGCGCCTTCCGTGATGCCGCAGGTCCTGACGAGGGCAGGTTGCTTCTGCGGCTGTGGCTCTCCTTCGCGGACAGTCCTGCCCTGCCGCCCGAATACGCCGACATGTACGGCAGTACCACCGGCGGCGCGTACCGGGGCGGGGTGTGTGCGGCAGGTGCTGGTCTGACTCGGGCAACGAAGAGGGGCGACCATGAATGACCGGGCGGTGCGCATCGTCGACGCCACGCTGCGGGAAGGAATGCAGGCTGCCAACGGCGCCTTCACCACGGAGCAGAGCGTGGAAGTGGCTCGATCTCTCATAGCGTGCGGTGTCGACATGGTGGAATGCGGGCACCCGGCGATCGGCCACCAAGAGCAGCTTCGGGTGGCAGCCGTAGTGGAAGCCAGCGGTGAGGTGCCTGTTCTCGCACACGCCAGGGCGAACAACAACGACGTCGATGCGGTGGCCAAGACCGGTGCCGACTGGGTGGGCATTTTCCTCGGGGTGAACGAGATTTCACTCAACAGCAGGCTCCCCGGCTACAGCAGAGACGACGTGCACCGCAAGATCGACGAATCCATCGGATGCGCACGGCAATTGGGCCTGAAGGTGCGGTTCACCGTCGAGGACAGCAGCCGTACCGACTTCGACCTACTGGTGGCGACGTACACCAGAGCGGTCGAAGCGGGCGCTGACCGGATCTGTATCGCCGACACCGTGGGGGTGCTGGAACCGGGGGCAATGGGCGAACTCGTGCGGAGGCTGGTGTCGAGCGGCCTTGACGCCGAGATCGAGGTGCATCTGCACGACGACAGAGGTCTCGCTCTCGCCAACGCACTCGCAGCCATCGACGCCGGCGCCACCTGGGTCTCCACCTCGGTGAACGGGCTCGGGGAGCGGTCCGGAATCGTTGATCTGGGCGCGCTGCTCGCCAACCTGCACCACAGGGGCAGCCGCACGTGTGCGGACGGTCAGCGGCTGCGCGACCTCAGCCGTCGCGTCGGCGCCTACTCCCGGTCGGCGCCGGACGACCGACGGCCCGTCATGGGCAAGAACGCATTCCGCCATGTGTCCAAACTCCATCTCATGGCGGTGGAACGCGATCCCTCCTCCTACGAGTGGATTGCTCCTGAGCTGTTCGGAGCCGAACGGTTCATCGGCGGTGACGGACTGCCGAGGACCGCGGCCGAGTGGATCGTCAAGCCGCCGATCGTGTCCGCGACGGAACTGCGTCACCACCGCGCAGGACCCGGCGACCGATTCGTCCTGGTGGACGACAGGTTCGTGGCCGGCGCCGGCCAGTACTGCATCGCCCGCCGCATCCCCGAACTCGACAACTACGGTGCCGGGCACGTCGATGGCCATGTGCACCACTGCGACAGCCTGTTCGTCTTCCTCGGCACCCAGGAGGAGTACCAGGGTCTCGAAGTGGACGTGCACCTGGGCGAGGAGTCGTTCCGGGTGCTCAGCCCGGCCGCGGTGTTCATCCCCTCGGGGGTGCGGCACAGCTACCAAGTGGTCGCCGGTTCCGGCACCTACCTCAACCACGTCCTGGCCGGCGACTACAACAGCAGTCTCCTCGATCCGCCGGTCTCCGGCAGCGGGGACTGACCGTGTGCGGCGTGGTGGGTGTCTCGCTGACACCGCACACGGGGCGACGGCCGGCCGGCGAAGTCGCAGCCCGGGTCCTGGAGCAGCTACTGCATCGCGGGCCGGACGGCTGCGGCCTCGTCGATCACGGAACCGCGGCCTTGGGGATGGCCCGGCTCCGGATCCGGAGCAGACACCAGGACTCCGTGCCCTTCGCCGAGTCGGATGCCGTCTTCGCGTTCAACGGTGAGGTCTACCGTGCCGACGGCCGCGTGCCGCAGGGCGGTTTCGAAGAGGCCCGGCGGGCCGGCGAACCGGACGCGGCAACCGCGGTGGACGGGATGTACGCGGTGGTCAGCGGGGGCCCTGACGGGACGCTGCGGGCCGTGCGCGATCCGCTGGGCATCAAACCTCTCTACCTGCGCGAATCACCGGACGGCGTCGTGGTCGCTTCCGAGGTGGGGCCACTGGTGGATGTCTTCGGCCAGGCTCCGGTCAGGCCCGCGGCGTTCGCGCAGTTCCTGCTCAGCGGGCGCCGGGTCGTCGACGGCGGATCGTTCTTCGAGGGGATCAGAGCGGTCAGGCCAGGAGAGCGGCTGACCCTGCGCGACGGGCGGATCACGCAGTCGGTCCTGACACCTCCGAGGCCTTCTGCCCCCGGCATGCCCGAGCCGGCGGAGCTGCGGGCCGCCCTCGAGACGTCCGTCGACCAGATGCTGCTGACCGACCGCCAGGTGGGTCTTGCCGTCAGCGGTGGTTTGGATTCCACCTTGGTGGCCCGGCTGCTCGCGCGGCGCGGCATCCGCGATCTGCCCACGGTCAGCGTCCGGCCCCAGGACACCGGCGACGGGGTCAGCGACCTCAGCGACCTGGGTCTTTCCGATGACGTCATCGGAACCTGGCGGCACCGCTCGACTTCGTTCGGCCCGGCTGACCTGCTCGCCGGGCTGCCGGCCGCAGTCCGGTCGATCGGTGAACCGGTGGCCATGTCGAGCCTGCCGATGTACCGGGCGCTGGCGGAGCTGGCCAAGGCCAGTGGGATCACGGTGCTGCTGGTCGGTGAAGGAGCGGACGAACTGTTCGCCGGCTACCACCGCTACCGGGCGCTCTACGCCGGTGCGTTCACGGATCCCGTCGACTTCTACCTCCCGGACGAGCGGCTGGAACTTGTCACCGCACTCCTCGGAAGAGACGCGTGTGCCGACGCCACCGGAGAGCTGAGGAGGGCGATAGACCGATCGCGGACGGCCGCCGCGGAACGCCACGGCGTCGAGCCCAGCGTCGTCGACGTGGTACGGGAGCACGAGTACGAGCACAGCCTCGAACCGCTGCTGCGTCGCACCGACCATCTGTTGATGGCCGAGGGCATCGAAGGCAGAACGCCTTTCCTGCACGGTGGAGTCGCCGAACTCGCCAGGCGGTACCCGGCGCATTCGCTGGTGCGTGGCAGCCTGACGAAGGCGGCGCTGCGCGAGGCATTCGCCGACCTGCTCCCGCCGTCCTACGGCGTGCAGCCGAAGCTGCCCTTCCGCGCCCCCGTTCGCGAGTGGCTACGGGGCGGCCTGCTGCCGCGGGTGGACCGGACTCTGGCCGACGCCACCGAGTCGCTGCACCAGCGCCTGGGTGTGCGGCCTGCGGGAATGCTGCTGTTGCGTGAGCGTCTGGCCGCCGGTGACGCGGTGGCCTCCACCCTGGCGTTCGCGCTGTTGTCCACCGTGGAGTGGTTCTGCTGGCTGGATGACTCCGCGGCCAGGAGCGAGGCGTCGGTCAGTGTCTAGACACCGCCGGCTGATCGTCGCGCTGCACGGGTACGGCGGGACGGGGGCGGGGATCGCCGGAGTCCTGGCCGCGGCCGCGGACGACAGCGAGGGCCAGGACATCCGCACGGTGGTCGTCGGCCCGGACGGGCCGTGCACACCCAGGTTCGCCCGGGAGGGGCATGCCTGGTTCGAAATCTCCTCGCAGCCTTCGGTGATCGCGGAGCGGTCCCGCCGGGCCGCCCCGGCCGTGGCCGAATACATCGCGCGGATGCAGCAGCGCCACCGGGTACCGGCGCGGCATACCGGTGTCGTGGGGTTCTCCCAGGGCGCTTCGGTGGCCGCCATGGCGTTGGCCGGCTCGTCACTGTGCGAGCGAGCCGTGCTGGCCTGCGGCCGGATACCGGCTCCGGACACCGGGCACGCAGGACCTGACGGACCTGACGTCCTGGTGGTGACCGGAGGGCGCGACCGGTTCGTGCGGCACGACGCGGTCCGCGCGGATCTGGACTCGGGATACGGTCGGCGCGCCCGCCACATCGTGCTGCCCGAACTGGCACATGAATTCACCGAAGAAGTTGCGCGGATCGCCTTGGCCTACCTTACGAGCGCGGAGAGTTGAGCTATGGACTACATCAAGGAAATGCGCAACCTGGTGGGAACCAGGCCTCTGCTCCTTCCCGGAGCACTCGTCATCGTGGAAAGGGAAGACGGAAAGATCCTCCTCACCCGGCGCACCGACACGGGTGAGTGGAGTCTGCCCGGCGGTCACATGGAGCCTGGTGAGACCATCCAGGACACGGCGCGGCGAGAGGTCCGAGAGGAGACCAACATCGAGGTCGGCGACCTGGAACTGGTCGGAATCTTCTCCGGGCAGAATTTCTACTACAAGTACCCCAACGGGGACGAAATCTTCAAGGTCACGATCGTCTATTCGGCGCCACTCCTGCCGAGCGAGGTCCGCCCCGATCGCAGCGAGGTTCTGGAACTCTCCTATTTCGACGTCGGCCGGCTGCCCGACAATCTCTTCGACCAGGAGCGCACCATCATCGAGGCGTACGCCGAGTCTCGTACGGCGGAGTAGCGGATGACGGGGCGTACCCGGCCCGAGGTCCGACACGGTACGCCCCGCGGCCTCCTCCAAGAACTTCCTTGGAGCTGCGCTACGACGAGGCCAGCCACACCCCCGACGGCTCCCCGAAAGCTTCCGCGGCCCGGTCCCAGATGATTTCGCCCCGCCTGATCGTGACGTCCGGGCGACCGGTGAAGGTGGATCCCTCGTACGCGGACCAGCCGCACTTCGACTGCACCTGGTCTGCCGTCATGAACCACGTCGCCGCACTGTCGAAGACGACGAAATCAGCGTCGTACCCCACATCGAGGCGGCCCTTGCGTGAGTCGAGGCCGAACAGCTCCGCGGGGTGCTGCGAGCAGAGGCGTGCGATGAGACCGAGCAGTTCGTCGGGCGTACGGTCCGGCCAGCGGCGGCGCATTCCCGTGAAGACCGCGGGCAGCAGTTCCTGAACGCCGGGCAGGCCCGGCGGGGCGTCGGCGGGGGAGAGCGTCTTCTCCTCGGCCGTGTGGGGGGCGTGGTCGCTGCCCAGGGTCGCCAGATCCTGGTGGAGCAGCGCCTCCCAGAGGCGGCTCTGGTCGTGCTCCTCCCGGATCGCGGGGCTCAGCCTGATACGGGCGCCCAGGCGCCGGGTGTCCGTCCGGGTGAACGAGAGGTGATGCGGAGTCGCCTCGAAGGTGAGGGGAAGGCCGGAGTGCCGGGCCGCTGCCAGGAGGTCGCACTCCTCGGCGGAGGAGACGTGCAGGACGTGGGCCGCGGTGCCGTACCGGCGGACCAGTTCCGCGATACGGGCCGCCGCGACGATTCCGCCGCTGCGCGGGCGGGCCGGCTCGTACGCGGAGTACGAGAGCGGCGGCGGCAGATAGGTGTCGAGGAGCGAGAAGACACCGCCGTCCTCTCCGTGGAGCACGACACGGATGCCGTGGTCCGCGGCCACGGAGAAGATCTTGCTGAGCACGCTGTGGTCGTGGATGACATCGGGGGCCGTGTGGTGGCCGGCCATGAAGACCTTGACGGAGGTCGCCACCCGCGGGTCGAGGTCGGCCAGAGCGTCCACGCTCTCCGCACGTACCCCCATGTGGAAGCGGAAGTCCACCAGAGATCTGCCCTCGATGAGGGCGGCCTTGCGGAAGGCGCCCGCCGTGTCGTGCAGGGGCGGGCGCGTGTTGGGCATGTCGATCACCGTTGTCACCCCGCCCGCGGCAGCCGCCCGGCTGCCGTGCTCCCAGTCCTCCTTGTGCGTGAGACCCGGGGTACGGAAATGGACGTGGGAGTCGATCAGGCCGGGCAGGATGTGGCGTCCGGCGGCGTCGATCACGCGCGTGGCGGGCGGCAGGGGAGCGGTCGCGGGGAGGACGGCCGCTATCCGGCCGTCCCGTACGGTGACCGTGCCCGTGCGCACACCCTCCGGGGTGACCAGCTGTCCCCCGTGGAGGACCAGGTCCAGCCGGTCCGGTTCGCGATTGTCGGTCATGACGGGAAGCCCTCCTGGGTAATCAGCTTCAGGCAGAGTTCGTTGGTGGGACCCATCAGGCCGACAGCGCGAACGTCCCGGGCCAGTCGGTTGACGGGGTGGTCGCGCAGGAAGCCCGCGCTGCCGAGTAGTCGCTGCGTCAGCAGGCAGACCTCCTCGGCGACGGTCGACGCGATCACCTTGCTGTGCAGGGTCGCCAGACCGGGGCGGGCGTTGTCGCGGCGGCCCGCGCTCTCGACCGCGGCGCGTGCGCTCTCCACGCGTCCGGCCAGCTCGGCGAGGTGCCGGACGGCGAGGGCGTCGGCGCCGCGCTTGCGGACGTGAACCTCGGCCAGCCGGTGGACCGCGTCCGCGATCCCGACGGCGACGGCTCCGAGAGTCGCACCCGTCTCGCGGACCCCGGCGATGATGGACGCCGCCTTGCCGAGCGGGCCGAGAGCGGCTCCGGCAGGGACGAAGCAGCCGTCGAGTTCGACGGATCCCGTGGCAGAAGCCCGCATGCCCACCAGGTCCATGCCGGTGTCCGCGACCAGCCCGGGTGTGTCCGCTTCGACCAGGAAGAAGCTCTGGCCGTCGCTGCCGTACGTGGTGTCCGTGGAACCGGGCCGGGAGGTCTGTGTCAGTACGAGGTACACCTGCGCGAGCCCGGCCCCGGTGGTGAAGCTCTTGGCGCCGTTGAGCACCCAGCCGCCCGGCGCGGCAACCGCCTCGGTGGCGATGTTGCGCTTGTCCGCGGACGCGCCGGTCTCGCTCCACGCCGACGCGGCCAGCCAACGGCCGTCGGCGAGGCGCGGCAGCCAGTGCGCGCGCTGCTCGTCGGAGGCCCATTCGGCGATCCGGGAGGTGACCGCGAAGTGCTGGAAGAGGATGATGGCGACGGACGGATCGAGGCCGGCGACCTGCTCGACGATCCGGTTCACCAGGAGGGCCCCGCCGCCGTCACCGCCGAACTCGCGCGGCACGGCCGTGGCAAGGATGCCGGATGAGCGCAGGGCGTCCAGGACGGCCCGCGGCAGCCGTCCGGCGCGGTCGGCCTCGGCCGCGTGGGCGTGCAGTACTTCGTAGAGGGCGGCGTACCGCCGGCTGAGTACGGTGCGGTCGGTGACGGCCGGTGGCGCGGTCACACCGTCAATGGCGTCCATGAGGTGGCCTCCTCAGCAGTGTCGAAGGGGTGGACAGCAAGGTCGGTGAGAGGGGCGTCGGGTCCGATCGCGAAGGGACCCGAGAGCAGCCGCGCCTGTTTCCTCCTGACGCTCACCCACTGGAGGAGCGCTTCGGGCTGCTGGTGATCGGACCTGACCTCCGCCACCGCGCGGCCACCGGCGGTGTCGATCTCTATGCGGGCCGATTCCTGAGCCGTCCCGCGGTGGAGGCGCCCGGGCACGGTGCCCGGCACGGTCGCGGCAGTGGCCAGGCACGTGGTGCCGGTCAGCGCGAGGGTGGGATGCCAGGAGGGGACCGAGATGGCCCGCGCGGACAGCCGGTTCTGCTCGTACGAGCCCACGGCCGCGACCTTGGGGAAGACACCGGCGGGGTCCATCTCCAGCATCGCCGAGGCGGCCCGCCTGATGCCCTGCATCTCCTCGAAGACCTCGCGCCCCGCGCCGAACAACGCGGCCCGGGTGTGCAGTCCCAGATCCCGGGCGTCGACGAAGACGTAGGGGTTTCCCAGTGAGACGAGTGAGACGTCGTACTCCGCCCCGGCCGCGGTCACCCGGTCGAGCGGGCGACCCGTCATCAGTACGTTGCTGAGCGCGGTGCCCGGCTGCTGCACCAAGTGCAGGGTGAAGCTGCCGCTGCCGCGGCGGGATTCGTCCACCTCGCAGACGACGTGGTCGCCGTTGTTGAGGACCCGCAGCCGTACGCGGTCTCCCGGCGCGGGCCGCGCCACCAGCCGTCGGGCGCCGGCGACGAGCACCGAGGCCACGATCGAGTGGCCGCAGCTGCCGTGGAAGTCAACCGCGTCGAGCGATTCGGGCAGGCACTGGACGAACCGGTAGTCGAGGTCGAACAGGGGATGGGGCGAGGCCGAGATCAGTGCGATCTTCAGGGTGTTCTGGTGCCCGTCGCGCACGAGCTGACGGCGCACCTCGGTCAGGAGCGGACGCAGCAGGTGGTCGGCTCGGGGGAGGCCTTCGGCGTCGAGCACCAGGGTCGGACACGGCGCCCCCGACGCTTCGGCGAGGTATCCGATCATGCAGCCAGCCCACCGCTCAGGGCGGCGGCCGTCGTGCGTCCCGTCGCTCCGGAACCCGTCGCCGGAGCGAACTGCTCCAGCCACAGTTCGTGGACCAACAGCGACCACAGGGCCAGCGCCGACCGGTCGTTGGGGCGGGCGGCCTGCTCGGCGAAGAGCCGGTCCACCGCGACCGGGTCGAGCAGGGCGTGCCGGCGCAGCCGCGCCGGCTCCAGCAGGTCCCGGGCGAAGGTGTGCAGAGCGGTTCCCGGAACCAGCATCGCGGCGATGGGCAGCGTGAACGGCTGTTTGGGCCGTGCCAGCACGGAGTCGGGCAGCAGCCCTTCGGCGGCCGCGTACAGCACGCGCTTGACCCGGCCGTCCCCCACTTTGAACGCGGTGGGCAGGCCGGTCGCGCAGCGCACCACCGAAGGCTGGCAGAACGGCAGCCGGGCCTCGACGGAGGCCGCCATGCTCAAGTGGTCCACCCTGCGCAGGTGGTAGGCGGGCAGCCGGCTTCCGGTCTCGAACGCCGTGAGGACCTCCAGCCGGTCCCCATCAGCCGAGCCGAGCGTGTCGGCGATCCGGTCGGACGCGGACCGCCGGGACCGGATGAAGTCCCGGTAGGCGGGTGAGTACAGGTTCTCCCGCACGGCCCGCGGCACGGCCGCGAGCGCGTCGAGGTACCCGGTCACCCAGTCGCCGTCGGCCGGCACGTCGAGAGCCGTCCGTATCCGGTCGTAGCCCGAGAAGAGCTCGTCCGCGGCGTCGCCGGTGAGGGCGACCCGGAATCCGGCGTCCCGCACCGCGGTGAACAGCGCGTACGTGGAGAGCGTGATCGGGTCGGCGTTGGGCTGGCCGAGGTGCCAGACGACGTCCTGGAGCAGTGCGGGGAAGTCTCCCGGGTCGATCTCCACCTGATGGTGGCGGGTCCCGCTGCGCCGGGCGACCTCGCGGGCGAAGTGCCGTTCGTCGTGCGGCCACTCGCCCGTGTAGGCAATGTTGAAGCTGTGCAGTTGCGGGGCCGACTCGGCGGCCAGGGCGGTCACCAGGCTGGAGTCCAGGCCACCGCTGGTGATCACCGAAACCGGTACGTCGGCATGGATCAGGCGTTCCGTCTCGAGGCGCAGCAGTTCGCGTACCCGGGCGGCGGCTTCCGCCAGGGTGGCGGGGGCATCGGCGGCCGGCGGCGCCGGGCGGCGGATCGGACGCAGTCCCCGGGAGCGCGTGACGGTCAGTGTCGTGGCGGGCGGCAGGACCCTGATCCCCTCGAACATCGTGCGCTCGCCGAAGGGGGTCTTGGTGGACAGATACTCGTCCAGACCTGCCTCCCGTACGCGGGCGGGGACTCCGGGGAAGGCGAGCAGGGCGGGCAGTTCGGAGGAGAAACACAGCTGCGCGGTGCGCTCGTCCCAGTGGTAGTACAGCGGCTTCATCCCCACCTCGTCGGTGGCCAGCAGCAGGGTCGGCTCCCCGCGCAGGTCCACCACGGCGATCGCGTACATGCCGTCGAGGTGCTGGGTGAAGTCCGGCCCGTACTCGGCGTACAGCGCGGGGAGTACGGATCCGTCACAGGAGTCGTCGAAGCGGTGGCCGAGCGCGGCGAGGCGTGCGCGCAGCTCGGCGTGGTTGTAGATCTCGCCGTTGAAGACGACGGCGAGGTGCGGGCCCAGCCGGTACGGCTGGGCGCCGCCGGACGGGTCCGTGATGGCGAGCCGGTTGGCGCCGAGCGCCCAGCCCGCCCCTACGGCGCAGCTCTGGGCGTCGGGGCCGCCGTGCCGCTGGACGGCGGACACCGTCCGCAGCTCGTGGCGGGACACCTGGGCATCGAAGTGACCGAAGATTCTGCACATGCCGGACTCACCTCACCTCGGGCGACACACGGGCCCGCTGGTAGAGCATCGGATCGAAGGGGGTCGGCCCGCCGCAGGTGGCGAACCGGGGGCCGGCCGGATCCGCGCCGTCGTGCCGGGTGCCGTGCGGGACGCCCGGGGAGGCGTAGAGGACGTCGCCGGGTGCGGCGTCGTACCAGCGGTCCTCGAGGTAGAGCTGTCCCTCTCCCTCGATGACGATGAACGCTTCCTCGCTCTCGGGGTGGATGTGCACGTTGAAGTACTCGCCCGGGCTCATCACCCCGCAGTGCAGGCAGAGTTGGGGCGTGCCGGTGCCCGGCCAGAAGAGGAAGTTCATCGTGGCGGTGCGGTCGGAGGCCGCGGCGTGGCCGGTGCCGCCGAAGCCGCGCAGCTGGGTTTCCTCGTTCCACAGCGTGCTGAAGCGGCGGGGGTCCGTCCCCGGTCGCCGCCCGTCGAGCAGTCGGCTGCGCCATACGTACGCGGTGAGAGTGCCGCCCGTGTGCGCGGTGAGCGAGTACGAGTCCCCCGTGGGCGCGTACACGGCGCCCGCTCGCGCGATCTCGGCCTTCTCGGTGCCCGAGGTCGCGGTGCCCGAGCCGTCGAAGACGACAACGACGTTCTCCTCGTCCGGAGCGTCCCGGGGGTGCCACTCGGCGCCCGGCGGCACCCGGACCACGTCGAGGCGGACGATGCGTGCGCCCAGGTCGGGGCCCACGGCGGTGGCCACGTCGCATCCGTTCTCCGGCCGGAACTCCAGTCCGGCCGCCCGGACGATGGCCCCGTTCGCTCGCTCGGCGGTCATCCGGCACCCTCCTCGGATGCCGGGACGCCACCCTTGCCCCAGTGGCTCCGCTCCACATCACGGACGATCACGGTGACCGCCTCGGCCGGGCAGCCGGCGATGCGGGACACCGAAGCGGTGACCTCCTCGATCAGTTCGCGGCGTTGCTCGTGTTCGGTTCCACTCCACCAGTCGACGGTGACAACAGGCATGGCAGGGCCTTCCATGGGGCGGGTACGGGAGAAGGGGCGCGGGAGCGCCGGTGCGAGCCGGACGACGGGTCAGACGACCTCGGGCGAGAGCCCCGCGGCGATGTAGAGGTTCGCGTCGTACGGCACGGGGCCGCCGACGGAGATGAACTGCGGGGCCGCATCGGCGCCGTCGGGGTTGCGGGTGCCGTGCAGGACCCCGGAGCGGGCGTACACGCCGTCGCCGGGCTCCATGTCGAGCCACTGGTCACCGAGGAAGAACTGGCCGCGGCCCACGAGGGCGAACAGGGCATCCTCGGCGCCCGGGTGTCCGTGGATGTTGAAGGTGTTCCCCGGAGCGGCCACCCCGCTGTTGATGCACAGGTGGGCGCAGCCGTTACCGGGCCAGTGCGGGAAGTTCATGTACGCGCGGGACTCGTTGTCGACCGGGGCGATCTCGCCGGTACCGGCGAACTTGCGGATGGCCGAAGTCGAATCGTGCACGGTGTTGAAGAGCGTGGGGGCGGTGCCGCGCGGTGCGCCCTCGGGGAGCGGAGCCCGCCAGAAGTACACCGTCAGCTCCTCGCTCGTGGCGGTGAAGGAGACAGGGTGGCCGGTGGGCGCGTAGGCGGTGGAGCCGCAGCTCACGTCGGTGGACTCGCCGCCGACCTGGGCGCGTCCCAGGCCCTCGAAGACGATGGCGGTGGTCTCTTCGGTGGTGTACTGGTCGGGCATCCAGCTGGCGCCCTGCGGGATCCGTACGATGTCGACGGAGACGTACTCCGCTCCGACGTGCGGGCCCACGGGACGGCTGATCAGGCAGCCGGCCTCCTCGGTGAACTTCAGCTCCTTGCGGCGGATGATCAGGCCGAAGTCAGGGTGCTGCGCCATGTCGGTTCCTCTCGGTGGAGTGGGACAGGGTGGGCGGATCAGGGTGCGGACACGTGGCGAGTGACGATCGACGCCAACTCGCCCATGGGCCGGTCCAGGGCCGCGTCGAGGGCGGGCACGAGCCGGTCGCCGTACAGCCCGGCGTACAGAGGCAGCGATGGTTGGCCGCCCTGTTCGGTGAGGGCCGCGCCCAGTTCTCCGGGCAGCGGCAGCAGCCGGTCGAGGCTGATGCCGGCGACCCCGAGGAACTGCGGCGGCTTGTGGGGCTCGCCGAGCTCCGCGAAGAACCGGGACAGGACACCGGTCATCTCCGGCTCGTACGACGCCATCCGGTCGGCGCCGATGGCAGCGGAGGGGCCCATCCGATGGGCATGCCCGACGTTGATGTAGTTGGGGCAGATCAGGGTGGTTTCGGGCCGCAGCGGGTCGGGGGCGCCCAGCTCTCCGGCGGCATCGGCGGTCAGTTCCTGGAGCAGGTGGTCAGGACCGATCCTGCGGAGTGTGAAGCCCTGCCGGTAGAGGGTTTCGTGCCAGCGGGGGAACTGCCCCTGGCGCAGGGAGAAGGCGTTCATGAGGTCGACGGGGATCTCGACGGTTCCGTGCGGGAGGTGCAGGCCCACCTCCCGCTCCAGGGCCATCCGGTACATCATCGCGAAGTAGGCGAAGTTGGTGGCGTGCCGGGCCAGTCGCACGGCCCGTGCGTCGCGGGGCGCGAGTTCCCCGCCCTCGGGCGCCTCCGTGCCCGTGGCCCGACCAGGTACGGACTGGGTCAGCAGAACCCGGTGCTTGAAGCGGGGTTGCTTGCTGAACAGCTGAGTGCGTGCGAGCTGTCCCCGTGCGTTCAGCCGCCACCAGACGTGCGGCTTCCAGCGGTTGTCGCTGAGGTTGTTGTGGGTCAGCTGGGTCCGCAGGTGTGATCCCTCGCCGCCGTCGGCGCTGCCCGCGGTGGCGGTCAGCAGCCGCAGGCAGAACCAGGGAAAGGTGACCATGGGGGCGAAGGCGTTCATGCTCACATGGGTGGAACTGTGCACCACCATCGGTGAGTTGATGAACCGGTGCAGGGAGTCGTCGTCCCAGCCGAGCAGGGCTCGCACCTCGTCCCTTTCGGCGGCCGGGGCCCGGTGGACCCGCTGCTCGTTCTCCCGTACGAACTCGGCCAGTTCCCGGCGGCGTTCGCGCGTCCCGGAGTCGGGGGGCCCGGCCGGCTGGAAGGCGCCGATCGCCTCGCCGAGCGTGGGGCCCGCTGGTGCGGCGTCGGGCCGCGCCGGGCCGGGGGAGACGGTCAGGGGTGTACCGGTCAACGCCCCGCCTCCTTGGCGTGCCCCGGCCCGGGCGAAGAGCCGGGCGGGACTGACGGTCCCGATGCCGAGGTCCAGCGCATCCCGGTTCCGCACCTCGGCTCCGAGGCGGCGAGCCGCTCGACGATCTCCGGAGGGAAGCCGGCGCGGTGACGGGTGCAGTCCTCGGCCGTCAGTCCGAAGTCCGGGTTTAATTTAGTGAACACGCAGCTCTCCGATTCTGTGCGTACGGAACGGATGTGCGGGAAATTCAATTGATCAGCGGACGTGAAGCTACCCGCAGTCGAGCACCATGGCAATGAGTCAAAAAGTGAAGCACGTCACATGACAGTCGTGCGGTCCGATCGATAGATTCGCGAACGAATGGAAGAAGCATTCCCCGATAATTCCTCACAGGAGCAATCCATGCAGAAGCCCGTTGCCGTTCTTCACGTCGGATGGATGCCCAGGGCCGTCGCCGCGCTCGTCGCGGCCGGTGCGAACGTGACCTGCGCCGTCGCCCCCGCCGATGCCGTGGCCGCCCGGGCGGCCGGCGCGGCGACGGTCGTCGTGCCGCAGCCCTCGCAGGTGGAGGGCGTGCTCTCCGGGCTCGCGCGCGACGGCCTGGCCCTCGCCGACTACGACGTGATCTGCAGCGTTCTGGAGTTCTGCCTGGTCCCGGCCGCGGTGTTGCAGGAACTGGCCGGGCTGTCGCAGGGTGCGGCCCTGCGCACGCTGGCCATGCGCGACAAGTACGTACAGAAGCGGTTGGTGCGGGGTGCCGGGGTGCCCGCGGCGACGAGCGAGGTGCTGGAGTCGCTGGCGGCGCCGGACCTGGCTGCCCTCACGTTCCCGAAGGTGCTCAAGCCTCTCGACGGTGGCGGCGCCCGGCACACCTATGTGCTCACCGACGAGAAAAGCGCGCGCGAATGCATGGCCCTGGCTGCTGTCGGCGGCGAAGGGCCATGGCTGCTGGAGGAATACATCGACGGAACCGAGTTCCAGGTGGACGGGCTCGTCCGGAATGGTGAAATAAAGGCCCTTTCAGTCTCCCGCTATCTACAGAATCTCATCGAAGTGCACGAGGGCGGACTGGTCGCCCATGTGGCGCTGCCTCCCGCCGAATACCCGCGGTTGTACGAGGAAATTCGGGATGTCGCGGAAACCTCCTTCAAGGCGTTGGAGTACCAGGACGGCCCGTTCCATCTGGAGGTGTTCCAGGAGACGGCCGGCGGGCGGATCGTCTTCGGCGAGTGCGCGGCCCGGGTGGGCGGGGGCCGCACCGACGACGTGGTGGAACTGGCCTTCGGGGTCAACCTCCGATCCGAGTGGGCCCGGCTGATGCTCGGCAGGCCCTCCGCGTTGGCCGCGCCCGCCTCCCACACCACCGAGGGCGCCTACGGCGGCATGAACCTGCCCGCCCCGGCGGGCCGGGTCCTGGCCATGCCCGGCCTGGACGAGGTGCTGGCCCGACCGGGTGTGGTGCGGGCCCAGTTCGACATCGCGCCCGGCCAGGTGATGCCGGACGTCACCGCCGCCTCCCACCTCAGGGCCGGTCTCGCCGTCGTCCGGGGTGCGGACGACAGCGAGGTGACGGCCCGGATGCGTGACCTCGCCGACTGGTTCGCCGGAAGCGTCGAGGTCGCGCCCACCGTCACAGAGTGAGCAGGAGCTCCGACAACGGCCGGTCCGGCTGCCCGGTGAGCAGGCCCAGCGCTGTCACCAGGCGGCCGGCGAAGTCGCTTACGTACGCCGCCGGGTACTCGGACGCGTAGTGCAGGACCTGGAGCCGCAGCGTCTCGCCCTCCCGCAGCAGCCACATGTGCAGGCCGGGGGAGTCCGCGTCCTCCACGAGGTGGTACGGACTCACCTCGACGCCGTCGCCGAAGCCGAGGCCGGAGCCCCATACGTCGTTGTACATGAAGTACACCCCGGGGTCCTTGCGGAAGCCGGCGGGCAGTTGGGGCCAGATCCCGCGCCGGACGTACATGGCGGGCATGTCGCCGTGCGCCGTGGCGCCCAGGATGCTCTCCCGCACGGCGCCGACCAGGTCCCGGAAGGAGCCGGAGAGGTCCACGTCGGTCGTGGGGAAGACGCCGTTGGCGAACCAGCCGACGGTGTCCTGGTACGCGCCGTCCAGCCGGTTCGCGTTGGTGGTCAGCAGGGTGACGCGGGGCTGTCCGGTGACGTGGGCGACCAGTGCCTTCACCACGGCCATCGAGACGCAGTAGGGCGTGGCCCGCAGGGCCAGGGATGTCTCCCGCAGCGTCCGGGCGGTCTGCGGTGCCACGTCCAGGACCAGCGAGGAAGGCTGAGCCAGCTCCCCGGTGCCCTGATGGCCGGGCAGTCGCAGACCGAAGTCGGCGGCATCCGAGGGAAGTTGGCTCTGCCAGTACGAGGTCAGCTCTTGCTGCCGGCCACTCTCCCAGTGCTGCCACTGCCCGGCGGCCCACTCCGCGTAGGCGCCGGATCCGGCGGTAGGAGCGGGGAGTTCACCGGCCGTATAAGCGGCCGACAGGTCTCTGGCGAAGGTGTCGAGCGACCAGCCGTCCGCGATCATGTGGTCGAAGACGAAGACCAGCATGTGTACGTGGGCCTCGCGGCGGACGGCGAGGGTCCGCCACAGCGGGGCCCGCGAGCGGTCGAAGGGCCGGCGCACGTAGCCGCGCAGGAACTCGTCGAGTTCCGCGTCCGGTATCCCCTCGTCGTCCCTCGTCTCCAGGCTGACCTCGGGACAGGGCTCCACCGTCAGCAGCGCGCGGTCCCCCGACGCCCGGAACGAGGTGCGCAGCGACTCGTTCCGCTGTGCCACCTGGCGCAGCGCCGCGCCGAGCCGGTCGGTGTCGAGCGGGCCCGTGACCCGGTACACGACGTGGAACTGCAGGAGGGGCGCCTGCGGATCGCGCAGCGCGGACAGCAGGGCCCACTCCTGGGCCATGGAGGCCCGGCCGCGGTGGGCGGTGTCCCGGCCGGTCGCCGCTCCGGTGCCGAGGGACTGCTCCGCCGTGACCCGCTCCGCCACGTCCCCGATGCTCTGCGCGGTGAAGAACGCCTGGGCGGGTACCTTCACGCCGAGCTCGCGCTCGATGCGGCCCAGCACCTGGAGGGCGAGGATGCTGTCGCCGCCCATGTCGTAGAAGTTGTCCTCGGCCAGGACCGAATCGTCCTCCAGGACGGCGCGGTGGATGCCGAGCACGGCGTCATGGAGCGCCGTGTGGTCGGGTTCTGCTGCGAGGGACATCAGCTCTCCTTGAGGGGGGCCGGGCAGTACTGCGCGTAGAAGTCCTTGATGATCGAGGTGACGGGGCCGTCGGGGCGCACGACGTCGGCGTGTACGCCGTCCATCAGGACGCAGGAGAAAAGGGGGTCGCGACGCGCGCGGAGCGCGGCTCGTTCCGTCTCCGGGACCACATGGCTGTCCCGCGGGACGACCATCAGTACGGGGATCCCGGCAGCCGTCAGCATGCCGAGCAGGTGGGTGTAGTCGTACTCCCATTTGAGGAAGCTCGACTCCGCCCATTCGCCGCCCTCGATCCGCTGCGGCCGCCGCTCCAGGGACTGGTCGAGCAGGACGAGGCTGCGGACCCGGGCCGGTCCCATGGCCACCGCGTGGACCAGGCCGACCAAGGCGCCGTACGAATAGCCGATCACGTGGGCGGGCGAGGGCAGGACGTCGGTGACACGGTGTACGTCGGCCGCGTAGTCCAGGGGCGAGTAACCCCAGGCAGGAGCGGGGCTCGACAGGTGGTCGCGCAGGGTCGGAAGCAGTGCGATCTCGCCCTCGGAGCACAGGGCGTCGCTCAGGAAGCGCAGTTGGGTCCTGTCGTCCCCCAGCCCGTGGAGCAGCAGAAGAGGGGAGTCCGTCCCCCGGACGCCGGGGCGACCGGGAATGATGTCGTATGCGAGCAGGGCCACCCCGTCGACCGCGGTGAGGTAGGGCGTGGACGGGAAGAGGTCCGGCTCAGCCATGGTTCTCCTCCCACTCCTTCATCAGGGCGTCCCGGTCCGTCTTTCCGTTGACCGTGCGGGGCAGCGCGGTGACCACCTGGTACCGGGCCGGCTGCATGTACGAGGGGAGTTTCGCCGCTACGTGGTGGCGCAGCTCGCGGATGTCCGGCAGCTCTCCCTCGCGGGCGAGGAGGACGCAGAACAGGCGCTGCGCACCGCCGGCCGATGCGCGGGGCCAGGCGATCGCCTCCACGACGCCGGGGTGTGAGCGCACCGCGTTCTCGATGTCGCCCAGTTCCACGCGGTGTCCACGGAGTTTGACCTGGAGGTCGGCGCGGCCGTGGTAGGCGAGTTCGCCGTCCTTGGTACGGCTGACCAGGTCGCCCGACCGGTAGTAGCGGATGCCCTCCGGGCCCGGGGGGAAGACGGCGAAGCGCTCCGTGTTCAGCTCCGGACGGTTCAGGTATCCCTCCGTCACCTGTGGCCCGGCCAGCCAGAGTTCACCGCATGCGCCGGAGTCCTGGATCTCGGATCCGTTCCGGTCGACGACGCGTACCGTGAAGCCGGGCAGGGGCGCGCCGATGACGGATGCGTCGCCGTCGGCGTCGGAGCGGGTGACGCGGTGAAAGGTGGCGTGGACGGTGACCTCGGTGATGCCGTACATGTTGACCAGTTGGGGTCGGTCGAGGCCGTGGGCGTCCGCCCAGCCGCGCAGGACCGCGGGGGTGAGCTTTTCGCCGCCGAAGACGACGTACCGCAGGTCGGGCAGGTCACGGCCGTCGGAGCCGCGGGTGTGCAGCAGCATGGCGAACGCGGTCGGTGTCTGGTTGAGGACGGTGATCCGTTCGTCGGCGAGCAGCTCCAGGAGCTGCTCGGGCGCGCGGGTGACCCACTGCGGCGGGACGACCAGGGTCGCGGCCGTGGAGAGCGCTCCCCACACCTCCCACACGGAGAAGTCGAAGGCAAGGGAGTGGAACAGCAGCCACCGGTCCGACGGCCCGAAGGCGAACAGCCCGCGGGTGGTGTCGAGCAGGGTGACGACACTGCCGTGGCGGACCGGTACACCCTTGGGCACGCCGGTGGTTCCCGAGGTGTAGATGACGTACGCGGGACTGTCCGCGGTGGGCGCGGCCATCGGTGGTACGGGCTCGGTCTCCGGCAGCCCGGACACGGGGCCGGAACGCAGCGAGGCCACCTCATCGGTGGTGGTGTGAGCGAGCCCGGCGCCCCAGGAGGGGGCCGGCTCACCGACGAGGTGACAGGCCCCGCTGTCGGCGACGACGAACTCGTTGCGCTCGGCGGGGTTACGCAGGTCGAGCGGGACGTAGGCGGCTCCCGAGCGCAGGATGCCGAGGATGGCGGCGACTGCGTCGCAGCCGGCCTCCATGCGCAGCGCGACCCGGTCGCCCGGGGCCACACCGCGCTCCCGCAGCCGCTGGGCGATGCGCCGACTCCATGTATCCAGTTGGCGATAGGTGAGCTGTGCGGTCCCGTCGGAAACGGCTATGCCGTCCGGATGCCGGACCACGCTGTCGGCGAACACGTCGACGAGGGTGCTTCGGGCCTCCTGCTCCGGCACGGGCACCGGTGATGTGGATGTCATGTCAACCTCTGGTCCCGGAGGGGGTGTCGGCGCGGGTCGATGCCGTCGAGGGCGCGGGGGAACAAGCGGTCACGGTCCTCCGCAGCGCCACCGAGGCGGAGCGGAGAGCCGGTTCGCGGGCGAGGGCCGCCTCGGGTTCATAGGGCGCTCGCGACGGGCCGGGCGGAGGTGAACGGTCGACGGGACATGGCTCTCCAGGGTGTGACAGTAAGTCAGACGGCCGGGTTCATGTGTGTGCCGAGACATCCGGGCGGGAGCGGATCGCCCAGGGCAGGCGCGAGAAGGCGACGGGCGGCCTCGTCGGCTCGGCCGGTGAGGCCACGGAACCCCCCTCGGGGTGGGCGTCAGCTGCGGCTGCCGGCCCGCCACGGCTGCACCATACCCTTGACCAAATACGCCACCAGTGTGATGCGTATCACGTTTGCCGACCGTGATTGGCAATTGGCCCGAAAATCCCCAGCGAATACTGAAATGGGTGCGAAATTGCTCAGTTAAAAACACCTCGGCCGTAATGCGCGTGACTTTTCGATCGTCGGTCCAATAGTCAAGTAGAGGTATGGCAATTTCCTGCGGAGGGGGTGTGACCTGTATCACATTGACGTATTCCGGCGGCCGAGCCTAGGGTTCGGAGATCATGCTATTAGCTGTAATCAATTGAGCGCTAATTAGCTGGCCCGCCTGATGTAGCCAATTGAGTGGGGTGAAAATTTTGCCTACTCCTGTTCGGGTAGAGATTTCTCCGGGGGAACCGCGGATTTCTCGAGTGGGAAAGGGTTGGCTGGGGGCATCGCTGGCCGATGAGGAACAGCAGTGGCGCATCGCGATGGCACCGGAAGTCGCGGCCGAACTGACTGCCGCCGCACGGGCCGCCGTGGCCGCAGGCCGCCGGCCCGACCTCATCTCCCGCAGGCCTGCGGGACTCGGCCTCACCGAGGAGTTCGCCACCGAACTGCGGCGTCGCCTGGCCGGACAGCCGGGCTTCGCGGTGGTCACGGGATTCCCCGTGGGCGCGGACGACCCGCTGGAGACCGAGATGGCCTACTGGCTCTTCGGGCTGCTGGTGGGGCGCCCGGTCTCGCAGAGCCGCAAGGGTGATCTGCTCGGCCGCGTCGAGGACCGCGGCGCGGACATCGCCAGCCCCGTCCAGCGGGGCTATGAGAGCTCCGCCGCGCTCCCGTTCCACGTGGACCGCACCGATGTCATCGGCCTGCTGTGCATACGTCCGGCGGTATCCGGCGGACTGAGCCGGATCGTGTCCTCCAAATCCGTGCACGACCTGCTGCTGGAGGAGTCCCCGGACGCACTGGCCGAGCTGTATCGGCCGTATCCGAACGACAGGCGGGGCGAGGAGCAGCCCGGGGAGTCTCCCTGGTCGGAGATCCCGGTCTTCAGCCGCACCGGCGATTCGTTCGCGGTCCGCTATGTCCGGCGGTTCATCCATGGTTCGCAGCGCCATGACCGCGCGCCGCGGCTCACCGAACGCCAGAGCGCCGCGATGGACGCGCTCGACCGGATTCTCGAGCGGCCGGGGGTCTCCCTCGACATGGAGCTGCGCCAGGGCGATCTCCAGCTCATCAACAACTTCCACATCCTGCACGCGCGGTCCGCGTTCGAGGACGGCGGCGGCCGGGGCAGGCTGCTGCTGCGCCTGTGGCTCGCCTTCGAGGGCAGTCCCGAGCTGCCCGAGCACTACTCCTCGCTGTACGGGGCGGTGGCCGCGGGCAGCTACCGGGGTGGCGTCTGGCCCGTCGGCGCGAGACCCGGGGCATTCGGTCGTCCCGTCGCGGAACTCGGCTGAACGCCACCGACGGGCAACCTGGGAGAAATGCTCGGTTCGCTCCCGTCGGCCATGAGATTCCGCTTTCCGTCCTGCTCGATTATCCGGTCTTGATGTCGTACGGTCTTTTTTGATTTGGCCGTACCGCTTTTCTTGTCGGCGGCCTCGTGGTTCGATTCGGGCCGAGGCCGGTCAGCCGGTCTTCGCTGCCCGTTCGCATTCCTTCTTCGGCACATGCTGACTCGGCACCGACTTTTAACCAGAAGGCAGGTTTCGTATGCCTGGCATCGATCTCGATACCTATCAAAGGGACGGCTGTCAGCTGCTGTCCGGCCTCCTCGCCGACGAGGACATCGGCCGTGCCATGGACCTCTTCGACGACCTCGACGGGGCCGCGGAGGTCACCCCGTCCTACGAGGCCGGCGGTGGCCTCGTCCCCCACCGGGACCGGCCCGCCTACCGCCGGCACGCCGGCCTGGACGCCGCCGAGGACGGTCTGCGCGAGCCCGTCCAGTTCGAACTCGCCCCCGGTGACGGGGTCATGTGGGACCGGTACTTCGCCCACGGCAGTGCCGCCAACACCGCCCCGCACGACCGGCGCGGCATGGTCGTCGTCTTCGCCGACGCCTCCGCGCCCGGTTTCCGTGCGAGGGACAGCTTCCCGCTGACCGATCTGCTCGCCCTCGGAGCCGGATGACATGACCACAGCACACGCCACGAATCCGCTGGCCGGTGGAGGACAGATGACACGCATTATCGACAGCACGCTCCGCGAGGGCATGCAGTCGGCGCACGGCCGCTTCACCCGCGAACAGAGCGTGGAAATAGCCACTTTGCTGGTCCGCTCCGGGGTGGACATGATCGAGTGCGGCCACCCGGCCGTCGACGAGGAGGAACTCCTGCGGGTGGCGGCCGTCGTCGAGGCGGTGCGCGGCACCCCAGTACTCGCCCACGCCCGCGCCCACTTCGAGGACATCGAGGCCGTCGCCAAGACCGGCGCGTCCTGGGTCGGCATCTTCCTCGGCGTCAACGACGTCTCCCGGCGCTCCCGGCTGCCGGGACGCACGCTGTCGCACCTGTACGAGACCATCTCGGAGTGTGTGACGCATGCCCGGGAGCTGGGCCTGCGGGTCCGGTTCACGGTGGAGGACAGCAGCCGCACCGAGCCCGACGAACTCGTCGAGGCGTACCTCGTCGCGACCGAGGCGGGAGCCGAACGGATCTGCTTCGCGGACACCCTCGGCATCCTTGAGCCCCAGGAGACCGCAGCCCGGATCAGGAGGCTGCGCAAGCGATGTCCCGGCACGGACATCGAAGTGCACCTCCACGACGACCGCGGCCTCGCCCTGGCCAACGCCCTGGCCGCCATCGACTCCGGCGCCGACTGGATCTCCACCTCGGTCAATGGCCTCGGCGAGCGCGCCGGCATCACCGACTACGCGGCCCTGCTGGTGAACCTGCACCACCGGGGCACCCGCACCCTGGCCGACGGGACGCTGCTCAGCGACCTCAGCCTGCGCGTCGGCGCCTACGCCCGCTCCATGCCGGACCACCGCAGGCCCGTGGTCGGCCGTGATGTCTTCCACCACGTCGCCAAGCTCCATGTGAAGGCCGTCGAGCGCGAGCCGGGATCGTACGAGTGGCTGGACCCGGCCACGGTCGGCCGGAGCGGCAGCGTGACCCGTCCCGCCCTGCCGGCCGACCCCTCGGACTGGATCGTCAGCCCGCAGGTCATCTCCGCGACCGAACTGCGCCACCACCGGGCCGGCCCCGGCGAGCGTTTCGTGCTGGTCGACAACCGGTTCGTCCCGGGCGCCGACCAGTACTGCATCGCCCGGCGCATTCCGCTGATGGAGGACTACGGCGCGGGCCACGTCGATACACACGTACACCACTGCGACAGCCTGTTCATGTACCTCGGCGAGGAAGCCGGCTACGCCGGACTGACCGTCGAAGTGACCTTGGGCGACCGGGTGTTCCCGGTGCAGAGCCCCGCATCCGTCTTCATCCCCGCGGGCGTCGCGCACGGATACCGGGTGGTCCGAGGCGCCGGTACCTACCTCAACCACGTCCTGGCGGGCGAGTACAACTCCAGCCTGCTCGACCCGATCGGGAGCGACCGATGACGATCCAGACCGAGAACGCCAAAGCCGCTGCCTGGGACCTGATCGGCTCCCTCTTCTGGGAATCGGGGCGCACCACCGCCAAGCCCAGCGACGAGGAGATCGGCCTCTTCCTCGACGGGATCAGCGCCGGCGACCGATGTACCGTCGTGGGCGCCTCCACCAAGGACCTCGCCGAGGCTCTGCTTGCCTTCGGAGCCGAGGTCACGGTCGTCGACTTCTCGGAGCGGATGTGCGCGGACCTGCGGGCGGCGCTGCCCGACGGTTCGTGCCGCATCCTGCGCCACGACATCACCCAGCGGGCGCCCGAAGAGCTGCGCGGCACCCAGCAGTTCGTCCTGAACGACCGTCTGGTCAACCGGTTCAGCGAAGTCGAGGCCCGCAGGGGCCTGGAAGGCATGCTCGATCTGCTCACCGACGGCGGGCAGGTGCGCGCCTCCATCAAGCTGGGCCTGTACCCGATGGACGAGCGGATGATCGCCAACGGCACGGAGCGCGGCACCCTCGAGACCTTCTACGACGCCAGGACGAGGGTCATCGACTTCGCCGCGGCCGGCGATGTCCTCAGCGACTCGCTGCTGCCCCACGGCGGCATCGACCCCGAGCTGCTGCTCCAGTGGTACCAGGGGCGCGGCCGGGAGCAGCGCTTCGACCACGAGGACATCGCGGCGCTGCTGACCACGGTCGACGTCGAGGGCCGCGGCCTGCGTCTGGCCACGGCCACCGAGTTCGGCCAGGCGCCGGAGACCAGGATGTACACCGCGACGGCCGTCCGCTCCGGCCAGGACGCCTGACCCATGTGCGGAGTCGTCGCGGTGAGCCTGGTCCCGGCCGCGCCCGGGACCAGGCCGGTGCCCGACGCGACGGGTCTGGCCCGGCGCGCCGTCGTCCGGCTCGTGCACCGCGGGCCCGACGGATTCGGGGTGGCAGGGGACGCCAGGTCGGCGGTGGCCATGTGCAGGCTGCGGGTACGCAGCCTGCCGACCGACCGGGTCCCCTTTCCGAACCGTTCCGGCAGCACCTGCTACGCGTACAACGGTGAGATCTACGCGGTCGGCCCCGGGGCGCTGTACGGCGCCGCCGGGGTGACAGTGCCTCGAGGCGGTCTTGACGAGGCGCAGGCCGTCGAGGATCACGGCGCGGACGCCCTCGACGGGATGTACGCGCTGGCACGCCGGTCCCCCGACGGCACCGTGGAGATCACGCGCGACCCGCTCGGCATCAAGCCCCTGTATCTGCGGCGCCATCGGCACGGCGTCGTGGTGGCCTCCGAAATACCCGCCCTGCTCGATCCGTTCGGCCCGGCGCGGATCAGGCCGGCCGCGATCGCCCAGTTCCTGCTGCTGGGCCGGGTGGTGGACGGCGGCACCTGCTACGAGGACATCGAGCCGGTACCGCCGGGTGCCCGGCTCCTGCTGAAGGAGGGACGCGCCGAGACCGTGTCGGTGGTTCCCGCCCCGTCGGCCGGCTCCGGCCCGGCCGGGTGGCCGACCACTTCCGAGGGCATCCGGGCGGCGGTCTCGCGCGCCGTGGACCGGGTGCTCGTTTCGGACCGGCCGCTCGGGCTCGCCCTGAGCGGGGGCCTGGACTCGACGGTGGTGGCGCTGGAACTGGCCCGCCGGGGCATCGAGGACCTCGCCACCGTCAGCGTCGTACCGCAGGGCAACGGCGACGGGGTGCGTGAGGTCGCGGACCTGGCGCTGCCCGGCACCGCCTGGCGCGGCTGGCGGCACCGCTGGACCGGATTCGGCCCCGCCGATCTGCTCGCGGGCGTGGCCGACGCGGCCGCCGTGCTGGGCGAACCGACGGCCATGACCAGCGTTCCGATGTACGCGGCCCTCGCCCGGCTGGCCCGCGAGGCCGGCGTCGTCGTCCTGCTCCTCGGCGAGGGCGCGGACGAGGTCTTCGGCGGCTACCGGAGCTACCTCGGTCTTGACGGGCTGGGCAACGCGGAGGAGTTCTACGTCGCGCCCGGCCGCATCGAGCTGGCCCGGGCCCTGCTGGGGCCGGACGTCTGCGCCGAGGCGCACGCCGCGTTGCGGGCCGCACTGCCCGCCGCGCGCGACAGGCCGGCGGCCGAGGCGGTGCGGGACTTCGAGTACGAACACAGCCTGGAGCCACTGCTGCGCCGTGCCGATCACCTGCTGATGGCCCAGGGAGTCGAAGGCCGCACCCCTTTCCTGCACGGCGGACTCCCGGCGCTCGGGCGCGCCTACCCCCTGACGGCGTTGGTACGGGACGGCCAGACGAAACTGCCGCTGCGCCACGCGTACGCGAGCGAACTGCCGCGTTGGCGGGCAGAGGTCAAGAAGCCCTTCCGCGCACCGGTGGACGACTGGCTGACCGGATCCCGGCGGACGGCCGCGATGGCCGAACTGGCGCTACGGCGGGATCTGTTCGCTGCCGCGGGGCTCCGCCCCGAAGGCATCGAGCGGACGCTCCGGGAGGCGGACGCCGGCGGCGCCGCCGCCACCGGTCTGCTCTTCCCCCTGCTGAGCCTCGGCGCGTGGCTGGAGCAGGCCGATTCCGAGGCCCTGCGCGGCGGGCAGTGACCACGCGGGACATCGACCACACCAGAAAACCTGAGGAGACAGGACCTTCGTGAACGAGCGGGACAAGTCCGTTCTCCCGGCAGCCATCGGTCCCGCACCGCTGGATGCGCTGGGGCCCGGCGCAGTGCACTATCCGCTGCCTGACATCGCGGCGGAGGCGGGCGCCGACCTGGACACCTTGCCGTACACCGTGCGGCTGCTGCTGGAGAACACCGCCCATCTGGTGGCGACGGGGAAGGCGGGCCCCGAGGGGCTGCGCGCGCTCGTCCGCCCCGGGCCGGCGCGAGCGGGCGGCGCGGCCGTGGCCTTCCAGCCCGCCCGGGTGGTGCTGCAGGACTTCTCGGGCGTTCCCGTGGTCCTCGACCTTGCCGCGCTGCGGGCCTCGGCGGTACGGAGCGGCCTCGACGCCCGCGCGGTGGGTCCCGTGATCCCCGCCGACCTTGTCGTAGACCATTCGGTACGGGTCGACCGGTCGGGCACCGCGGACGCGCTGCGGATCAACATGGACCTCGAATTCGCTCGCAACCACGAGCGATACGCACTGCTGCGCTGGGCGGAGCAGGCCTTCGACGGGTTCCGTGTGGTCCCGCCGGGCGCCGGCATCGTGCACCAGGTCAACCTGGAGCGGTTGGCCCGGGTGGTGACCCTGACCGAGGGACCGGGACCCCGACTCGCCCGCCCGGACACCGTGCTCGGCACGGACTCGCACACACCGATGGTCGGCGCCCTCGGGGTGCTCGGCTGGGGCGTCGGCGGCATCGAGGCGACTTCGGTGCTGCTCGGAGAGCCCGTACTGCTCACCCCATCGCGCGTGGTGGGCGTCCGGCTGACCGGCCGGCTGCCGGCCGGGAGCACCGCGACCGATCTGGTGCTGACGCTCACCGAACGGCTGCGCCGGCACGGCGTGGTCGGAGCCTTCGTGGAGTTCTTCGGGGACGGCTGCGCGCGGCTCACGGTGCCGGACCGGGCGACCGTCGCCAACATGGCGCCCGACTACGGGGCGACCACCGCGCTCTTCCCGGTGGACGAGGAGACGCTGCGGTACCTGCGCGCCACCGGCCGGACCGCGGAACACGTAGAGCTGGTGGAGCGCTTTCTGAAGGCGCAAGGGCTGTTCCGCGCGGAGGGCTCGGACGCGAAGGTGTGCTACTCCGAGGAAGTGACGCTCGATCTCGGTGAGGTGGAGCCGTGCGTGGCGGGGCCGCGCCGCCCCGATCAACGGTTGCCGCTGCACGCGGTGGCGCACAGCCTGGAGGCGGTACGCGCGAGTGGGCCGGCCGAGCAGCGCACCCCGCGTCCGGGCGACGGTTCGGTGTTCATCGCGGCCCTGACGAGTTGTACGAACACCTCGCATCCCGGCGCGATGCTGACGGCGGGCCTGGTGGCGGAGCGTGCCGTGCGGTACGGGCTCGAGGTGCCGCCGTGGGTCAAGACCAGTCTGGCGCCCGGCAGCCGGGCCGTACCCGCGTACCTGGACCGGGCCGGCGTGCTGCCCGCCCTGGAGCAGCTCGGCTTCCAGGTGGTCGCCTTCGGCTGCACCACCTGCCACGGAATGAGCGGTGACCTGTTGCCGGAGGCGGCCCGTGCGGTCGCGGCCGACGGGGTGCTGGGGGCCGCCGTGCTCAGCGGCAACCGGAACTTCGAGGGACGGGTGCATCCCCAGGTGAAGGCCGCGTACCTGGCATCGCCGGGGCTGGTCGTCGCCTATGCCCTCGCCGGAACCGTCGCACGGGATCTGACGAAGGAGCCGGTCGGCGTCACGCCCGACGGGCAGGAGGTGTACCTCGCCGACCTGTGGCCCTCGCCCGAGGAGGTCGAGGCGGCGGTCCGTACGGTGGTGGGCCCCGAGCTGTACGAGTCGGCGTACGCGAATCTGTACGGAGGCGGCGAACGCTGGCGAGCCCTCGACGCGGCGGACGGGGATCTGTACGTCTGGCCGGACGGCTCGGACTACATCCTGGAACCGCCGTACATCGAGCCGGTGAGCGGGACCGCCGAGGTGTCCGCGCCAGGCGGGGCGGAGGGGGACCTGGTGGGCGCCCGGATCCTCGCGCTGCTGGGAGACGCCGTCTCGACGGACCACATCTCACCCGTCGGCCCGATCCAGCCCGACAGCGATCCGGGTCGCTATCTGTCCGGACTCGGCCTGAGCACGGCGGAGTTCAACAGTTTCGGGGCGCGGCGCGGCAACCACCATGTGATGGTTCGGGGCACGTTCGGCAATCCGCGGCTGCGCAACGCGCTGGCGGGCGGCCGCGAGGGCCCGTGGACCCGGACGCAGCCGGACGGCGAGCTGGAGTCGATCCATGACGCGGCCGAGCGCTACCGCGCGGACGGGGTGCCGCTGATCGTGGTCGCCGGCCGCGAGTACGGCTGCGGCAGCGCCCGCGACTGGGCCGCCAAGGGCACCGCTCTGCTGGGGGTGAGGGCGGTTCTCGCCGAGAGCTTCGAGCGCATCCACCGCAGCAACCTGGTGGGCATGGGGGTCCTGCCCCTGCTCTTCCCGGCCGGCACGGACCGCGATTCCCTGCGCCTCGACGGGACGGAGGAGATCGATCTGCTCGGTGTCGCCGGACTCTCCCCGGGCGGGGAGATCCCTGTTCGGGTCCGGCGGGCCAGTGGTTCCGTCACGGTCTTCGCGGCGGTGGCAGCGGTGGAAACCGACCGTGAGGTGGCCTACCTCGCCGTGGGCGGGGTCCTGCCGTACACCGCTGCGCGCCTGCTGCGGGAGCGCGGGCGTACGGCGGCGGACTCCGCGTGACCGTATCGCCCGCGTGTTCCCGGGCGGACCTCAGCGAACGCCGGGCTCCCCGGCGTTCGCGACGACGACGTGGTGGGCGTACCAGTCGGCCAGGTCCCGCATGCGCGCCTCGACCTCCCGGTCGTCGGTGCCGCAGACCACGACGACGCCGGCCCTCAGATGGGAGGCGGCGGTGACATCGGGCATGGTCCAGCCCGGCACACAGCGCAGCTCGGCGTGGACGACCCCGGGACGGGCGAGCACCTCGTCGTGGGTGGGTGCCTGCAGCACCGGTCCGTGGGGGGCGTGCAGGTTCATCCCGCCGTGGACGACGCCGGCGGCGTGCTCGGGGGGCACGGACACGGCCGAGGGCCGGCCGAGCAGGGCACGCGCCCACTCGTCGTGCAGATCGATTCCGAAGGAGCGCCGGACCACTTCGTCGGTCCGGCCGCCGCCCACACGGCCGCCGCATTCACCGAACACAATCTCGTCGCCACGCCGGAAAACTTCCAGATGGAAAACACCGTCGTGGTGCGCGAGGGCCTTCAGTGAGGAATGGGCCAGCAGCCGGATCCTCTCGTACAGATCCGGGTACGACTTCGGGGGGAGGGCGATATGCGCAACAAGTCCGCCGTCGTGGATATCGATGAGGTTCTCAAGGTACCGGGAGACTGAAAGGAGCTTTATTTCTCCGTTGAGGACCACTCCGTCCACCTGGAATTCTTCACCGGATATGTATTCCTCGACCAGCCACGGTCCCTTTCCGGCCTCGGCGTCCAGGTACGCGTCCAGGCTCTCCGGCCGTTCGAGACGGTACGTGCTCTGCGCACCGCTTCCATTCAGTGGCTTGATGACGGCCGGGAACCGGTCCGCCCGTCGGGACACCTCGTTCAGGGTGTCGGCGGTGACGCAGTCCGCAGTTGCCATTCCAGCGGCTCTGACCAGGGCTTTCTGTACTGCCTTGTCGCGCATGGCGATGGCTCGGCGGGTGGCCGAAGCGGTCAGCCGGCCCAGATCCGAGAGGACCGCCGCGGCCGCCAGACAGAACTCGAGCCCGCTGCACACCGCGTCGAACCCACTGATGCTCAACGACTCGCGGGTCAGTCCGGCGAGAATTCCCTCGACGTTCGTCTGGTCTGGTACGACGACGGTCCGCATACGCGGATGAGCGGCGCGGGCGTCTTTCAGATCGGCCGGAGTGAGTACGCAGGTGACATCGGCTCCGGCATGCGTCAGGGCGGCGACCGCACGGGACATCCAGCCGATGTGCAGCACTGCGGTGTTTTCCTGCGGCATGCGTCTCCCTTATTGATCATCGAGGTCCGACAATTTAAGTCAAACTCGCGGAGAATCTCTACGTGAGGAACGTCACAAGGGTCTTTTGGGGATTCGGTTGATCGCCCGAATCCGCTCTGGTGAAATCATTCCCGATCATTCGGAAGCGCAAGGGGTACGTGATGGAATTGAATAAAAAAGGACACTTTCTCCGTTCCTTGCTGCCGCAGTCGAAGCCGATGTGGGTGCTTGCGCTGAGCACGCTGGCGCGGAGTACCGGCAACGGTGTCGTCGTCTCGATCGTCGTCCTCTACTTCACCCGCTCCGTGAAGATCGATTCGGCCGATGTGGGTCTGGGGCTGACCGCCGCCGGCGTCGCCGGGATGCTCGCCAGCATCCCGGCCGGTCATGCGGCCGATGTCATCGGAGCGCGTTCCGCCGCGCTCGGGTCCGTGGTCCTGCACGGCGTGGCGATCTGCGGCTACGTCCTTGTCGGCGGGTTCGGTGGACTGCTGGTCGCGGCCGGCCTCGTGGCCGTCGCGGAAGCTGCGTCGAACGCCTCACGGGGAGCGCTCGTCGCGCTCGCCGTGCCACCGGGGGACCGGGTGCGCACGCGCGCCTATCTGCGTTCGGTCACCAACGTCGGCTTCTCCCTCGGAGCGCTCCTCGGCGGCCTGGCGCTCAGCCGCGACACGGCGGGTGGCTACGCCACCGCGCTGCTCGCCTCCGGGGCTCTCTTCGTCGTCGCCGGCCTGGCCTTCCTCGCTCTGGACGGAACGCCGCCGGTGCCCCGGCCCGAGGGCGCCTCCCCCTGGCAGGTCCTGCGCGACGGCCCGTTCGTCGCCGTCGGCGCGATCAACGCCGTGCTGATGATGAACGCCGGCATCCTCAACGTCGCCCTGCCCCTCTGGATCGCCGAGAACACCGACGCCCCGATATCCGTTTTCGCGCCGCTGCTGCTGGTCAACACCGTCATGGTGGTGTTCCTTCAAGTTCCCGTCAGCAAGGGCGCCGAGGACATCCGCAGTGGCGCCCGCGCACTGGCCAAGTCCGGACTGTGGCTGGCCGTCTGCTGCGCCGTGATCGCCCTGGCCGCAGGCCGTACGCCCTGGGTGGCCGTGGCGTTCCTCGTCGCCGGTGTCGTCCTGCACACTGTGGGCGAGCTGCTCTACAGCGCGGGCTCCTGGGCTCTTTCGTACGAGCTGGCCCCGGAGCACGCCCAGGGCCAGTACCAGGGCTTGTTCGGCCTGACCACCCAGCTCGGCACCGCCATCACCCCCGCGGTCACCGCGCTGCTCATCGTGCGGCAGGGCTGGATCGGGTGGCTGGTGATGGGCGCGCTGCTGGCGGCCGCCGGTCTGGCGGCGCCGGCGGTGGCGCGCTGGGCCGAGCGCACCCGGCGGACCGGGGCCGCACCCGTCGCGCAGGCGAGCGCGTGACGCCTTGCCCCGCCGCCCGCCCGGGTTCGGCGGCCACCGGAGAACAAGATCAATTCCTGGATAGGGTGCCCCTCATGCCGAATCTCCCCCTCCTCGCCGTCGTGTACGACCGCGGGTCCGCCGGAGCCGTCGAGATCGTGGCCTCGGCCCGCAAGCTGTGCTCCGTCGTCTTCGTCTGCGACGAGAGCTCGCCCGGTGCGGCCGGCACGGCCCGGCAACTGGGCGAACTGGCGCAGGTCCTCGACGTCACCGGGATGTCTCCCGAGGAGGCAGGCGCCGCGCTGTCCGCCCTGAACGTGGGGGGCATCGTGACGTTCAGTGAGTACCGGCTGGCCGCTACGGCCGAGCTGGCGGCGGTGTGCGGGCTGCCCTTCCACACCGTGGAGGTGGCGGGCGCACTGGTGGACAAGCAGCGGCAGCGGGCGCGCCTGCACGTAGCCGGCGTCCAGTCGACCCGGTGCGAGGTGGTGCGGTCGGTCGACGATGTGCCCGAGGCCGCGGCACGGGTCGGCCTGCCCGCGGTGCTCAAGCCACGCAGCGGGGCGGGCAGCGTGAACACCTGCCGGGTCGACGACCTCGGTCAACTGAAAGAGCTGGCCGCTGAGTTCACGGCCGGGGGCGCCGCGGAGTACGTTCTGGAGGAGCTGCTGGTCGGGGATCCCGACGGGGCGGGTGCGGGCTTCGGGGACTACGTGTCGGTGGAATCGGTCACCTCCGGAGGCGTCGTGCACCATGTGTGCGTCACCGGCAAGCTGCCGCTGGCCGAACCCTTCCGGGAGACCGGTATGTTCCAGCCGGCGAGCCTGTCCCCGGCGCTGCGTTCGGAGGTGCTCGCCCTGACCGAGGCCGCGATCCACGCCCTCGGCATCACCGGTGGCGTCACTCACGTGGAGATCAAGCTGACCCCGGACGGCCCCCGGTTGATCGAGGTCAACGGCCGGATGGGCGGCTACGTCGGGGCGCTGCTCCGGCGGCTGGCCCGCTTCGACCTGCTGCGCGCGGCCTTGCGCGAAGCCCTGTCCCTCCCGGTCGAGCTGCCTGAACTGTCCTTCGCCTCCGTGGAGTACGTCTACTTCGTGACGCCGCCCGCCGACTCCGGGCAGACCCTGACGGCCCTGCACGGCCTGGACGAAGTGGCGGGCCTCGACGGCGTGTGGCAGGTCAAGGCCGAGGCGGCCGCAGGGCGCTCCCTGGACTGGCGCAACGGCACGGAAGGACACCTCGGCACGGTGCACGGCACGGCTGCGGACCACGACCGGCTGCGTGCCGCGGTTGCCGCGATCGAATCCACGATCGTCCTCGAATCCGCGTGACACAGCCGGCCGGAGCGCACGCTCAGAGCGGGATCGTGGGATCGAGCGGCTGTCTGACGCGCCGCCACACCAGCCCCCGCACCGAGGCCGCGAAGGGGGCCGCGGCCCACCACCGGCCGGGGAACAGCAGCCTGTACAGCCGGAGGTTGCGGCGCGCCACCGCCGTCGGACGCAGCGGCACGCAGGACACCAGCAGGGCCGCGCGCAGCGCACGGATCTCGGCGGCCGGCCGCGGAGAGGCCAGGACGGACTGGGCGAAGGCGTTGCGGTAGGCCCACCACATCATCTCGTGCTTCTCCGCGCCGATCTGCATACGGGTGTTGGGTTCACCGGCGTGCGGATCGGCGGAGTGGGCCAGGTCCTCAGGGATGTGGTGGAGGGAGGGGTAGCGGTCGGCGACGCGCCACAGCAGGGTGCCGTCGAGCCCCAGGCCGTGACTGAAGTCGAAGGGGAGGTTCGTCGGCAGTTCGTCCTGGAAGGCGTCGAGCAGATCCGTCCGGCGCATCAGCGTGCACGAGGCGCTGACCGGCACCTGATCCTCCACGGTCGCCGACCGCACCAGGAACTCCAGGGACGACATCCGCCCGGCGTCGCGGCGGTAGCACGTCTCGGGCACCTCGTAGTGCCATGTCATCGCCGTGTAGACGAAACCGACGTCGGGCTCCCGTTCCAGCACTTCGACCGAGCGCTCGACCGCGGTGGCCGATATCCAGTCGTCGGAGTAGAGCAACTTGACGTAGTCCCCCTTGGCCAACTCGACCGCCCGGCGCCAGTTCTGCACTCGCGGCAGCACTGTTTCGTTGCGGTGTGCCCGAATTCTGGGATCGGACGCGGCCAGTTTCGTCAGAACCTCCCAAGTTGAATCCGTGCTGGCGTTATCCACCACCACGACCTCAATATCCGAGTAGGTCTGTTCCAGTGCGCTACGTATTGCCCGTTCCATCTCCTGCGCCCGGTTGTACACCGGTATGCAGATGCTGACATTTCTCATTCCGTTCCCCTCTTCTCCCTGCTCACCCAGTGACGTGCATCCCGGCAAGAAGGTTGCATGTCACCAGCGTTGGCAATATGAAACACTATGTTCACCCGAGCTTGACCTTTCGTCCATGCGCATGTTGGATTGCTCATGCAACCGGTTCTGGCGCCCGATCGCACAGTGCAAATCGACCGGCAGTTTCTTGCGTGTGTTCATGACGCCGGAACCGTCGGCTTTTTCTTGGGGGATTCTTTGCCGTCCGACGACAATTCCTTCGGATTCGTATTCTGCGGCGGCGGCCCCGCCGCGCTCGGGCCCATCGTCACAGCGAGCAGGAGCGGCCGGCTCGACGCTCTGCTGGATCGCGGCATCGCCCTCGTCGAACCGGGGCCGATCGGCCCCGGAGGCCTGGCGCACTACCGCATCAGCGCCAACTCCCTCGGCGGGCCGTTCATGGAGTGCCTCGACGGCCTGGAGGCCGGGACGCCGCTCGCCGCGCTGCGCGACCTGCCCGTGACCCGCCGACTGCGCGCCCTCGCCGACGAGCACCCGCCCCTGTCGGTGGTCGCCCCCTTCCTCGCCCGCCTCGGTGAGGTGGTGGCCGGCCTCCTGGAGGCACACCCGCGCTGCGCCGTCGTACGGCAGAAGGTCACCGGCATCGACCTGTGCGAAGACGGAGTCCGAGTCAGCACCGACGACGGCCGGGAGCTCACCGCCCAGCGGACGGTGATCGCCACCGGCGGACGCCCCCGGGCCGACTTCGCGAAGGCCGAGATCGTCCCCGGCCTGAGCCTGGCGCCTCATCAGGACCGCGTCCGCCACTCGGAGTCGTTCGTCGACACGCGCAAGGACGACACCGGGGCGAGCGGCAAGGTCGTCGTCGTGGGCGGGTCGCACAGCGCCTGGTCGGTGGTCCATCTGCTGCTCCCCGCCGCGGACGAGATCACGGTGATCCACCGCACGGGCCTCCGCCTGTTCTACGACAGCGCCGACCGGGCCGGGGCCGACGGATACGTCTTCGATCCCGTGCTCGACGTCTGTCCCATGAACGGACGGGTCAACCGCTACGGAGGCCTGCGGGGCCGCGCCCATGAACTGGCCCGTGCCGCACTGCGGTTGCCCGGCAGCGACCCGCTGCCGGTGCGGTTGGTCCAGGTGGACACCCCGGCCGCCCGGGACGCGGCGGCACAGGCACTCGCCGAAGCCGACACCATCGTCATGGCCAACGGCTTCGAGGCCGACCTCCCGCCCATCCACTACGCCGACGGCATGCCGTTCACGGCGGCGACCGGCCCCACCGGCACCGTCGTCAACGACCGAGGACACCTGGTCGACGCGCGTGGCACGGCGTACCCGCAGCTCGTCGCCTACGGCCTGGGGGCCGGCCTGGCCCCGTCCCAGGAGGTCGGCGGTGAGCCGAGCTACACCCGCAGGGCCGACGGCGTGTGGCTGTACCAGCACGACATAGGCGAGGTCGTCCTCGACGACCTGCTGAACCAGGTGACGACAGAGGGGGAGACGCAGCGATGAGCACGCCGACCAAAGCGGTCGTCCTGGCGGCCGGTCTGGGCCGCAGGCTCGGACTCGGCGACGCCAAAACGTTGATCCCCGTCGCGGGCAAGCCGATTCTCTTCCGCACGCTGGAGAACCTGGCGGCCGCGGGGGTGCGCGAGGTGGTCCTGGTGGTCGGCCACCTGGCCGACGAGGTGCGCTCCGCCGTCGGGGAGGAGTTCGCCGGCCTGGACATCGGCTACGTGGAGTCCGACGCCTACCGCACCACGAACAACGCCTACTCGCTGTGGCTGGCCCACAAGCATCTCGACCAGGACGTCTACCTGGTCGAGGGCGACGTGGTGTTCGACGGCGAACTGCTCGGCAGACTGGCGGCGGCGGACGGCGAGGCCGTGACGGCGATCGCCCCGTACCGGCGGGAGATGGACGGCACCGTCGTCACCCTCGACGCCGACGAGACGGTCTCGGCGATGATCCTGCCCGCCCAGCAGGAGCGGGGCAGCGACCTGACGCAGACCTACAAGACCGTCAACGTGCACCTGCTCCGCGAGCGTTACCTGCGTGAGGAGTTCGTCCCCGGCCTGGGGTCGTTGATAGCCGGCGGCGGCCAAAACGCCTACTACGAGCTGGTCATAGCCGATACCGTGGCGGCCGGCCGGTTCCCGGTCAGCGGCGTGAACTGCGGCGACCTGCGCTGGTACGAGGTCGACGACCTGACCGACCACAGTGCCGCGGAGTACCTCTTCCGCGGCTCCGACGACCGCCTGGAGATGCTCCAGGGCCTCTACGGCGGCTACTGGCGCTACGACCTGGTGGACCACCGCCTGCTGTACAACCTCTACTTCCCCCCGGCCCGGCTGATCGACCAGCTGATGGAGGACTTCCGGGAGACCCTGGTGCACTACCCGGTCGGCCACAGGGCGTTGCAGTCGCTCCTCGGCGCGGCGATCGGCCAGCCGTCGGACCGGCTGGTGGTGGCGAACGGCGCATCGGAACTGATCAAGATCCTCGGTGGTCTGCTCGGCCGGGTCGCACTGGTGGTGCCCGGCTTCAACGAGTACGAGGCCGTCTTCACCGAGCAGGACATCCACCGCATCCACCTGCCCGCGCCCGCCTTCACCATGGACCCGGCCGCGGTCGCCGAGGACGCGCTGCGCGCCGGTGTCGCAGCGGTCATCATTACCTCGCCCAACAATCCGACGGCGATGGCGGTCCCGCGGGCCGACCTGGTCACCCTCGCCCGGCTCCTTGCCGACGGCGGGATCCGCCTGGTCGTCGACGAGTCCTTCGTGGACTTCTGCGAGCCCGGCCACAGCCTCGAACCGGACCTGGCCGAACTGCCGGGACTGACCGTGGTCAAGAGCATGAGCAAGGTCTACGGCATCGGCGGCCTGCGCCTCGGCTACCTCGCCTCGGCCGACCTCGACTTCGTCGCCGACGTCCGAGCCGCGCTGCCGATCTGGAATGTCAACGGCCTCG
This sequence comes from Streptomyces sp. NPDC001493, assembly GCF_053597235.1. Classification (NCBI taxonomy): domain Bacteria; kingdom Bacillati; phylum Actinomycetota; class Actinomycetes; order Kitasatosporales; family Streptomycetaceae; genus Streptomyces; species Streptomyces sp. NPDC001493. The sequence continues at coordinate 47,583 of NZ_JBSFHV010000040.1, forward strand.
CCGAACGCTTCCTGCGGCTGCTGCCCCGCTACCAGGACGCCTTCGCCGCCAGCTGCGAACAGGTCCGGCGCGACCGCGACGAACTGGCCGCGTGGCTCACCGAACTGCCCGGCGTGACGGTCTATCCGCCGGACGCCAACTACGTGATGGTGAGGCTGCCGGAGGGCGCCTCCGCGCTGGCAGTCGTGCGCCGGGTCTTCGCCGACCACGGCATCCTCGTCAAGGACTGCGGAGGGAAGTCCATGCCGGACGGCGACCGTTACCTGCGGGTGGCGTGCCGTACTCCGCAGGAGAACCGGCGCCTGGTGGAGGCGCTGGCGGCCGTCCTCGGTGTGGCCGTCGCCGCCCAGGCGGCGGGCGGAGCGTTCTGATGGGCGGCACGTCACGGCGCGACGAGCTGTACGCCGCCCTGCGGTCCGCCATCGACCCGGCGGACCGGCTGGTGGTGCTGCACTCGTCCCTCTTCGCCTTCCGGACCCCGGCCGACGGGCTGCGCGGCGACCTGCTGGCCGCGCTGCGCGGCCTGCTCGCCGACGGAGTGACCCTGGCGCTGCCCGCGGTGACCTTCGAGTTCTGCCGTACGAAGGAGTACCACCACCGCCGTTCCGTCCCGAACACCGGCGTACTGGTGGAGTGGTTCCTGGACCTTCCCGAGGTGCGCCGCACCCCGCATCCGGTGTACTCGTTCGCCGTCGCCGGACCGCTGGCCGAAGAGCTGACGGCCTGCCGGCCGGACACGGCGTTCGGCGCCGACACCGTCTTCGAGGTCTTCGAGCGCGAGGCGGCCCGCATCGTCACGGTCGGCGCGAGCTGGAACTCCTGCACACAGGTGCACCGTTACGAGGAACTGGCGGAGGTCCCCTACCGGCACCACATGAAGGTCGCCGGTACGGCCGACTTCGGCGACGGGCCCGCCGGGCTCGACCTGACGATGATCGTCCGCGATACGGCGCTGGACTCCACCCTCGACTTCACGCCGGTCTTCGACCGTCTCCGGGACACCGGCCGGATGGCGAGCGCCGGGCTGTGGGGGACCGCCCTGGAGTCGGTGTCCACGACGGACCTGGCCCAGGTCTGCGGCGAGATGCTGGCCGAGGACCCGTGGGTGCTGCTGCGCGAGCCCAGGGTGATCGAGCACCGGGCGCGGGAACTGGCCCGCGAGCCCGTACGGCTGGCGCTGCTCGGCTCGCGGAACCAGGAGATCCTGGCCGCCGAGGTGGCCGCCGAGGGCCGACGGGTCCTCGGCCACGAGCCCCATGCCGTCCATGTACCCGAGTACGGTCTGCTCGCGCGCGAGATCCACGACCCGGCCTCCGCGCTGCGCGGCTTCGACGCGCACGCGACCTTCTTCACCGACCGGTTGGAGGACGTGCTCTCCGTCGACGGTCTCGACGAGGGCGTCGACGGCCGGCTCCGGGAAGCCGTGGAGCACTACACCGGCCTGGTGAGCTCCTACGCCGCCACCACCGACCAGCCGGTGTTCGTGCTGTCCTTCGCGCCGCTTCAGCCGTCCGCGATCGACATCAGCGGGATCGTGACCGAGGCCAACCGGCTGCTGCGCGACGGACTCCGCGGCCAGGAGCACATCCATGTCGTCGACCTGGCCGAGGTCGTCGCGCGCTCGGGCGGCGGCCCGCTGGTGGACGCGCGGCTGTGGCAGGTGGGCCGGATCCCGTACGGTGTCGCCCTGAGCGCCGCACTGGCCCGCCGCTTGTGGGGCCTGACGCTCTCGGTACTCGGCCGCACCGCCAGGGTCATCGTCACCGACCTCGACAACACCCTGTGGCACGGCGTCGTGGGCGAGGACGGCATCGACGGTATTCAGGTCGGCACCGATCACCCCGGCAACGCCCACCGCAAGCTGCAGCTCGTGCTGAAGTCGCTGCGCGAGCGGGGCATCGCGCTCGCGGTGTGCAGCAAGAACGACGAGGACCTGGCCCTGCGCGCGATCCGGCAGCACTCGGGGATGGTGCTGCGGGAGGACGACTTCGTGGCCCTGGAGATCGGCTGGCGACCCAAGCCGGAGGCGATCGCCGACATCGCCTCGCGTCTCAACGTGGGCCTGGCCAATGTGCTGTTCCTCGACGACAACCCCGTGGAGCGCGCGCGGGTGCGCGAGTTCCTGCCGCAGGTCGTCGTGCCGGAACTGTCCGAGGACCCGTCCGGCTACGCGCACGCACTGCTGGACGACCCGTTCGTCACCGTGTTCAACGTGACCGACGCCGACCGCCGGCGTACCGAGCAGTACCGGGCCCGCGAACGGACCGAGCGGCAGCGGCGCGGCTACGAGCGCGTCGAGGACTTCTACGCCTCGCTCGGCACCGAGCTGCACATCAGCCCGCTCACCGAGGGCAACGTGGCCCGCGCGGCCCAACTGTGCGCCAAGACGAACCAGTTCAACACGACGACCCGGCGCCAGTCCCGTGCCGAACTGCGCCGGCTGGCCGCCGCGCCGGACTCGGACGTGCTGGTTCTCAGCGTGGCCGACCGGTTCAGCGACCGCGAGGAACTCGGCGTCGTGGTGCTGACCCACCAGGGCACGGAGACCACCGTGGACTCCTACCTGCTGTCCTGCCGTGTCCTGGGCCGGGGCGTCGAGACGGGTGTGCTGCGCTGGCTGGCGGCCGGCCTGGCTGCAGACGGGCGCACCCGCCTGCACGGCCTCGTGCTGCCGACCGAGCGCAACGCCCCTTGCCGCACCGTGTTCGCCGACGAGGGCTACACGCCGGACGACGCGGACGGCAGCTGGCACCTGGATCTCACCGGCGACCACAGCACCCCCGGCTGGCTGCGGGTCGTCGACCACACGGACGCGGAGGCCGACCATGCATGACCTCGAACCGGGCGCCGTAGCCCACAGCAGCCACACCTTCACCGGGGAGGAGTTCGCCGCCTTCGCGGCGGCCACCGGCGACCACAACCCGATCCACCACGATCCCGAGCACGCGGCCCAGACCGGGTTCGGTGCGCCCATCGTGCCGCTGACCATGGTGCTGGGGCCGGTGTCGGCCCTGATCGGGATGGTCCTGCCCGGCCCCGGCGCGGTCATCCTCGACACGGCGTTCCGCCCGGTGCGCGCCGTCGCCTTCGACCGGCCCGTCAACTACTCCCTGCGGCTGCGTTCGAAGAGCGCGGGGACCGGGGTGCTGACCTGCCGGGTACGGGCCCATCAGGACCGCGAGCTGGTCCTGGACGGCGAGGTGAAGACGACCGTACGTGCGCCGCGTCCCCGGCCGGACGACAACCCCGGGGGCGGCTTCCTGCCCGCCGACGCGCCCAGGCTCGCCGCGGTGACCGGCGCCGCCGGTGACATCGGCGCCGCGGTCGCCCGGGCACTGGCCAAGGCCGGATGGGACCTCGCCCTCGTACACCGGGGCGGCATCGACGACGTGGCCCGCCAGTGCGAGGAAACCGGCGTCACCGTCCACTCGGTGACGGCCGATATGACCGTGCCGGCCGACCGCGCCGCAGCCGCGGAGAAGCTTGCCGCACTCGCGCCCACAGCCCTTGTGCACGCCGCCGCCGCACCCCTGGCGGCCGGGCACCAGGAACACTTCGAGACCGCTTACGCCGGGCTGCGGGACCTGGCCGACGCCGTGCTGGACGGCATGCTGCTGCGCCAGCAAGGGTGCGTCCTGCTGCTTGGGTCGGAGGCCTCGCGCCACCACCCGAAGGGCTGGTCCGACTATGTCGCCGCCAAGGCGGCGGCCGAAAGCGTACTGCGCGGCATCGACCGGCACCACGGAGTCTGCGGGGTGCGCGCGGTGGTCGTCGAACCCGGCTATGTCCAGGGCCGGTACTCCGCCGACGTCCGCCCTGCCGGGATGCTCGGTCTGCTGCCGGAGGAGGTCGCGGAACTGGTCGTCACCGAGGTGTCCGACGTGGCAGCCCCCTCGCGCCGGGTGTGGCTGTCCACGGACGGGGCCACCAGGTACGCCCTGGACGGCGGCGCCGCCCCGGAGGACGAGGCCGCGTCGGCCTCCGGGCCGGCCGCTCAGGCATCCGCGCCCCGGGGCGGGCCGGTCGTGAGCGGGCACACGGAGCGGGTGGAGGCCGCCGTCCGCCGCGTCCTCGGCCCGGACGTGGACGTGCGAGGCGGCGGCGTAGGACTCACACCGGGCTGGGACTCACTGGGACAGATCCAGGTCGTGCTCGCCGTGGAGGAGGAGTTCGGCATCAGCCTGCCCGCCGAGAGCCTCACCGCGACGGGCCGCTTCGACCAGCTCTGCCGTGTCGTGGCCGAACAGGTCGGGGAGTGAACGTGCGGTCAGCTCCAGCAGACGCAGGGCGCCGGCCGTTCCGAGAACGCCTTGTCGGCGTCCGGTGCGGCCTCGACCTGCCCTGCGGGCGGGGCGAGCGAGAAGTCCGCGGCGGGGTCGATCTCGTCGAAGGAGCCGAACAGGTGCGTACGCGGGAACCACGCGCCGAACGGCTTCGTCGACGCACCGATGCCGATGAACTGGCTGCCCGTGGCCACGGCGGCCCGCACGTCCCACGGCCCGTCGCCGACGCACACCACCCGGTCGAAGCCCTCGCCCGCCTGGTGGATCGCCTCCCGGACCACGTGTTCCCGGAACGTGTGGTCACTGGCCGTGGACACCGGGCCGGACGCTTCCAGCGGAGCCAGCTTCACCGCCGTGACCTCGCGCATGCCGCCGGTCGCGAACGCCACCGTGTAGTTGCCCGACGCCTCGAGGCCGCGCAGGAACGCGGCCGCGCCGGGGACCTGTTCGACCTTCTCGAGCTCGGTGGCGGCGACGAACCGGGCGTGCAGCCGGTCGGCGAACCACTGGGTCTCGGTCTCGTCGGGGAGCCGTCCCCTGTTGCGCCGGAAGACCTCCCGGAAGATCCACGAGTCCGTGTGGTGGGCGTAACCGCCCCAGGCGGAGTCGACCTTTTCGAGTCCGCAGTCGCGCAGTGCGCTGTGGAAGGCCAGTTGGTGCGGGGCCACGCTGTCCAGCAGCGTCCCGTCGATATCGAAGACGATCAAGGTGTTCATGGCCTGCTCTCCTGGTCGTACGCGCTCAGGGACCTTGATCCTAGATCGTGTCGTCAAAGTGCCGTCGTCCGGCCGGAGGCCGGGCCGGGCGGCGTCCGGTGCGTGCGATCGCAAGGCGGAGGATCGTCCTCGTACTGGGCGTACGAGGACGATTCCGACAACGC
>NZ_JBSFHV010000041.1:0-51293 GCF_053597235.1 Streptomyces sp. NPDC001493
ACAATTAAAAACAACAATACGCAATACGAGTTTACGTTGGGGGTGATTGTATTTCTGTCTTTTGCTCTTCCGATCCGACACCCCCGCGCCCTGGCCGCGCCCGGCCGCGCGCGGCCGCGGCCGCGCGGTCCGGCTCTACGGTGTGCTGGTCCGGGTCCTCGCGCTCAGTCTCACCGTGCTGCTGACGGCGGCGGCCTGCGAGGTGGCGCTCGACCTCGTGGCCTGGCAGTGCGCCGGCCTGTCCGCCTGTTCGGACCGGCGGTCCTGGCTCGGCTTCCTCTCCGCCGAGCAGGGCGGCTGGTGGTCCCAGCCCGGCAGGCGGCTCGCCCTCGCGGCCGTGCTGCCCACCGCCCTGGTCACCCTGCTCTGGTACCTGTCCAACCGCACCTGGAGCGCGTACGAGTCCCAGCGCCCCTTCCTCGGCACCGACTCGCGAGGCGATTCGCGAGGCGGCCCCGACGGCGGCCTGGACGGCGGTGATCCGTACGGCGACACGCCGGAGCCGAAGGTCCCCACCCCCGACGACACCCCCGACGACACGCCCTCCGCGCGCCCCGCCCTCGGACGCCCCGGCTTCTGGTACGGGCGCCGCCTGGTCGCCCGGCTGCGCGCCGCCCACACCGCCGCGGGGCTCCTCACCGTCGCCGTCTTCGTCGAGCGGGCCACCGCCGACTACGACTCCGCCCACTCCGGCCCCGGCCCCGTACTCCTCGGCCGCCTGCTGACCACCGCACTCGCGCTCTGCGCCCTCCTCGTCCTCGCCGTCGTCTGCCGCCGGGGCCGCAGCGAGCGCCGGCTCGACCACCGCCTCGACGGCGCGGTCATCAACTTCCTCCCGTCCGCCGCCGTCGTCCTGCTGGCCCTGTCCCTCGTCCACGCGGTCTGGTCGCGGCCCGGCTGGACCTCCTCGGGCGTGCTCGTCGCGGGCGAGGACACCTTCCGGGCGCTGACCGTCGGCCAGGGCTTCCTCGTGGTCGCGCTCGCCGCCGTCGCCCTGAGCCTCCACCGCCACGCCCCCGACGCCCGCACCTCGCTGTACGGGCTGGGCGGCCCGGCGATCGCCATGCTGGCGTGCGCGCTGGGCGGGGTGATGACCGGCGGGCTCGCCCAGCGGGTCGCCGACTGGCTCGACGGTCCGGGCACCCCCGGCATGGGAGCGGGCTCGGCCATAGGAGGTCCGCCCGTCCTGCTGAGCTGGCAGGCCTCGGTGCTCCCGGTGCTGCTCCTCGTCCTCCTGGTGCCCGTGGGCGTACTCCTCGTCCGTACCGCCGGGCTGGCCCGGCGCACCGAGCCGGTCGTCGCCGCCGAGTACGCGCCGGAGTACGGGGGCCGCACCCCCGAACGCGGGCGCACCCGGCAGATCGCACGGGTACGGGCCACCGCCCGGCTCACCGACGAGGCGTCCTGGATCATCGGACTGGTGTCCGGGTCCACCCTGTTGCTGGGCGCCGCGGCGCTGGCGGGCTCCTGGGCCAGTGGGCAGGTGCCCGGCCGGGCCATGGACGGAACCGGTCCCTTCATCGAATCCGCCGCGGAGGCCGCGCAGTCGACGGGGTCCTGGATGGTCGGCTTCGGCTTCATACTGTTCGTCGCCTCCGGCCGGCGGGCCTACCGCGACGCCTCGGCCCGGCGGACCATCGGCATCCTCTGGGACGTCGGCACGTACTGGCCGCGCGCCGCCCATCCCTTCGCGCCGCCCTGCTACGCGGAGCGGGCCGTGCCCGACCTCGCCTCCCGGATGTCCGCCTGGACGGCCAGGACCGGCGGCCGGCTCGTCATCTCGGGCCACTCGCAGGGCAGTGTGCTCGCGGCCTCCGCGGTCTGGCAGCTCCCGGCGGCCACCCGCCGCCGGATCGCCCTCCTGACCTACGGATCACCTGTCGAACGCCTGTACGGTCGCTGGTTCCCGGCCTATTTCGGTCCCGCCGCACTGCACGGGCTGCACGGATCGGTCCACTGCTGGCGCAACCTGTGGCGGGCCACCGACCCGATAGGGGGACCCGTCCGGGTCGACGTGGCCGCGGGACGCCCCGAGGTCGACCGCGGACCGCTGAAGGACCCGCTGGTGCACGGCCGCACCGCCGAACTGCCCCTGCCCGAACCCATCCTGGGCCACTCCGACTACCAGGCCGACCCGGTGTTCGCCCGGGAACGCGCCGCGCTGCTCGCCGAACTCGGCCCCGTACTGCCCCGGCAGGGCGACGGGGCCGGTCACCCGAGCACCGAGGGTCAGGGGAGTTCGGGCAGATCCTCCGGGTAGAGCAGGGTCAGGTCGTCCGTGCTCGTCTCGGCGAACTGGGCGACCCGGCCCGCGTGCCGTTCCACCATCGATTCGAAGGTCTGGCGCGCGGTGCGGCCGTTGCCGAAGGCGGGGCCCTTGGGCAGCTCCGTGAAGTACTTCGTGAGAGCCTCGCCCGTGCCCTCGGCGAGGGTGTACTCGTGCTCCTCGGCCTGCTGCTGGACGATCCGCAGGAGTTCGTCCGGCTGGTAGTCGCCGAACGTGATGGTCCGCGAGAAGCGCGACGCCACACCGGGGTTGACGGTGAGGAACCGCTCCATCTCGTGGGTGTAACCGGCCACGATCACCACCACGGCGTCGCGGTGGTCCTCCATCAGTTTCACCAGGGTGTCGATGGCCTCCCGGCCGAAGTCCCGGCCGGAGTCCTCGGGCGAGAGGGCGTACGCCTCGTCCACGAAGAGGACTCCGCCCCGCGCGCGGTCGAACGCCTCCTGGGTGCGGATGGCGGTCGAGCCGATGTGCTCGCCGACCAGGTCCACCCGGGAGACCTCGACCAGGTGGCCGCTCTCCAGCACGCCCAGAGAGGCCAGGATCTCGCCGTACAGCCGGGCCACCGTGGTCTTGCCGGTGCCGGGGGAGCCGGTGAAGACGAGGTGGCGGCGGACGGAGGCGGCCTTCAGGCCCGCCCGCTGCCGCCGTCGACCCACCTCGATCATGTCGGTCAGCGCCCGGACCTCCCGCTTGACGCTCTCCAGCCCCACCAGCGCGTCCAGTTCGCCGAGGACGGCGTCGGAGTCGCGGGCCGGTTCGGCCGGGGCGCCGGGCACGGGGGCGGGCGCGGCGGAGGGCGCCGCGGCGCGCTGCGCGGGCAGCGAGCCGAGCAGCCCCGGCGCCGCCGCCTGGGTCGCGGTGAGCACGGGCGCGGCGGGCGCGGCGGGGGTCCCACGCAGGGCGCTCTCGTCGCTGGTGCAGTCCTCCACGACCGGCCCGGCGCCGCCCGATCCGTCGTGGGAGGTGCCCTCGGGGAACTCGTAACCGCCCCGCGCGCAGCGCTCGGTACGGCACCGGGTGAGGGTGGTGCGGCAGCCGTCCATCACATGGAAGCCGTACCCCTCGCTGCCGGTCACCCGGCAGCCGTGGAAGGTGCCCCGGCCCTCGGCGGAGACGTAGAACCCGGCCTCGGCCGGGGAGGTGACCGTGCAGCGCTCGATGGTGGGATCGGCGCCCTTGGTCACGATGACGCCGGTCTGCGCCGCGTCGATGGTGCAGTTGTTGAGCGTGCCGCCACTGCCGTGGTCGCGGAACCAGGCGCCGGTGGACGCCTCGCGGATACGGCAGTCGTCCAGCTGCGCGGTGGCCCCGTCGCTCACCGAGACCGCGGTGTTGCGGATCTGGGTGAGATCGCTGTCCACCACGTCGGCACGGGAGCCCCGGTCGAGGACGAACAGGGCGTCGGGCACGTCGTGGACGCGGCAGGCGTCCAGTATCACCGTGGCGCCGTCGCTGACCCAGACGGCGGGATAGTCGCCCGTGCTGTCGTGGATCTCGCACTGGTTGGCGTCGACCCGCGTGCCGGGGTCCCACACCGAGAGCCCGTTGCGGCCGAACCGGCGGACCGTCGAGCGGGTCAGCGTCAGCACCGAGCGGGAGCGCAGGTCGATCGCGTTCTCCGGGATGTCGTGGATGTCGCAGTCGGCGAGCGTCAGCACCGCGTCCGTGTCCAGCGTGATCCCGTCGCCGGAGGTGCGGTGCACGGTGCAGTCGGTGAGATGGGCCGAGGCACGCGCGGTCACCTGGACCCCGCTGCCCTTGATCTCGTACACCTCGCAGCCCACGGCCTCCAGCCCGCTGCCCTCACCGGTCACGCTCAGCCCCGAGCCGGAGGAGTGGTGGACGCGGCACCGGTCGAGCCGGGGGTGGGCGCCGTCGCGCACCGACACGCCGGACTGCCCCGCCGACACGACCTCGCACTCCTCGAACACGCCGCCCGCGCCGTCCAGGACGGCGATCCCGACCCCCGCCGGATTGTCGACGGTGCACCGGCGCACGGTGGGACGGCCGGCGCCGCGGACCTCGATCCCGGCGGCCGAACGCGTCACTATCCGCAGGTCCACGAGGTCGGGGGCACCGCCCTCCACCAGCACCGCCGGGGCCGCCGAGTCCTGGCCCTCCACGTGCAGGTCCTGGATGATCGCGGAAGCCCTGACGGTGAGCGGCACGCCGTCCACCGGGGCGATCCGCACCGAGCCGACGGCTCCCTCGGGACCGCGCAGCGTGACTGCCCGCTGGACGACGAGATTCTCCCGGTACGTTCCCGGAGCGATCGTGAGGACATCGCCCTCGGCCGCCGCTTCCAGGGCCGCGCCGAGCGAGGGGTACTCGCCGGTGCGGCGCCGCCATCGCGATGTGCCGGTGTGCGTCACCTGGACCGTGCCCTGTGCCATGGCGCTGTTCTGCCCCCACCTCGTGCTGTGTGCGATCCCTCGTACCCGTACGCACATTCGTGCGACCGCGAGGTGCCGTCGGCCTTCCGACGACGGCGCGGGCGGGTCCGCCCTGCCGAGGGGAAGGGCGGGCCGGTCCACCGTAGCGCGCGCCGGGGGCGGGAGTTGACGACTCCCGCCCCGACCTCACCGAAGTGGGGCCCCGCACAAGGCCGTAGACCCGCTCCGCAGGGGCACTGGGGGATGCCCGGGAACCGGGTCCGGGACGTCCCGTGCTGCGCTCGCGCTCGCGTTCACGAACCCGTTCCGGTTCTGCCCCAGTCCGGGCCCACCGCCGCCCAGGCCCGGTCCAGCCGTTCGTGCCGCCGCCGCACCATGAACCGTACGCCGGCCCGCCGGGCCACCTCCACGGCTCCGGCCGTCAGCAGGAACGCGCCCGTCCCGGCCAGGCCGGCGTGGATGCGGGCGGTCGTCGCGTCCATGGGGCGGGGGGTGGGAACACCCCGGTCGTCGGTCCATATCCGCACCCGCTCGCCGGGCTTGCGCACGTGCGCCGCGGTCGGCACCGTGCCGTGCCGCTCGCGGCCGTCCGGAGCCGTCCATCGCGCCGTCACCGTCTGCAGGGTCGCGGGGCCGGCCCCGCCCTCGGGGTCACCGGGGAACGCCGCCTGGCGCGCGGACACGCTCACCACGACCGCGCTCACCCGATGGCGGTGCTCCTGCTGCTCCCGGATCGCGGCGCGCAGGGTGGAGTCGGCGAACGAGCCGCAGAGACAGCCGACGGCGGGCGCGACGACCAGCACGAGGACGAGTGCCCACAGAGCCAGCCACGCCTCGCGGCGGTCGGTGACCCGGCACAGAGGATTGTGCCGCCAGCGCCAGACCCCCACGACCGCTCGCACAGCTGCCGCCCCCTTGCCTCTCTCCCCCTGCGCCGCCCGTTCGCAGCGCACACACCCTCGCGAAGCTCCCGCGGGAGCTTCGCGCGGCCTCACCATCCCCAACGCCCACCCGCCCCCCGACCGTTCCCGGCCGGCCGCCGCCACGGGCGTGAGGCTCATTCCAGGACGCGAACCGGGTCCCCGACCCGGACGGCTCCCGTCCCCTCGGGCACGAGGTGCATGCCGAAGAGCAGCTTCGTCCCCGACCTGCGGTGCAGGGCGAGCGTGCGCAGCGGTTCCCTGCCGCGTCGTGCCGTCGACTGGTCGATGGTGGTGATCACGCATCTCTGGCAGGGCTTCGCCACCCGGAAGGCGACCGGTCCGATCGCGACCCGCCGCCAGCCGTCCTCCTCCCACGCGTCGGTGCCGTCCACCACGGCGTTGGGCCGGAACCGGTTCATCGGCAGCGGGCCCTCCTGCGGGTGATCGCCGCTCGCGATCAGCGCGTTGAGGGCATGCAGCGAAGCGCTGGTGGTCAGCAGCAGCGGGTAACCGTCCGCGAGACTGACCGTCTCCCCGGGGCGCGCGTACGCCGGGTTGATGGGCCTCCGGAACGACGGCTCGTCCTGATGGACGAGCCGGACCTCCGTTCCGAGGAATCCGCTCAGCCAGACCCGTGCGGCCGGTGCCGCCTCGACCACTTCGACCCTCTTGCCGAACAGCTCCACGGCGACCGTGTCCGCGCGCCCAGGCACCGCCACCTTCAGCGGCTGTCTGCCGGGGGCGGAGAGCTCCACCCCGCCGTCGGGCAGCGGTGTCGCGGAGATCCCTGCCAGACGGGGGTTCTGACGCTGTGTGACCGCTGTGCCCGCCCCGTCCACCAGCATCCAGCGACGGTCGCCGGCGAGTCCCCACGGCTCGACGACGGCGCTGTCGACGGTCAGTGCCGCCAGCGACTTGACGGGATGGAGATGGAGGGAGTGCAGAACGGGATGAGCCATCCGCCCATTTTGTCAGCGGCCTCCGAGGACTCCCGCACGCACCCGTCCGTGGCCACGACCAGTGCTGTTCCCTCCGGACCGGGTGCGGTCAGTACCCCCGGCCCTGGTACGGCTGGTCGTACGGGTCCTCGTACGGCGAAGGCGCCGGTGCGGGGCGGGGTGCCGCCGGCCGCATCGCCTCGTAGCCCGTGGCGGGCGCGGGACGCGGCGGCTGTTGCTGCTGCGGGTAGCCGCCGCGCCCGGGCGCCTGCTGCTGGGGGAATCCGCGCGCCGGGGTCTGCTGCGCCGGGAACCCCCGTGCGGGGGTCTGCTGTTGCGGGTATCCCCGCGCGGGGGAGGGCTGCTGCGGGATGTACGGCGCGGGGGCGTGCTGCAGCTGTGCGGGCTGCATCTGCGCGGGGTGCATCGGAGCCTGCGGCTGGTACGGCTGGGCCATCGGCTGCTGGTAGCCGTAGGAGCCGACGGGCTGGGAAGGAGCAGCGGGAAGAGCCGGCAACGAGGACGGCAGCGCGGGGAGGTAGCTGTTGCCGGTCTCGTATGCGGCGGGCACTCGGATCGGTGCGATCTGAGGCGTGCCTCGCTCCGCGACCAGGGAGTCGTAGATCGGAGTGTCGGCGAACGACGGTGCGGCGTAGTAGCCGCTTCCGTAGCTGGAGCGGGGGGAGGTCATGCCACCTAAGTTAAGCCCACGATGTGCTAGTTGGGGAGGCCGCCCAGAAGGTTGTTTCCCGAGTTGTGTGCCAGCTGAGTTCACCAATGCGAGCGAACTTCCCATAAAGGGTCACCGTGGTGTGTAGTGATCGTGTAAAGGGCGCAATGTCGGGCGGCCGTAAGATCCTGTCGCGTCCCGGTTTGGGCGGACGGCGGCAGGACCCCGCGCACCCGCCCCGGAGCGCGTGCGACGACCCGTCACCGCCCCGTCCACCATCACCGTCCGCGTCACCGCACGTCCCCCGTCGCCGTCCGCGTCACTGCTCCGGCGCGGTCTCCGGCCGTGGATAGGTACGCCCCTTCCAGGCGGCGCCCCGCCCCCGGTAGTGCTGGACCGCCGAGTCGACGGTCATCAGCAGATACAGCAGGGCGGTGAAGGGGAGCAGCGGCGCGAGCCAGAGCGACTGGCGGTAGTAGGTCAGCATCGGCAGATACGTCACCGTCATCACCGTCCACGCCAGCCCCCCGGCCCACGAGGCCGCCGGATCGACCAGGGCCGAACCGGCCACCAGCGTCACCGGCGGCGCGAGATAGACGAGGGCGAGCCCCGGCACCGTCCCCGCGAGCAGCAGCGGGCTGTGCCGCAGCTGCGCGTACGCGCTTCGCGAGACCATCCGCCACAGCTCCCCGAGCCCCGGGTAGGGGCGGACACTGTCCACCCGCTCCGCGAGCCCCAGCCAGATCCGGCCGCCGGTGCGCTTGACCACCCGCGCCAGCGACACGTCGTCGATCACCGCCTGCCGGATGGACTCCGGGATCCCGGCCCGCACCGCGGCCTCGTCGCGCAGCAGCACGCAGCCCCCGGCCGCCGCGGCGGTCCGGGACCCCGGCCGGTTCACCCGGCGGAAGGGGAAGAGCTGCCCGAAGAAGTAGACGAAGGCCGGCACCACGAGCCGCTCCCAGCAGCTCTCCACCCGGAGCCGGGCCATCTGGGAGACCAGGGCGTAGCCGTCCGGGCCCGCCGGCCCGGCCGCCGCCACCAGCTCCCGCAGGCTGTCCGGCTCGTGGGCGATGTCCGCGTCGGTCAGCAGCAGGAACTCGGGGCCGCGCCGCCGCGCCACCGCGATCCCGTGCCGTACCGCCCACAGCTTGCCCGTCCACCCCGGCTCCGGTTCGCCCGGCGTGACGACCTGGAGCTCCAGCCCGCCGCACCGGTCCGCCAGCTCTCGGGCGAGCTCCCCGGTGCCGTCCGTACTGCAGTCGTCGACGAGGACCACGAAGACCTCACCCGGATAGTCCTGCGCCAGCAGCGAGGGAAGGCTCACCGGAAGGATCGGGGCCTCGTCCCTGGCCGGCACGACGACGGCGACCGAGGGCCAGCGCGCCGGCTCGGACCGCACCGGCAACCGCTGGTCCGTCCGCCAGTAGAACCCCTGGCCGAGCAGCAGCCACACCCACGTGATCAGGGAACCCACGGCAGTCCAGGCAACGGCGCTCATCCGCCGAGTCTGCCCCACTCCGACCGGCCGCGGAGGGGGGTGGCATAAGGTGACCGGGTGAAGATCGCGCTCATGGACTCAGGAATCGGACTGCTGGCGGCCGCCGCCGAGGTGCGCGGACTGCGCCCCGACGCCGATCTGGTGCTCTCCTCCGACCCCGGCACCATGCCCTGGGGACCGCGCGGGCCCGAGGACGTCACCGCGCTCGCGCTCGCCGTGGCCCGCGCCGCCGCGGCGCGGCGGCCCGACGCGCTGGTCGTCGCCTGCAACACGGCGTCCGTGCGCGCGCTGCCCGCGCTGCGCGCCGAGCTGGAGCCCGCACTGCCGGTCATCGGCACCGTACCGGCGATCAAGCCCGCGGCCGCCGGCGGCGGTCCGTTCGCCATCTGGGCCACCCCCGCCACCACCGGCAGCCCCTACCAGCGCGGGCTGATCCGGGAGTTCGCGGCCGGTGTGGACGTCACCGAGGTGCCCTGCCCGGGCCTCGCCGACGCCATCGAGTACGCCGACGAGGCCGCGATCGACCGTGCCGTGGCCGAGGCCGCCGCCCTCACCCCCGCCGATGTCCGCACCGTGGTCCTCGGCTGCACCCACTACGAGCTGGTCGCCGACCGCGTCGCCGACGCCCTGCGGCGGCCGGGCCGCCCCCCGGTCGTCCTGCACGGCTCCGCCGGGGCCGTCGCCGCCCAGGCGCTCCGCCGCATCGGCGCCGAACCCGCTCCGTCGGCCGAACCGACCGGCTCTCTCACCGTCCTCCTCGGCGGCCGCGAGGCCGAGCTCCCGGACGCCGCTCTCACCTACGCCGAAGGCAGGCTGCTGCGGGGCGTGGGCGCCTCCCGCTGACCTCGGCCACCGCCCGATCGGCCTTCCCGCACCCGCCCCGCGGGTGCGGGTCATGGGTACGCTGCAAAGCATGACGGACCACCCCGGCCGTGCGGCGCACGGCTCGACCCAGGCGCCGTCCACCGTGTGGACCGGCAAGGCCACCAACCGCGCACAGTGGCTGCTGGCCTTCGTGGGAGCGGCGTGCCTGGCCCTCGGGGTCGAGATCGCCCTCGATTCCAACTGGACCTCAGGGGTCGCCCCCCTGGTGATGTCGGTGGTCGGCTGCGTCGCCGCCGGACTCCTGATGCTCTACGGCACCCTCGCCTTCGTCCATGTCGCGGTGAAGGTGGACGGCGACGCCCTGGAGGTCCGCTGCGGCCACATGGGGCTGCCGCGCCGCCGCATCCTGCTCACCCACGTCGTGGGCGCCGAGTTCGTCCCCCGCGTGACCCCGCGCCAGTGGGGCGGGTGGGGCTACCGCTGGCGCCCCGAACAGGGCACCGCCGTCGTGGTGCGCCGGGGCGAGGCGCTACTGCTCCGGCTCGGCGACGGCCGCTCCTTCACCGTCACCGTGGACAACGCGGAGGCCGCCGTACGGTTCATCCGCGACCGGCTCCGCCTCCCGGCGGCCGGCAAGCCGTCCGAGGCCTGATCCCCGGGACCCGCCCGTCGGCCGGCGCTCCGTGACGCGGGATCCCCGAACACCCGCGCCGGCCACGTGAGTCTCCCCACTGCCGCGCCCACAGCCGCCGCCCGTAGACTCCCGCAGGTGAGCGCCACCATCACCTCCGTCGACGAACCGTCGCCCGTTCCCGAGTCACGTCCCCGCGGGCGGTGGCTCACCTGGGCCCGGCCGGCCGCGGCCGTGCTCTCCGGAGCGCTGCTGTACGTGAGCTTCCCGCCCCGGCCCCTGTGGTGGCTGGTGCTGCCCGGCTTCGCCCTGCTGGGCTGGGTCCTGTACGAACGCCGCCCGCGCGCCGCGTTCGGCCTGGGCCTGCTGGCCGGACTCGGCTTCATGCTGCCGCTGCTGCACTGGACCGGAGAGGACGTCGGCCCGGTCCCGTGGGTGGCCCTGGCCGTGGCCGAGGCCCTCTTCATCGCGGTGGGCTGCGTCGGCATCGCCGCCGTGACCAGGCTGGCGTACTGGCCGTTCTGGGCGGCAGCCGTCTGGACCCTCGACGAGGCGGCCCGGGCCCGCGTGCCGTTCGGCGGGTTCCCCTGGGGCAAGATCGCCTTCGGCCAGGCCGACAGCGTCTTCCTGCCGATCGCCGCGCTCGGCGGTACACCGCTGCTCTCCTTCGCGGTGGTCCTCTGCGGGTTCGGCCTCTTCGAGGTGGTCCGGCGGGTCCGCGCGTACCGGTCGACCGGAGACCTCCCGCGCGCGGCGACCGCGATGGCCGCGGCGGCGGTGCTGGTCCCCGTCGCGGGCGCCTTCGGCTCACTCCCGTTGGTCGACAACTCTCCGGAGGACGGCACCGCGACCGTCGCCGCGATCCAGGGCAATGTGCCGCGCCTCGGCCTGGACTTCAACTCCCAGCGGCGCGCCGTGCTCGACAACCACGTCAGGGTCACGGAGCAGCTCGCGGCGGACGTGAAGGCGGGCAAGGAGCCTCAGCCCGACTTCGTCCTCTGGCCGGAGAACTCCTCCGACCTCGACCCCTACCGCAACACCGACGCCTGGGACGTCATCGACCGGGCGGTCCGCGCCATCGGCGTCCCCACCGTGGTCGGCGCGGTCGTCGAACCCGACACCGGGAAGCTGCGCAACACCCTGATCCAGTGGGACCCGGACAAGGGACCCGTGGAAACGTACGACAAGCGGCACATCCAGCCGTTCGGCGAGTACATGCCGATGCGCTCGGTCGCCCGCGTCTTCAGCAAGGACGTCGACCGGGTCCAGCGTGACTTCGGCTCCGGCACCAAGGTCGGCGTGTTCGACCTGGCCGGCACGAAGGTCGGCTTCGTCACCTGCTACGAGGCCGCGTTCGACGACGCCGTCCGCGACACCGTAAAGGCCGGTGGCCGGTTGATCGCCGTACCGAGCAACAACGCCACGTTCGGGCGCACCGAGATGACCTACCAGCAGCTCGCCATGTCCCAGGTCCGGGCGGTGGAGCACGGCCGCGCCGTCGTCGTACCGGTCACCAGCGGGGTCAGCGCCGTCATCCGCCCGGACGGCACGATCATGGAGAAGTCCGGGTTCTTCACCCCCGCGGCCCTGGTGGACGAGGTGCCCCTGCGGTCCTCGCTGACTCCCGCCACCCGGATGGGCGCACTCCCCGAAGGGGTCATCGCCCTCTTGGCCGCCGCCGGCATCGTGCTCGCCGCCGTCCGCTCCCGCAGGGGCCGCCGCGCCCTCTGAGCATCACGTTAGGCTCTGATCCATGGCTACTCCCGACTTCATCCGTGCGATCAGGGCCACCGCCGGCCACCAGCTGCTTCTGCTGCCGGGGGTGAGCGCGGTCGTCTTCGACGAGGACGGCCGGGTCCTCCTCGGCAAGCGGGCCGACACCGGCAAGTGGTCGATCATCGGCGGCATCCCCGAACCCGGCGAGGAGCCCGCGCAGACCGCCGTGCGCGAGGTGTACGAGGAGACGGCCGTGCACTGCGTGGCCGAACGTGTGGTGCTCACCGAGGCGCTGAAGCCCGTGGAGTACCCGAACGGGGACCACTGCCAGTACCTCGACATCACCTTCCGGTGCCGGGCCACCGGCGGTGAGCCGCGCGTCAACGACGACGAGTCGCTGGAAGTGGCCTGGTTCGCCCTGGACGCGCTGCCGCCACTGGCGGAGTTCGCGCGCTTCCGGATCAAGCAGTCCCTCACCGACGGCCCCACCTGGTTCCGGGCCGCCGAAGGGGACGACCTCGTCTGAGCTGCGGACTCAGAGCTTCACACAGATCCGCCGGCTCTTCGTCCAGTCGGTGAACCAGTCGCTCAGCGACAGCGGGAAACACCATTCGGCCGGTCCCGGCATGGTGGACGGATCCACCGGGAGCGGGCGGTTGTCGTCACTGAGGAAGGACCGGTAGAGCTTCGACGCCTCCGGATTCCCGGTGCATCCCCACACCCCGTGCGGGCAGTAGTCCGTGATCGTCTGGTAGACGGGCGGGTGGAGATCCATCCATTCGAGCATGCGGCGCATGTACTCGGGGTTGTCTCCGTTGCGGAAGAGGCCCCACTCCGGGTAGGAGATCGGCTTCTTGTGCTCGGCGGCGAAGTCCACGTGCTTCTGAAGCCCGTACTCGCCGTACACCTGGTCGTCGAAGTTCTCGCCCGGCGGCTGGTCGTAGGAGTCCATGCCGACGATGTCCACGAAGTCGTCACCGGGATAGCAGTCGGTCCAGGGAACCGCGTCCCGTCCCCGGCTCGGCGCGAAGTCGAAGCGGAACCGCTGGCCCTCGACCGAGCGCATGGCGGTGACGATCCGCTGCCAGTACGCCTTCCAGGCCGCCGGGTCCGGCCCGCAGCGGTGGGCGTACGTGGTGCCGTTCATCTCCCAGCCGAGCACGATCACGGTGTCCGGGATGCCCAGCCCCACCAGCCGCTCGGCGAGCTTACGGAAATGCCGGTCGTACAGGCCCGCCGCACCCGACCGCAGCCGCCTGCGCACGGTGGCGTCCGAGACCCGCACCTCGTTCCGCTCCATCATCGGCGTGTTGAGGACGAACATCCGGTCGTTCTGCTCCTGCCGCCACCGCGCCCACGCGCCCAGGAAGTCGACGGAGCCCTCGATGTTCACCCAGAGGTCCCCGGGGAGGTAGCTGTGCCCGACGCGCAGCTCCTTACCGCCGAGCCACCGGGACATCTCCACCATGCGCGCCACGCCGTCGGGGCCGTAGTCCAGGTAGGCGCCGACCGCCGTGCTCCGCGGGTCGACATGCGGTCCGGCACCGTCGGCCGAACCCGTCCCGGTGACCCGGAAACCGGAGGCACCGCTGACGGCGAGCACACCGGCCGCGACCGTGCCCACACAGAGATTGACGATACGGCGACTTCGGGACACGGCTGCTCCTCGGTATCGGCGGACGTCCGGCCGGCCCGGCGGCGGCTCGGCTCCACGGGCGGACACCACCTACGGCGTCGGGACGGAATCGAAGGTCAGCGCCAGACCGCGGACCCGGTTGTCGAAGTTGGAGTCCACCAGCTGCGGTTCGCCGAGCGCCCGCGCGGTGTCGGTCCGGGTGAGTACCTCGGTGAAGAGCGCCCGCATCTCCAGGCGGGCCAGGTGCGCCCCGAGGCAGTGGTGCGGACCGCCGCCCCCGTACCCCAGATGCGGGTTGGGCGAGCGGGTGATGTCGAAGCGGTCCGGGTCCGCGAACACGGAGGCGTCGCGGTTGGCGGAGGCGTAGAAGAGCACGGCCTTGTCGCCCGGCCGGAAGGTGCGCCCGCCGAGCTCGTGCTCGGTGGTGACGGTCCGCCGGAACTGGATGATCGGCGTCGAGTGCCGGACGATCTCCTCCACCGCCCCGTCGATGTACGCGTCGACGTCGGACACCAGCAGCGCGCGCTGGTCGGGGTAGCGCGAGAGCAGAGCCATCCCGTGTGCCAGCGCGTTCCTGGTCGTCTCGACCCCCGCGACCAGCAGCAGTGAGAAGAAGGCGCCGAGTTCGCGGGCGCCGAGCGACTGTCCGTCCACGTCGGCCCGGACCAGAGCGGAGATCAGGTCACCGGTGGGCCGTCGGCGGCGCTCGTGCGCGATGCGCGCCATCACGAGCTGCATCCGGGCGAGCGACCGCAGCCCCCGGCCGGGCACCCGGATCCGGGCCAGTCCGCGCCGCTCCACCCCGACGTGGCTCGACGCGTGGTCGATCTGGGCGGCGATCCACGGCCGGTACGTCCCCGGAATGCCCATCAGGTCGCAGATGACCTCGAACGGAAGACGCGCGGGGGCCGACCGCATGAAGTCGGTGGAGCGGCCGGCCACCGCCTCGTCCACCAGCCGGCGCGTGACCCGGGAGATGTTCTCCTCCGCCTCCGCGAGCAGCCGAGGGGTGAAGGCGCGGGAGACGATCCGGCGGAGTCCCGTGTGGTCGGCGCCGTCCATGTTGACCATGGAGTTGCCGAAGACGGCCTTCGCCCAGCGGGCGGGCTCCGGGACGGTGACCCCCGGCGCGCTCGCGAAGACGTCCGCCCGGCGGCTCGCCGCCCTGACGTCCGCGTGCTTCACCAGGGCGTAGAAGGAGAGCCCCGCCTCCCGGCCGCCGCGCGCGGTGAACCGCACCGGAGCGTCCAGCTCGCGCAGCATCTCGAACGCCCTCAGCCGCTCGGTGCGCGGCAGCCGCCAGAACGCCGGGTCCGCCAGATCGACGTCCCTGGGCCGCTCCGTACGGACACCGGGGACCTGTCCGGGAACGCTCATGTCCACCACCTTCGGCAGTCGGGACTCCCATGCTGACCCGGCCATGCACACCCGAGGTCCGACGCGGCCGCGAACGGCCCGGATTTCCCACGGTTGAGGGATTGACCGGCGGTACGGCGAGCCGTTACGGGCCAGAGGGTGGCACGCACCGTCTGATGGGCGTCGATACCAGCCGCACCGACAAGCGGTTTCACCTACAAGCAGCTTCACCGACAAGCTCACCGGAATGACAGGAAGGCGGACGCAGATGGGTTCGAGCAGGAAGGCCCGAGGCGCCGTGGGCGGACGGAGCGCGGCCACCCGCAGGGGTGTGCTCCGCTCCGTCTTCGCCGTCGGGGTCGTGGCCGGAACCGGGGCGGCCTGGGAGCCGATCGTCGCCGCCCGCGGCCCGGAGAGCCGCGGCGCCACCGAACCCCCGCGGCCGGGGGAGATCACCGAGACGTACCGGGGGCGGACGATCCGGGTGCGCTCGGACCCCGGACCCGACGGCACCGCCGGGCCCGGCGTGCGGACCGTGAGCGCCGGTCTCCACCCCGAGGCCAGCATCGACGGTGCTCCCCTGCACCTCATGCGCCGGGCCGACGGGAGCTACCTCAGCGCGGTCACCCACTACGAATCGCATCCGACGCCCCTCGCGGCCGCGCGCGCCGCGGTCGACGTCCTGGGCACGGCCCGGCTGTCCGCCGCGCCCCACAGCATCTGACCGAAGGACAGGTGGAAGGTGTACACGCGAAAGAACCAGCGCGATCTCACCCGGACCGAACGGAAGCGGTTCGTCGACGCCGTGCTCACGCTCAAGCGCTCGGGGCGGTACGACGACTTCGTGGCGACGCACCGCGAGTTCTACGTCACCGACGGGGAGGACCGGCCGCGCGCGGCACACATGACCCCGTCGTTCTTCCCCTGGCACCGCCAGTACCTGCTGGAGTTCGAGCAGGCCCTGCGGGAGGCCGACCCGACGGTCTCCGTCCCGTACTGGGACTGGACCCTGGACCGCTCGCCGGGGGGACCGCCGTGGACGCCGGACTTCCTCGGGGGCAACGGACGGGAGGGGGACCGTCAGGTCACCACGGGCCCCTTCGCGTACCGGGAGGGGAACTGGCCCATCAGCAACGGCGTCACCGACGACCTGTTCCTGACCCGTGACTTCGGCCGGCCGGCCGATCCGGTGGCCCTGCCCACCGCGAATGACGTGCGAGGAGCACTGAACGACCCGCTGTACGACGCCGAGCCGTGGAATAGCGTCAGCCGCACCGGCTTCCGCAACCGGGTGGAGGGATGGGGCATCCGGGGGGCGCGCGCCATCAGCAACCACAACCAGGTGCACCGCTGGGTCGGCGGCGTGATGGCGGGGGCGGGCTCCCCGAACGACCCGGTCTTCTGGCTGCACCACGCCTTCATCGACCGGCTCTGGGACCGCTGGCAGAAGGCTCATCCGGGGTCCGGCTACCTGCCCGCCCGGGAGCTCACCGGCGACGATCCGCAACGCGGCCGGGTGTTCGCCCGCAACGAGCCGCTGCCGCCCTGGGGGGTCGCACCGTCCGGGCTGCTCGACCACAGCCGCGTCTACCGCTACGCCTGACCCGTACGTTCTCCGGCGGGCGGCGCCGGACGGCACGGCGGCCGGTCTCCCCTCCGGGGATGAGGAGGGGAGACCGGCCGCCGTGTACGGGTTCGGTCAGTGACCGTACGCGTCGTGGTCGCCCTCGTAGGCGTCCTCGTGCTGGAGCGGCTGGGGGGCCGAGCCGTTGACGCAGGTGTTGCCGAAGGCCGGGTTCAGCAGGCCGACGACGTTGATCGTGTTGCCGCAGACGTTGACCGGGACGTGCACGGGCACCGAGATGATGTTGCCCGAGACGACACCGGGGGAGCCCGCGGCGACCGCACCGGCCCCGGCGTCGGCCGAGGCGAGGCCAGCACCGCCGGCGATGAGGGCGCCGGTTCCCGCCAGGACGGCGGCGACCTTCGTGATACGCGACATCAAGAACTCCTATGGAAGAACGTTTTGTTGTGGAGCTGCGGAGCCTTCCGGCCCCGCACTGACTGACAAACGCCGGGAGCGGCGGGCGGTAACGGATCAGTCGGGAAGTTCTGGGTACAGCTCCGCCGGATGGCTCAGCGCCCCACCCCCGTCAGCGCGGTGAACCGCTCGTGCCAGTCCCGCGCCGCGGGGAAGCGCGCCTTCACCGCCTCGGCCGCCCGGTCCCGCGCCGCCACCTGGGCCGCACGCAGCCTCAGCAGCGGTTCGAGTCCCGGCCGGGACAGCAGCAGCCGCTGGTTGACCACCGAGACCGGCTGCCAGTAGCTCTTGTACTGCTCCGCGCCGCGCAGCAGACTCAGCGTCCGCCGCCCGTCGGCAGCCGCCTGCCGCGAGACCTCGCGCAGCAGCAGGGTCGCCACGTCCACCTTCCGCTCCCGCAGCAGCGGGTGCGCGCCGTACAGGTAGCAGCCCGTCAGCGGACCCGCGTGCAGCGACAGGTTCGCCGCCAGCACCTCCCCGTCCAGCAGGAACTCCGTGAGCGTCGCCCCGCCGTCGCGGACCATCCGCCCCGCGGCGTGCGTCAGATGAGCCGCGAAACGGGGACGCAGATGCTCGGGGTTGACCCCCCGCCCGCTCCACTGCAACGCGTGCAGCCGCAGCAGATCTCCCACGGTCGCCGGAACCCGCTCGACCGGGACCTCCCGGCACACGACGCCCAGCGCCTCCACCTTCCGGAGCTTGGCCCGCACCCGCTGGGCCCGGGAGCCCGACATCTCCTGGGCCAGCGTGGCGAGCGGCGCGGCCGGCAGCTCCATGCAGGTGGAGTCCGTGAGCCGGACGCGGGGCCCGGTCCACCCGGCGAAGAGCCGCTGCGCCAGGGCGTCGGGGCGTACCTCGCGCAGGTCGACCACGCTGGAGCGGGCGGCCCGGTGGAGCCCTCGCGCCAGGGCGTCGACCACCGACCCGGTCTCCGCCTCCCCGGGCTCCTCGTCGACGAGGATGTCGAAGAAGTCCGAGATCGCCCCGCCCATCGGCATCAGCACCGGCATCGGCCGGTGGGCGAGCAGCAGCGCCGCGGCGCCGGACAGCCGACCGCCGCGCCGCACCAGGACGACCCGGAGATTCGCGTCCTGCCCGTACGACAGCCACCAGGAGTGCAGCCAGGCGTGACTCTGGAACGGCGTGGCCGACGGGCAGCGGCGGTGCAGGGCGTCCCACTCGGGCGCGAGCGCGGCGAACTCCCGGCCGTCCCGGCAGAGCGTCACGCTCAGGGAGCCCTTCGGCGAGGGGGTCATCGCGCGGGCTCCCGGTCCTCGGGCACCAGGGACTCGGCCTCGTGCGCCGGCCCGGGTACCGGGGCGGCCTGAGCCGGGGTCAGGTGTTCCTCGGGGCGACGGCGGACGAGGAGCAGCAACCCGCCGACGAGCCCGCCCGCGCTGCCGCCCACGGCCGCGGAGAGCGGCACGGAGGGCGAGGCCGGGTCGCTCGGCGCGACGGCATGGGTGAACTGGATCAGCTTCACCCCGGTGTCCTTGGAGACATGGCCCCCGCTCACGATGAGGGCCTCGACGACGGCGTCCGCGATCTCGGCCGCCTGCCGGGGCCGCCCGGCCGTGCCGGTGACCGCGATCATCGGCGAGTCGGGGGAGGTCTCCGCACGGACGTGGCCCCGCAGCTTCCGCAGGGGTTCGCCCGCCGCGCCCTGCGCGTAGCCGAGGGTCGCGTCGCCGGTCGCCAGCCGGCCGTACGACTGCGCGTACCCCAGCGCTGCCGCGGGGTCGGTGGTCTTCGTCGCCGCGACGGTCATCGCGTACCCGGTGGCCTCGTAGGTCTTCGGCGTGAACACGCCGTAGGCGATCCCGCAGGCGGCGCCCAGCAGGGCACAGGCGGGCAGCGGCCACCAGACGGGCGGACGGAGAGCGGAGCGGAGCCTGCGGGTCCGTCCGGGCGCGGCCTGGTTCTGGGCGGGGGTTTCGGTCATGACTCTGCTCTTTCCAGGGGACGGGACGTGGCGAGGACGTGGCGGTACACGTCCATGAGGTGATGACTGCTGCGCCGGATGTCGTACGCGGCGACGGCGGCGGGCGGAGGAAGACGCTGGGGGCCGAGATCCGCCAGACTCCGCAAGGCGGAAGCGAGTTCGGCGGGATCGCCGGAGATCCGGCGGGCGCCCGGGGCGCTGCCGGCGGGGAGGTCGTCGAGCGCGGGACAGGCCTGGTGCAGCACGTGCAGACCCGACGCGAGCGCCTCCACGACGGCCAGCCCGAACGACTCCTCGCGGGAGGCGGAGACGAACACGTCGACCGCGCCGAGCACCGCGGGCACGTCCGGGCCGGGCCCCGACGCGCCGCACGCTCCGAGGAACCGGACACGGTCCGCCGCGCCCAGCCGCTCGGCCAGGGCCCGCAGCGACGCGAGCTCCGGCCCCTCCCCGGCGAGCACCAGCCGCGCGCCCGGCAGCGCCGCGACGGCCCGCACCAGCACGTCGAACCGCTTGCCCGGCACCAGCCGCCCCACGCCCCCGACCACGAAGACGTCCTGGGGAAGGCCGAGGAGGGCACGGGTGGCGCGCCGGGACTCCGCGTCGAACCGGAACGCCCGCGCGTCGATGCCGTTCGGCACCAGATGGATGCGTTCCTCGGGCACGCCCCACTCCCGCAGCCGGCCGGCCACGGTGGGGGAGACCGCGACCGTCGCGGACCCCAGCCGTTCCGTACCCAGGTAGAGCGCGCGGGTGCCGGCGGTCAGCGGGCGGCCCTCGATCTCCGCGTGCCCCAGGGAGTGTTCGGTGGACACACCGGCGCGGACCCCGGCCAGCCTCGCGGCGATCCTCCCGTAGACGCAGGCCCGGTAGAGATGGGTGTGCACGAGGTCGTACGCCCCCTGGCGCACGAGCCGGGTGAGCCGGCCCACCGCTCTCAGGTCGCGGTTGCCCGCCATGCCGAGGTGTGTGACGCGCACCCCGTCGGCGCGCAGCCCTTCGGCCACCGCCCCGGGGTTGGTGAGCGTCACCACGTCGCATGGGACCGGCAGATGACGGATCATCAGACGCAACTGCTGTTCCGCGCCGCCGATTCCCAGGCCCGTGATGACATGCAGGACCTTCATCGGCGGACCTCCGCGAGCGGACCCGAGGGCACCGGTCCCGAGGGAGTGCGGCCCGCCCGGTGGCGCATGTGGTGCCGCAGTTCCTTCGCGCGCAGTCGCAAGCCCTGGTCGGCGTGGCTGACATGGGTGCGCGGCAGGGCGAACTCGCCAACCAGAGTGCCGGGTTGCAGGGCGCAGCCATACGTGTACCCGGCCTCGCGCACCGAGTCGAGCACCCGCTGGTCGGCGTAGCCGTACGGGTGGCAGAAGCCCTCCGGGAAGGTCCCGGTGAGCTCCCGGACCAGCTCGCGGCTGCGCCGGGTCTCCGCGTGGAGCTCCTCGTCGGGCAGTGCCGTCAGGTCCCGGTGGTAGAGGCCGTGGGAACCGATCTCCATTCCGGTGCGCGCGAGCCGGCCGATCTGCGCGTGGGTGAGGAGCGGCTTGCGCGGACCCTTCGGGTCCCACTCGTTGGTTCCGCCGTCGCGGCCCGGCAGGACGAACACGGTGGCGGTGAAACCGTACCGGCGGAGGACCGGCAGGGCCTCGTCCATGAAGTCCGCGTAGCCGTCGTCGAAGGTGAGGCCCACCAGTCCCCGCCTGCCCTCGGCGTGCGCGCGCAGCAGGGTCCCCACCGCCACGCCCGTCAGCCGGCGGCTCCGCAGCCAGGCCAGCTGGGCGTCCAGTCGTCCGGGGGAGACGGTGATCCCGTACGGGTCGTCCGTGGGGTCGCCCACCGAGTGGTAGGTCCAGATCCACGGCCGGGCGGCGGCGGCCGGGCGGGGGCGGGCGGAGCGGGGTGCGGCGACTCGCGCCCACGGGTCAGTTGCCATGGATGAACCTCTGTCGGGTCAGGGCCAGCAGATGGACGACTTCGGGAACCCGGCACACGCGTCCGGTGAGGAGGAAGGCGGCGGGTACGAGCACGCATCCCGCCGCGAGGCCCAGGAGGGGGTCGGTGACGACGCCCGCCGACGCCCAGCCGGCCGCGGCGGCGACGGCGGCCGGCACCGCCAGGCGCAGCAGGGAGAGGCTCACGGCCCGTACCTCGATGGCGACCACCCGGGAACCGAGCCCCTGGAGGAGGAGCGCCGCCGTGACGGTGATGCCCACCGCGTTCGCGGCGGCGATGCCGAGAACGCCGTAGGAGTACGTCACGGCGAACCCGGTACCGGTCGTCACGACCAGCCCGGTCGCCATCGCGAAACCGGGGTACCAGGTGGGGCGCCCGGAGGAGAAGAACGGCCGGCCGAGCGCACCGACCAGGCAGTGGCCGAGGAGGCCGAGCGCGTAGACCCGCATCACCTCGGCGGTGGCCCGGGTGTCCTCGGCGCCGAACGCCCCGCGCTGGAAGAGGACTTCGATGATCTGTGGGGCGTACCCGATGACCATCGCGGAGCCGAGCAGGACCACCAGCGCGGCCAGCGCCAGATCGCGTTCGACCCGCAGCCGGGCGCTCTCCCGGTCGCCGTCCGCCATCGCCTGCGCGACCACCGGGAAGGTCACCGTGCAGATCATCAACGACAGCACCATCGGCATCTGCGCGACCTTCTGCGCGTAGTTC
Source organism: Streptomyces sp. NPDC001493 (assembly GCF_053597235.1). Classification (NCBI taxonomy): domain Bacteria; kingdom Bacillati; phylum Actinomycetota; class Actinomycetes; order Kitasatosporales; family Streptomycetaceae; genus Streptomyces; species Streptomyces sp. NPDC001493. The sequence goes on from NZ_JBSFHV010000041.1 coordinate 21,530, forward strand.
AGATGCGAGATGGAACCGGCGGGCAGCGTGGAGGCGAGGAACCGCTCGACCAGGACCTGCGCCTGACGGCTCACCACGAAGAGCAGCACGGGCGCGAGGACGGCGGCTCCGGGCAGTCGCGGGGCGGAGCGGGGCATGCCGGACACGGCGGTGCCGTCGGCCTTCTGGAGCTCCGGGCGCTTCGAACGCCCGCTGTGCTCGCGGGTGAGGACCCGGGAGCAGAAGGAGGGGACCTGGACCAGGACCATCAGTACGCTGCCGGCCGCCACCCCCACCGCCGCGGCCCGCACCCCCCACACCGAGTGCAGCCCCAGGGTCATGGCGATGATGCCGACGTTGTACGCGACGTAGACGGCGGCCGGAGGGCCGAAGCTCCCATGCGCCCGCAGCGCCGCACTGAAGTATCCGGTGACCCCGAAGGTGAGCACGGTGACGGCGGTCAGCCGGGTGCAGTCCACGGCCAGCCGGGGATCCGCCAGCCCGGGAGCCAGCATGCCGACCACCCAGGGAGCGCCCGCGAACAGCAGCGCGGCGCCCCCGGCCAGCAGGGTGAAGAGCCTCGGGAGCGTTGCCGCCACAAAGGCGCGGACCGGCTCCTCGGGGGCACCGAACGGCCCGGCGGGCCCGGCCGGGGCCGCCCGGCGGGCGAGCACCTGGCTGAACGCCGGGACCAGCAGCAGCGCCATCCCGTCCTCGATCAGCAGCGTCGCCGCCATCTCCGGGACGGTCCAGGCGACCAGGAACGCGTCGCTGTCGCCGCCCGCACCGAAGAAGTGGGCGACGGTCTGGTCGCGCAGCAGCCCCAGCACGGCGCCGACCAGCGTCAGCCCGGCCGTCGCCGCGGCTGCGCGCGCCAGGAACCGCGACAGCACCGGGGAGGTCCGAAGCGGTGCCGCCTCCGCGGTGACGACGGCGTCACCCGCCGGCCCCCCGGCCACCGGCGACCCGGGCTCCGGGTGGGGTGCCCGGCGGGGCGCCGCCACTCCGGGCCCGTCCGCTCCGGGTGGCGGCCCGGCGGAGGGGCCGGCGCCGGTCGTGGTGTCGCTCACGCGCCGGCCGCCTCGTCCGGAACGCTCAGCGCCCACCACGCGCCCAGTCCCAGCACGACTCCCGTGAGCACGGTCGTGGGCCCGCCGATGTCCGCGTACAGGAAGTCGATGGTCTGCCACACCACCAGCCCCACGGCCACCAGTCCGCAGTCGATCGCGCCGGCCCGCCGGCGGCGGGCGAGGAAGAGGGCGCGCACCGACGCCACGAGGACCGCCAGCCAGCCGCCCACGACGGTGACGAACCCGATCAGTCCCTGCTCCCCGAGGACCAGCAGATACATGTTGTGCGGGGACAGCAGGGCCTGCCTGCGGAACTCCTGGCCGGCCCCCTCCGTGTCGCTCCCCGAGGACAGGCCGATCGAGGCGTGGCCGTCGCGGAACTCCGGGAAGCCCTTGAGCCCGACGCCGGTCGCCGGCCGCTCCCGCCACATACTCCCTGCGGCCTCCCACAGGGAGTACCGGTCGTTGACGGACCGGTCGGGGGCCCGCGCCACGTCGGTGACGCTGGATAGCCGCTCCCGGACCATGTCGGAACCGATGCCGAACCCGCCGACGAGGACCACCGACAGCGCGCCCAGAACAAGCAGCGACCGGGTCGCCGTGCGCCGCCCGGTCAGCACCACCACCGTGAGCGCGGCCAGCGCCGTCGCGATCCACGAACCCCGGCTGAAGGAGACGGCGAGGGCCACGACCAGCCCGGCGGTGACGACGAGCGCACAGGGACGCAGCCAGCGGCGCACCGGGGCGGGCGGGCAGAGCGCGTACGGCACGGCGGCGAGCAGCCCGTACGCGACGACCGTCGCCATGCCCATGATGTCGCCGGGGCCGAACGTCCCGACCGCGCGGACCTCCTCGCCCATGTAGGAGGCACCGGTGCCGGTGGCGAACTGGCGGACTCCGACGAACCCCTGGACCACGGCGAGCAGGACGAGCGCCGCGGTCAGGAGCCGGAAGCCGCGGGCGTCCCGGATCGTCAGGCACACGGCGAGCGGCACGAGGACGAAGACCTGGAGGTAGCGGACGAAGCCGGGGAGCGCCGCCACCGGATCCGAGGCGGTGACGGTCGCCACGGCGAACCCGGTGACCGCCAGTCCGGCCACGAGCACCGCGCCCGCCGGCAGGGGGCGTACCCGCCGGGCCAGCAGCCGCCCCAGGCAGCACAGCACAGCCACGCCCGACGCCAGGTCGGCCGGAAGCGCCCCTCGGGAATCGGGAGTTCCGGCGCCGGGCACGGGGAGGGCCAGCAGCAGGACGGTAGCCACCAGTGGCAGCAGGGTCCAGAGGTCCAGCGTCCCGGCGGGCGGTGCCGCCTTCACCGGAGAGGCCGGTGGGGCCGGTGGCGCGGCGGGCGCGTGCGACGCGACGGGGGCGGGGGCGACCGGGGCGTCGGTCGTGGGGGGTGTCATGCTCAGCTGCCTCCGCACCGGAAGAGGGAGAGGACGGTGCGGGCGAGCACGCACACGTCCTGCCAGAGTGACCAGGTCTCGATGTAGCGGTTGTCGAAGCGGGCGCGGTCCTCGATCGAGGTGTCGCCGCGCAGACCGTTCACCTGGGCGAGCCCGGTGATGCCCACGGGCATCCGGTGGCGCGCCTGGTATCCGGGGTGAATGGTGCTGAACTGGGCCGCGAAGAAGGGGCGTTCGGGGCGAGGGCCGACCAGGCTCATGTCCCCGCGCAGCACGTTCCACAGCTGCGGCAGCTCGTCCAGGGAGGTCCGGCGGAGCGTCTTGCCGACCGCGCTCATCCGCCGGTCGCCCGCGACGTTCCACCGGGTCGCCGACTCGTGGGCGTCGGCGGGCCGGAGCGTACGGAACTTCAGGAGGGTGAACGGCCGTCCGTGCAGGCCGAGTCGCTCCTGACGGAAGAGCACCCCGGGCCCGTCGCAGAGCCGCACCGCGCACGCGCAGGCCAACAGCGCGGGGGAGGCGGCCAGCAGGGCGACGGAGGCGAGGGCGATGTCCATCGCGCGCTTGACCGCGTGGGAGAGGGGACGCCGGCGCGCGGCGAGCAGACGGTGCGCGGAGTACCCCCACAGATGGTCCGGACGTGCGGGCCGGTGCTCCGGCATCGCGCCGGTCGCCGGAGGCTCGATCAGCCACATGCGGCAGCCGTGCCCGGTGAGGAGGGCGAAGAGGTCGGTGCCCTCGGGGGTCGCCGCCGGGTGCTCGGTGAACAGCACGTGCCCCACCCGCTTGCGTACGACGGTCCGGCCCACCTCCTCCCGCGTGCGCAGCACCGGAGTCCTGCCCGCCGCTCCGTCGTCCGCCGCCGGGCTCCCGTCCGCCGCGCGCAGCACGACCCGGCCCACGGCCCGCAGGCCGTACTCGGTGCGGTCCCGCAGGGCGGTCGCGGCACTCCGGGCGAGCGGCCCGGACCCCACGACGAGGGCCGGCCGGGGGTGGCGGGCCGCGGCGCGCGCGCCGGCCCGGTACAGCACACCCCGTGCGACGCAGCAGAAGAGCGTCTGCACCCCCACCGCGCAGAGCAGCGTGGTCCAGCCGATCGCGTAGCGGGTGTCGTACGTGGTGAGGGTCTCGGCGGTCACGAACCACTGGAGCAGCGTCAGCCCGAGGACCGCCGGGAACTCGGACGCCGCGGAGCGGGACAGCCGGGGCCGGTACAGGCCGCGGGAGGAGTGGAGCAGCAACTGGGCGGCCGCCTGGGCCGCGAAGACCACGACCGGCCAGCGGGGGGCGGGACCCACCGCCGGGGCGAGGCACGCGACGAGCCCGTCCGCACCCACGAGCAGCACGGTCAGCCGGTGCCGGCCGACCTGCCGGACGACCGGCTCGGAGTAGCGCCGGACCGGGCCGCCGCGTGGCCGATGGACGGTGGAAGAAGCAGGGGGCAGCGTGGTCCCCCGGGCAGTGCCCGGGAGTGATGCACTCTCCGTCGTCATCGCTCGGTCCGCTCTCTCGTCGTGGTGCCGGACGGGTGGACAAGTTCCTGGTAGAGGTGGTTGACCTCTGCGGCGGTCCTGCGCACGTCGAAGACCGCACGGGCGTGGAGCTGGGCGGCGCCGCCGAGTTCCGTACGGAGCGCGGGGTCGGACAGGAGTGCGGTGAGCGCGGCGGCCAGGGCCGCCGGGTCGTCCGGCGGGACGAGGCAGTGGGCGTCCTGTCCGGGCGGCAGGCTCTCCCGGGCGCCGGCAACGTCGGTCATCACCACCGGTCTGCCGCACGCCATCGCCTCCAGCGGCGCCAGGGCCATGCCCTCCCACCGCGAGGGCAGGACGACGACGTCGGCCGCGTGGATCCAGGGGCGGACATCTTCGGCCGCTCCGGCGAACAGCACGTCCGCCGGGGCCGCTTCGCGCAGCCGGGCCTCCTCGGGCCCGCTGCCCACCAGGGCGAGGCGGCCCGCCCCGGGACGCATCGCGCGCCACGCCTCCAGCAGGACGTCCTGGCCCTTCTGCCGGCTCAGGCGGCCGACGCAGACCAGCAGGGGCGGCCCGGCGGGGAGACCGAGGGCCGTTCGGGCGGCGGCGCGTTCCTCGGGCCCGGCCGGCCGGAAGCGGTCGAGATCGATGCCGTTGTGGATCACCGACCAGTGGGCCGCGATGCCCGCCCGCTCGCCCGCCCGGCGCTCGCAGTCGCTGACGCAGAGCACCCTGTCCGCCCAACGGGCCCCGAAGCGCTCCCACTTCACCGCGGAAGCCGCGGTCCCTCCGCGTACCGCCTCGAACGACCAGGCGTGCGGCTGGAACACGGTCGGAATCCTGCCGCGTACCGCCATCCGGCCCGCGAGGCCGGCCTTCGCGCTGTGCGCGTGCACCAGATGCGGGCTGTGCTCCCGGACCAGGGACCGGGCTCCGGCGATCTCGCGGGCCAGCCCGAGGCCGGGGTCGCGTACGGCCCGCCATCCGTGGACCTCCGCCCCCGCGGCGGACGCCAGCGCGGCCAGCGGGCCGTTCGGCGGGCACCCGACGACGGGCCGGAGTCCGGCGCGGACCTGCGCCCGCACGAGATCGACGACGACCCGGGCGACGCCGCCCTCCACAGGCTGAACGAGATGAAGGATCTTCAACAGAATTGCTCCGGGGTGACGTTCTCGCGGCGCCTTCGGCGGTTTTCGTACGCACCCCCCCACACGGCCGGTCGGAAATTCTCATGACCGATCGAGAAGGTGTGTACGTGCGTTCTGTGTGGTTTCCGGTGAGCGGTCCTGGGCGCGCTCACCCTTCCGGGCAGGGTTGTTCGTGTCGCGCTTTCGCGCGAGAGTGGAAAATGAGTTAAACCGAACTGCACTTTGACAGACAGTCAGCCGGAATGCGTGGATGACTCGCTCGTGCGACCGGCCGCGCCGGACCCGAATGCCGCACGTCGCTGACCTGTCCGCGTGCTCGGAGCGCCGGGATCCCGCATGAGCGGAAACGTTCCGGCGGAATGTGGGGAGACGCTTCCTCACCCTTTCGTCCCAAGGGCGTTCCGCTTGTTCGCCCGGCCTTTTCGTGCAGGACCTTCCCGACGAGGCCCTTTCCGCGAGAGGGGTGCGGGAAAGGGGCCGCGCACAGGGTGCTGTTCGCACTCGTGGCCTTGACCGTGCCGCGTGCCGTCGAGCCGGTCCGTTCGGCCGAACGTCCCGGCCGTCGATTCGGGATGGAGCTGTCCAGAAATTCCACCGCTCACGACGGAGTACCGGCCCCAGCGGAACCGGAAGGAGCCCGGACGCGTCGTTCTCCGGTGCGACCCGCAAGCGGAGTCCGGAGCCGTACGCCGGGACACCCCACGCTCTGTTCCGGGCTCCGCCGATCTCGTACGACCCCAGGGTCTCCCGCCCGGATCATGGTGGGTTCTCGGGGCCCGCGCCGGCCTGATCCGAACGGAAGACCCCAGGAGAACGATGCAACCGGCAGAGACCCCCGCTCCCGCGCCCCCGGGCGTATCGCCGGCCGTCCCGGCCGTCCCGGCCTGCCGGAGGTGGTACAGCTCCGGGCGGGGGAAGACGGGGGCCGCGCTCGCCGCGGTGGTGGCCGCGCTGCTCGCCGCGCCCCGGCTGGTCCCCAACACCCCCGGCCGCATGGGAAGTCTGCTGGAGACCCTGCTGCCCTGGCTCGGCCTCGCGGTGCCGGTACTCCTCTGTGCCGGGCTGCTGAGGAGAGCGCCGGTGGCCGTGGTGGCCGCGCTGCTGCCCGCCCTCGTCTGGGGCGTCCGGTTCGGCGGCCTCTTCCTCACGGGGACGGACGACTCCGGCGCCCTGGTCGTGGTCCAGCACAACGTCAGTGACGAGAACGCCGACCCGGAGGGGACGGCGGCGGCCCTGAACCGCAGCGGGGCGCGGATCGTCGCGCTGGAGGAACTCACCCCGCAGGCCCTGCCGGTGTACGCGCGGGCGCTCGCGTCGCGCTTCCCGTACCACGGAGCGAGCGGCACGGTGGGGCTCTGGTCGGCCTATCCCCTGACGGACGTGCACCCCGTGGACATCCGGCCGCACGGCATCGCCGAGGGCTGGAACCGGGGCCTGAGAGCCACCGCGCACACCCCGCGCGGCGACCTCGCCGTGTACGTCGCCCATCTGCCGTCCGTCCGCCTCGGCGCGACCGGCCTGCGCTCCGGCCCCCGGGACGAGAGCGCCGCCCTCCTCGCCACCGCGATCCGGGACGAACCACTGGCGCGGGTCCTCCTGCTCGGCGACTTCAACAGCACCGTGGACGACCGGGGACTCGGCCCGCTCCGCGCGTACCTGGACGCCCCCGGGTCCGGAGTCGCGTTCAGCTTGCCCGCGTCCTTTCCGGTGGCCCGTATCGACCAGGTCCTCGCGCGGTCCGTCCGCGTCACCGGCATCCGGACCCTCCCCGCGACCGGCAGCGACCACCTGCCCGTGGCCGCGTACGTCGACCTCGGGGGCGCGGGCGCCGAGTAGCCGTACTCATGCGGACGGAAGCCGTCCCGCGGGCCGCCCTGAGTACGCCGGCGCATCCGAGGGCCCGGCGCCGCCGGTGGGATGGGACCATGCCCAGCGAATCGCGCCCCCGCCCCCGCCCCCGTGTCCGCGTCCGCCACGTCACCGTGGCCGGTTCCGCCCTGGCCGGGACTCTCCTCCCGTTCGTCGCCGGTGTCCTGCTGGCGAAGGCGGCCGCTGGCGATCCGATGACCTCGGTGAACGCCCTGTTCACCCGCACCGGACCCGGCAGCCCGGTTCCGCCCTCGCAGTGGCGCGGCTGCGGCCGTGCGGTGCTGCGCCGGAGCGGGGAGGGCCGCGCGATGAGCGGCGCCGTCCGGCTCGCACGCGCGGTGCGGGCCGGACGGGACTGACGAGGGACCCGAGTCCGGGCAGGGGGCGGGGCCGGCGGTGCTACCAGCGCTGCCAGTGCAGGACCTGGTCGCGGGGGACCCGTCGGGCCGGCTTGAAGTCGGTGCCGATGGTGTGGGCGAGGGGCAGGAACGCGGCGAGCATGACCTCCTCGTACGGAACCCCGAGCACCTCGGCGAGCTCCCGCTCCAACGGTCCCTGTGCGGTGGTCCAGACCGTGCCGAGCCCCCGCGCGCGGGCGGCCAGCATGAAGCTCCAGACGGCGGGGAGGATCGAGCCCCAGGTCCCCGCCTGTTCGACGACGGACGCGTGGTCCGTACGCCCTTCGACCGCCGGAATGACGAAGGCGGGCACCCGGTGGATGTTGTCGTGGAGGTGGCGCAGCCCGTCGTAGACCTTCTCCATCGAGCCGGGCCGCACGTGCATGCGTTCCAGGTCCCGTCTGCCCAGCGGTGCAGACTCGTTGACGGCGAGCGAACGCCGGAACAGATCCGCGACCAGCGCGCGCCGGTCGGGGTCGGTCACCACGAGGAAGTGCCAGCGCTGCCTGTTGCGGCCGGTCGGTGCCTGTGTCGCGAGATCCACGCACTCCTCGATGAGGGAGCGGGCGACCGGCCGGTCCAGGTCGAGCCGTCTGCGTACCGCGCGCGTGGTTGACAATAACTGATCAGGTGTCAGGTCGAGAGTCACGAGTTCCTCGATCCGTCGGTGATGGGATCACATCAACAGGCCATTTTTCATGTCGAGTTGAGGTTCATCATGCTCCAGATGGTCTGTGTCCAGACGGTCTTGGTGCAGATGGAAGGTGAGCATACGAGGGGTGGGTGCGGGGGTCAAACAATCGGTGGCCAGATGATTCCCGTACCCTGTGAGCCGCAGGACGAGGAAGGAACACCCATGCCGCACCGTGGCGTCGACACCGCGCAAGCCACCTACTTCCCGCGACTCGCCGAGGAGCGGCTCGACATCGCGCTCTGCCGCGCCTCCGCGGCCGTCGCACGCGCCGCGGAGGGGGATGCGGACGAGCGGGGCCTCGGTGTCGGCCCCCATCTGGTGCTGAAGATGCTCGCGGAGACCGGCCCCTGTTCCCAGCGTGTGCTCGGTGAGCAACTGCGCATCGACCGCACGGTGATGGTGGGGATCTGTGACGGACTGGAGCAGGCGGGCCTCGTGCGCCGGGAGCGGAACGTCACCGACCGCCGCGCCTACGCCGTCACCCTCACCGCCCCCGGGCGCAGACAGCTCGCCCGGGCCGAGGAATCGGTCCCGGTGTTCCTGGACGAGGCGTTCCAGGCGCTGACGGTTGCCGAACGCCGGCAGCTCTCCCGGATCCTCGGCAAGCTGCTGGCCCCCGCTCCCCGGTCCGAAGGGCGCGGCTGACCGGGACCGGGGACGTGGGGCGGCCCCATCGTCTAGGGTGACGAGCGGGCCGTGACTGGCGTTCAGGTGGAGTACCACCGGGGAGCGGCCTGACACCTTGTCGCTGCCGTACGCCTGGGCACTCCACCGTGAAGCTCAGGAGCAACACGTGGCCCGGACACAGACAGCCCGCCTCATGGACGGCACCGCCCTAGCCCGGCGTACCGTCGAAGCAGCCTCGGCCTCGGCGGCCGCCATCCGGCGGCGGACGGGGACGGCGCCCTGCCTCGCGACGGTACTCGTCGGCGAGGACCCCGCGTCGGTGACCTACGTACGGATGAAGCGCGCCCGGTGCGAGAAGGCCGGCATCGAGTCGCGGCACGTGGCCCTGCCCGCCTCGATCTCCACCGCCGGGCTGGTCGAGGCGGTCACGGAGCTCTCCGAGGATCCGGGGGTGCACGGCATCCTGCTGCAGCATCCGGTGGGCCCCCACATCGACGAGCGTGCCGCGTTCGAGGCGATCGCGCCGGAGAAGGACGTCGACGGCGTCACCATGCACTCCTTCGCCGCCATGGGATTCGGCCTGCCCGGCTTCGTCTCCTGCACCCCCGGCGGGATCATGCGGCTGCTCGACGCGTACGAGGTCGACCTCGCCGGCAAGCACGCCGTCGTCGTGGGGCGGAGCGCGATCCTCGGCAAGCCGGCGGGCCTGCTGCTGCTCGGCCGGGACGCGACGGTGACGTACTGCCACTCGCGCACCACCGACCTCTCGTCGCACCTGCGGGAAGCCGATGTGCTGATCGCCGCGGTCGGCAGACCTCGCTTCATCGCGGGGGCGGACATCAAGCCCGGGGCCGTGGTGATCGACGCGGGGTACAACCCGGGCAACGTCGGCGACGTCGACTTCGAGTCCGCCGCCGAGCGGGCCGGGCTGATCACGCCGGTGCCCGGCGGTGTGGGCCCCATGACGATCGCCGTGCTGCTCGACCAGACGGTCCGGGCGGCGACCCACCAGCTCGGCCTGGGCTGACGCGGCCGGCTTCCGGGCCGTACGCCCGGAAGCCGCCGCCGCAGCGCCCGGTCACCCCACCGCGTGCGGCGCGGTGTCCGGGCGCTCGAACTGGGTGCGGTACAGCTCCTCGTACCGTCCCCCGGCGGCGAGGAGCTCCTCGTGGGTGCCGCGTTCGACGATCCGCCCCGCCTCGACGACCAGGATCTGGTCGGCCGCGCGCACCGTCGAGAGCCGGTGGGCGATCACCAGCGCCGTCCGGCCCTCCAGGGCCTCGGCCAGAGCCTCCTGGACCGATGCCTCCGAGGTGGAGTCGAGGTGCGCGGTCGCCTCGTCGAGGATCACCACGCGCTGACGGGCCAGCAGCAGCCTTGCGATGGTCAGTCGCTGGCGCTCGCCGCCCGAGAGCCGGTAGCCGCGCTCGCCGACCACCGTGTCCAAGCCGTCCGGGAGCGAGGCGACCAGCCCGTCGAGCCGCGAGCGGCGCAGGGCGTCCCAGATCTCGTCCTCGGTGGCCTCCGGCCGCGCCAGCAGCAGGTTGGCCCGGACCGACTCGTGGAAAAGGTGTCCGTCCTGGGTGACCATGCCGATCGTCTCGCGCAGCGAGTCGGCGGTCAGGTCGCGGACGTCCACGCCGTTCAGCCGGACGGCCCCCGCGTCGGCGTCGTACAGCCGGGGGAGCAGCTGTGCGATCGTCGACTTGCCCGCCCCCGACGAGCCGACCAGGGCGACCATCCGGCCCGGCCGCGCCGTGAAGGACACGTCGTGCAGCACCTGGGCGCCGCCCCGGTCGTCGAGCGTGGCGACCGCCTCCAGCGACGCGAGGGAGACCTTGTCGGCGGACGGGTAACCGAACGAGACGCCGTCGAACTCCACCGAGACCGGCCCGTCCGGCACCCGTCGTGCGTCCGGCTTCTCAGCGATCAGCGGCTTCAGGTCCAGGATCTCGAAGACGCGCTCAAAACTGACCAGGGCGCTCATCACCTCCACCCGCGCGCCGGCGAGCGAGGTGAGCGGGGCGTACAGACGGGTCAGCAGGAGGGCCAGCGAGACGACGGCACCGGGTTCGAGCGTGCCCTGCTGGGCGTAGTGGCCCCCGAGCCCGTAGACCAGCGCGAGCGCCAGCGCGGAGACCAGGGTGAGAGCGGTGATGAAGCCGGACTGCGCCATGGCCGTCCGGACGCCGATGTCCCGCACCCGCAGCGCCCGGGCCGCGAACTCGGCGGACTCGTCGGCGGGCCTCCCGAACAGTTTCACGAGGGTGGCGCCCGGCGCCGAGAAGCGCTCCGTCATCTGCGTCGCCATCGCCGCGTTGTGCGCGGCCGCCTCCCGCTGCAGCGACGCCATCCTGGCGCCCCGGCGACGGGCCGGTACGACGAACACCGGCAGCAGCACCAGGGCGAGCAGCGTGATCCGCCAGGAGATGCCGAGCATCACGGCGAGCGTCAGGACCAGGGTCACGACGTTGGCGACCACGCCCGAGAGGGTGTTGCTGAACGCCCGCTGCGCCCCGATGACGTCGCTGTTCAGGCGGCTCACCAGCGCACCCGTACGGGTACGGGTGAAGAAGGCCACCGGCATCCGCTGGACGTGGTCGAAGACGGCCGTCCGCAGGTCCAGGATGAGGCCCTCGCCCAGGTTGGACGACAGCCAGCGGGTGAGCAGCCCGAGGGCTGCGTCGGCGAGCGCGATGAGCGCGATGAGCAGCGCGAGACGGACGACGGTGTCGCTCCGGCCGCCCCGTACGATCGCGTCGACCACCTTGCCCGCGAGGACCGGCGTGGCCACCGCGAGCAGGGCTCCCGCCACACTGGCGGCCAGGAACCGCACCAGCCGGCGCCGGTGCGGGCGGGCGAATTGGAGGATGCGGCGCAGGGTCTCCCGGGAGAACGGCCGGCGGTCGCGCTCGGCGTTCATCACACTGTGCAGCGACGACCAGGCGGTGAATTCCATGTCCATGCAGGGGCTCCGGGTTCTTCCGACCGACGGACGGCCCGCTGGGGGCCCGTAGGACAGGAAAATAGGACCTCAACCATTGTTGAGGTCAAGCGGGTTCATCGTCGCGCCCGCCGCCGGTCCCTGTCGCGCGGACGCGCCGGGGCCCCGTTCCGGTACGGACCGCGCGCGCCCGCCGGTACCGGACCGCGCGCCCCGCTCCGGAAGCGGTCCGCCCGGCGCGGTGCGACGGTGGACACGGTGCCGCTCCGGCACCCGAACCGGCGGAAGGGACCACGAGGTGCGTATCGACCTGACGGGCAAGAAGGCCGTCGTCACCGGATCGTCGCAGGGGATCGGCCTCGCCATCGCCTCCGGCCTCGCCGCCGCCGGAGCCTCGGTGGTGCTGACCGGACGCGACGCGGACCGGCTGGAGTCGGCGACGCGGACCCTGCGCGACGGGGTACCGGACGCGGACGTCGAGAGCGTCGCCTGCGACCTGGTCACCGAGGAAGGGGCCGAGCGGCTCCAGCAGGCCGTTCCCGAGGCCGACGTGCTCGTCAACAACCTCGGCATCTTCGGCGCCCGCCCGCCGCTGGAGATCACCGACGAGGAGTGGCGGACCTACTTCGACACGAACGTCCTCAGCGCGGTCCGGCTGATCCGCCGCTATCTGCCCGGAATGACCGGCCGGGGCTGGGGGAGGGTGCAGAACATCGCGAGCGACTCGGCGATCGTCATCCCCGCCGAGATGATCCATTACGGAATGTCCAAGACCGCGTTGCTCGCGGTCTCCCGGGGTTTCGCCAAGGAGGCGGCGGGAAGCGGGGTGACGGTCAACTCGGTGATCGCGGGCCCGACCCACACCGGAGGCGTCGAGAAGTTCGTGTACGAACTCGTGGACGAGGACCTGCCCTGGGACGAGGCGCAGCGCGCGTTCATGCGTGTGCACCGGCCGCAGTCGCTGCTCCAGCGCCTCATCGAACCCGAGGAGATCGCCAACCTGGTGGTCTACCTCAGCTCGCCCCAGGCCTCCGCCACCACCGGTGCGGCGGTCCGGGTGGACGGCGGGTACGTCGACTCGATCGTGCCCTGACCGCCGCGGGGGCCGGTCCGGTGCGGTACGCGCGGCCGGAGCCGTCCCCGGGGGCTGGCATGATCGGGGGTATGGACGAGAGCATCATCGCCGCGTGTGACGGGGCGTCGAAGGGCAACCCCGGGCCTGCCGCCTGGGCGTGGGTGGTCGCGGACGCGCAGGGGCGACCGCAGCGCTGGGAGGCGGGACCGCTGGGCACCGCCACCAACAACGTCGCCGAGCTGACCGCCCTGCGCTCGCTGCTGGAGTCGACCGACCCCTCGGTGCCGGTCGAGGTGCGCATGGACTCGCAGTACGCGATGAACGCCGTGACCAAGTGGCTGCCGGGCTGGAAGCGCAACGGCTGGAAGACCTCCGGCGGCAAGCCGGTCGCCAACCAGGAGCTGGTCGTCCGCATCGACGAGCTGCTCACCGGCCGTGCGGTGCGATTCCAGTACGTTCCCGCCCACCAGGTCGGCGGGGACCCGCTCAACGCGCTGGCCGACCAGGCCGCGAGCGAGGCGGCGGTGTCGCAGCTGCCCGCCGGTACGGCCCACGGGACGGCCGCCCTGCCCCAGCCCGCCCCGTCCCGCGCGGTCAAGAGCGCGCCCGGGAAGACGGCGAAGGCATCCACCGGCGGAGCCCGTACCGGGGCCACGATCCGGGCGAAGTTCGCCGGGCGGTGCCGCTGCGGCAAGCCGTACGCGGCGCAGGAGATGATCGCGAAGAACCCGGTGGGCTGGGGCCACCCGGAGTGCCGCACCGACGCGGCCTGAGCCGATGCCCGGCCCGGCGGCCCACCGCCGGGCCGCCGCCGCACGCGTGGTCCGGGACGCCCGTCGGGCGCCCCGACCCGCGCATCCAGTGGGCCGGGTGGTCCGAGTGATCGGGATGGTCCGCACTCGTGCGTCGAGTGGTCCGCTTCTCCACGACGAGGCCGCTTCTGTGTGGCGCGTCGTTCCCCCGGGTACGTAACCCGGGTTCCCCCGACCTCCCCGTGAGGTCCCTGGTTCCAGCGAGGCCCCCGGCTCCAGTGAGGCCGCCGGTCCCTGCGAGGCCCTTGGTCCGAATGAGACCTCCGGCCCCCGGTCCCTGCGAGGCCCCCGCCGGCCGGCGCGTCCCTGGGCCGCGCGCCCCGGCGCCCGGCGTGCGCGCCGGGGCGCGGGCGGTCCGGTCGGGCCCCGGCGCGTCCCTGGGCCGCGCGCCCCGGCGCCCGGCGTGCGCGCCGGGGCGCGGGCGGTCCGGTCGGGCCCAGCCCGCTCAGGCCCCGGGTGTCCAGGCCGCGACCAGCTCCAACAGGCCGGGGAACCGGGCGTTGAGATCGTCGACGCGCACCTGGCTGCGGCGTTCGAGTCCGTACTGGCGCTGGCGCGTGACCCCCGCCTCCCGCAGTGCCTTGAAGTGGTGCGTGAGCGACGACTTGGGCCGGTCGAGGCCGAACCAGCCGCAGGTGTGGTCGAAGCGCTCCGACTCCAGCAGGAGCTTCTGGATGATCGTCAACCGCAGAGGATCGCTGAGCGCGCCGAGCACGGTTTCCAGGCGCAGCTCCTCGACCGCCGGTTCCGGGAGAGGTTCGGGCAGGTCAGGGGGTTCGGGGAGCACCCTGATGACGGGGTTGGCGCCCGTGGCCGAAGGCATAGGCAACTCCTTATGACGTGATTCCTATGTACGAGTTCAATCGTACTGCATGCTAAGTTCGACTCAACTCGTACTTGAGAGTCGGGAGGAACGTCATGTCCGAGACTCGGACCACACCTGTCCAGGCGGTCGACGCAGGAGGGCAGAACGGCACCGCCGGGGCCGGTGCCCCGTTGTGGTGGGTGTGGCTGGCCGCGTGGCCCGTCACCGCGGTGTTCGTGCTGTCGAACGCGGCCACGCCGCTGTACGTGCTGTGGCAGCGCGACATCGGATTCTCCAAGGGCACCCTGACCGTGGTGTTCGCCTTCTACATCGTCGGTCTGCTCGGATCGCTCCTGGTCTGCGGAGTCGTCTCGGACCGGCTGGGGCGCAAGCCCGTACTGCTCCCCGCGCTGGCGCTCGGACTCGCCGCCTGCCTGATCTTCGCCACCGCCTCCTCCGTGGCGGCGCTGATCGTGGCGAGGCTGTTCACCGGGATCGCGGTGGGTGCGGTCGTCTCGGCCGGCATGGCGGCGGTGACCGACGTGGCGGGGCCCGAGCGCAAGCGGATCGCCGCTCTGCTCGCCTCCTGCGCGATGGTCTTCGGAGCTGGGCTCGGCCCGCTGCTGGCCGGTGTGCTGTCCGAGACGCTGCCCGCCCCGACCGTGACCGTGTTCGTGGTCGAGGCCGTGGTGCTGGCCACCGCGGTGCTCGTCGTGACGCGCATGCCGGTCCGCCGTCCCGTGGCCCCCGCCAAGGGAGCCTGGGTGCGGGTGCCCGGGGTCCCGCGCGGCAACGGTCGTGAACTCACCCTGGGGATCGCCGTGTTCGCGCCCGGTATCACCGCGACGTCGTTCGTGCTGTCGCTCGGCCCCTCGCTGTTGTCCGGTCTGCTCGGTACGACCAGCAGGATCGTCGCGGGGGCCATGGCGTTCGCGATGTTCCTCACGGCCACCGGTGTGCAGTTCGCGGTGCAGCGGCTGAGCCGTCCGGCCATCCTCATGGCGGGTGCGGCGAGTACGGCCGTGAGCATGATCACGCTGATCGTCGCCGTGCACACCTCGTCGGTGACGGTCCTCATCGCTTCCGCGCTCCTCGCCGGCGCGGGGCAGGGGATGGGCCAGCTCGGCGGACTGTCGCTGCTCAACTCCAGCGTCCCGCCGAGGCATCTGGCGGAGGCCAACGCGGCGCTCAACGTGGGGGGTTACATCCTGGCCGGCATCCTTCCGGTCTCCGCGGGTTACCTCAGTGACGCGGTGGGGCTGACCAACGGGGCGACGACCTTCGGCGTGGTGCTGCTGGGCC
This sequence comes from Streptomyces sp. NPDC001493, assembly GCF_053597235.1. NCBI lineage: Bacteria > Bacillati > Actinomycetota > Actinomycetes > Kitasatosporales > Streptomycetaceae > Streptomyces > Streptomyces sp. NPDC001493. Next base: position 37,131 of record NZ_JBSFHV010000041.1, read on the forward strand.
TCGCGATCGCCGGAGGCCTGGTGGTCGTCGGCAGCCGGAACCGGGTGGCGCGGCGCGCCTGACGAAGGGCCCTGGACGAACGTGCTCCCGGTCAGTGGTGCACCGCCGACGGCGGGGGTGTACCACTGACCGGGAGCATTCTCATTCGGAGCGGATCGCGCGGAACAGCAGAGCGCTCAGCGACTGCCAGCGACGCACGACGTCCGCCCGGCCGTTCAGGACGTCGGACACGTGCTGGGATCCGAAGAACGCGGAGACCAGGGAGCGCGCGGCCTCGTCGGGGACGACGCCGGGGCGCAGTTCGCCCGCGTCGAGGGCGGAGGTCAGCAGGGACTCGAGAAGAGAGATCCAGTCGACGTACGGGGTGGGCAACGCGGCGTCTATGTGCGGCCGTTCGATCTGCAGTCGGGCGCCGGCCTGGACGATCACGTCGTTCTCGAAAGCGTGGGCGACCAGTTCCAGCATGCGCGCGGCGGTGTCGATCGGGCCGAGGCCCTCGCCGTTGACCTCGTCGAGCAGATGCGGCCAGCGTGCGTAGTGCTCCTCGACGATCGCCACCGCGAGTGCTTCCTTGGTCGGGTAGTGGAAGTACACCGCCCCCTTCGTCATCTCGACCCTGTCGGCCACGTCCTTGACCGAGGTCTGCTGGAAACCGCGCTCGCTGAAGAGCTCCGCGGCTCCGATCAGCACGCGCAGACGCGTGCGGGCCGAGCGTTCCTGCTTGGGGTCCGAACCTCTTCTGGTGGGGATCGCCAGGGAGGCGAAGGCTGTGGACTGCGGCTCTGGCACGGAAACCGTCCTAGGTGAGTGTGGCGCATACGGCATGGCGAAAAACGATCTGTCAATATACCTTCCCGAAGGTATATTTCTCGTCATCGCCACGTGTTGCGTCGGGACGATACCGGTGCGTGGCTCCCACGGCGACCAGGAAGGAAAACCGCGAGCGTGCACGTCATACCTGGACTTGAGGTACCTGTCGGCCACCACCCCGGGCCGGAGCGCCACTGGAAGGGAATGAACTTCGACCACTTCGTTCCGCGCGAATCCGTCCACAAGTCGGCATACGCGGAAGTACTTCTGACGGACGCACAGCTTCTGGACGACGGGCGCATCGCCGTCGCCGCCCGCTGGCGCCGCAGCCACTACCTCGGCCACCGCGGCGGCGCCGCCGATCCGGTGCTGCTCGCCGAGACCGCGCGGCAGACCGCGATCCACCTGTCCCACCGCTTCTTCGGTGTCGGGCGGGACCAGGCCTTCGTCCTGAGTGAGCTCTCCGTCGATCTGGACGAGGCGCTCCCGCCGGTCGGCGCGGAGCCCCTCGCGGTCGGGCTCCACGTCCGTTGCCGCAGACCCGGCGCCGGTGAACGGCGCCTGCGCTTCGAGCTGGAGGCCGACGTGCTGGCCGGCTCCCGGCGGTACGGGCGGGTGCGGGTGTGCTGGGAGCCCATGGAACCCCGCCGCTACGCCGTGGTGCGCAAGCGCGGGGGCGGGCAGCGGGGAGAGGCGGTGGCGGGGCAGCCGGCGCCCCCGGTGCGCGCGGGCTCCCCCGCGGAGCGTGACGTCCTCGTCGACGGCGACCCGGCCCGGCCGAACGTCTGGTGGCTGCGCCTGGATCTGGAACACGACGTGCTCTTCGACCACGAGTCCGACCACGTACCGGGCATGGCTCTGGTGGAAGCGTTCCGGCAGGCGGGTGCGGCCGCGGCGGGCGACGGGCTCCGGGAGGGCCAAGTGGCCCTGCTCGCGGTGGAGTTCAAGGCGTTCGGCGAACTGGACGCGCCGGTGTCGATCATCGCGGAACCCGCGGGGCTGGACGGGACGGCGCTCACGCTCCGCGCCTGCCAGGGTGACCGGGAACTCGCGTGCGCCCGGGTGCGATGCGGAGCGGGCGAGCTCTCTCCGGTCCGGCAGGAGGCGGCGTGCTGACCGTGCCGCACGCCACCGTCGAGGAACGGGACGTACGGACCACGCTCGCGGAGGCGGCGCGCCGCGACGCGTGGGGCGCCGAAGAGCGCCGCAAGCTCGGCCCGGACGTCGCCGCAGCCCTTGTCGACGCGGGGTTCCCACGCCACTTCGTGCCCGCCCGGTGGCAGGGCAGGGCGGGGAGCTTCGCCGGACTGCTGGCCGACGCCTCGGACGTGGCGGAGAACTGCGCCGCCGCGGGATGGTGCGCGGCGCTGTACGCGGCCCACGGCCGGCTGGCCGCCTATCTGCCCGAACAGGGGCAGCGAGACCTCTGGGCGCACGGTCCGGACGTGCTCATCGCCGCATCCGTCGTTCCGCCGCAGGGCAAGGCCGAGGCGGTACCGGGGGGTTGGCGCCTGGACGGGCAGTGGCGCCTGGCCAGCGGCGTCGACCACGCGGACTGGGTGCTGCTCGCGTCCTGGACACCGGGTCCCGAAGGGCCCGAGCACCGCGTCTTCGCCGTGCCGCGCGAGGCGCTCTCCGTACAGGACACCTGGTACTCCGTCGGCCTGCGGGGGAGCGGCAGCAACAGCGTCACCGCCGACGGCGTCGCCGTACCCGCCCACCGTTCCTTCCCCCTCAGTGCGCTGCTGCAGCCACTGCCCGACGCGGCCCGCTGCCACCGCGTCCCGTACCCGATGGTCGCCGCACTGATCTTCGCGGCGCCCGTGCTCGGGGCGGCCCGCGCGGCGCTTCGGGCGTGGACGGCCGAGTACGCCCGGGCGGCCCCGCGCGGGGCGGGGCACGTACCCCTTCTGGCGCGCGCGTCGGCGCAGATCCATGCCGCGGGCCTGCTGCTCGCCTGCGCGGCGGAGCGCGCGGACCGGGGCGAGATCACCCCGCTCACGGTGGCCGAGAACCGGCGCGACGCGGCGACGGCGGCGCTCCTCTGCCGTGAAACGGTCGACGAGCTCTTCCACGCCTCGGGCATGCGCGGACAGAACCCCGACAGCCCGGTGCAACGGGCCTGGCGGGACGTCACCACGGCCGCGGGACACGGCGCGCTCGCGGTCGCGAGCGCGGCCGACGCCTACGCGGACGCGGTACTGACGCGGGAGAGACACGACCGTGACGGCGGGGGTGCCCGATGACGGCCGAATGCCGGAAAGGGCCGGCGCTCGCGTTCTTCGACGTCGACGAGACAGTGATCACGGCCAAGAGCATGGTGGCGTTCCGGGAGTACTGGCTCGCGGCGACGGACCCCGCGCGGGCCGGGGCGGAGGCGTCCGCCCTGCGCGCCGCGGCGCGGACCGCACCGGATCGCGAGGCGCTGAACCGGTGGTACTACCGGCGCTACGCCGGTGTCGCCCTGGCGGATCTCGAAGCGGCGGGCCGACTCTGGTACGACACCTACCGCCGGGGCGCGGCGGCGTTCGTTCCGGACTCCGTGGAGGCCCTCGCCGCGCACCGGGCGGCGGGCCGCGAGGTCGTCCTGGTGTCGGGGTCGATGCACCCGATCCTGACCCCCCTCGCCGAGGAGTTGGGGGTCGGGACCGTGCTCTGCACCGAGCTGGAGGTGGGGGCCGACGGACTCCTGACCGGAGAGGTGCTCCGGCCGATGATCGGCGCGGCGAAGGCGGAGGCCGCGGTCCGGGTCATGCGGGAACACGCTGCCGACCCGGGCGACTGCTTCGCCTACGGCGACCACGAGAGCGACCTGGCCCTGCTCCGCGCCGTGGGCGGGCCAGTGGTGGTGGGCGCTTCCGGGCCGCTGAACAGCGAGGCGGAACGGTGCGGCTGGACGGTGTTGCCTGGCCGTCCGGGGCCTCTGCCGGCGAAAGGCCGTAGAAGCCCCGGACGGACCAGACCCTCTCGTAGGAACCCTTTCTGATGGTATGTATGGGCTTTCTTCAGTAGGGAGGGCGCAGAACATGGCCATACAGGAACGGGCACGGCGCACGAGGGAGAAGGTGCTGACGGCCGCGGCCGAGGAGTTCGCCGCCCTGGGGTACACCAGGGCGACGCTCGGCGCCGTGGCGGAGCGCACCGGGATGACCAAAGGCGCGCTCTACGGGCACTTCTCCTCGAAGAAGCTGCTGGCAGGGGCGCTGATGGATGAGGCGCGCCAGGTCTGGGCGCACCTGCGGGCCGAGCACGACACCCCGGGTGTCGACGGCCGGAGCGTTCTGGAGAGCGTCGTCATCGGCTTCGCCCGCCGGCTCCAGTCGGACGTGCGGCTGCGCGCCGCCGTCCGCCTCGCGTCCGAGTGCCCGGCTTTCGGGTGCGCCTTCGCGGATGTGCTCGCCGACGTACAGAACGCCCTGACCACCCTGGTGCGCCGGGCGCAGCGCGACAGCGGATTCCCCGCGTACTCGCCGCGCCTCGTCGCCCGTCTGCTGATGACGATGATCTACGGGCTGCTGCACGCGCCCGCCCAGAGCGGCGAGCGCGGGGGAATGCCCGGCGTGGAAGCGCTCTGGCGACTCCTCTTCGCGGCGTTGTCAGCCGACCAGGTGTCGGTGGCGGGGCTCGGAGAAGACGATGCCGTTTCGGGTGCGTAAAAAATACCTTCGAGAACGAATTTAATGTCATGCTCCAACCGGTGCACGTGACGTCGACTGGGCACGCTCCTGCGAGGCAGGGGCGAAGACACTCTGGAGGAAGTGGATGAGCGTGCTTGACGAGTGGGCGGGCGAGCGTGCCCCGGTGGGCGCCGGTCCCGGCAGTGAGGTGCCGGCCGCGCTGACCGACGCCGTCCATCGCGCCGTCTCCGACGCGCGGGACGTCGACGACTTCGACATGAGGCATCTCCGGTATTTCCTCACCGTGGTACGCAGCGGGACCGTATCGGCCGCAGCCCAACAACTCCGAATCTCACAGCCGAGCCTCAGTCAGCAAATACGCCGACTGGAAAAGCGCGTCGGGGCGGCGTTGTTCATCCGCAGTTCGCGGGGGGTTGAACTGACGGCCAGTGGCCGGGCCTTTCTCCGGGAAATTCAAGGAATTCCCGGTCAGTTGCGCTCGGCCATCGCGGCCGCGGCCCCCGCCGCGCAGGTCTGGTCCGTCGGCGTCTGCGGCGGAGTCCCGGCCGACGTACTCATCGAAGTGCAGAACGGGCTGCCCGGAGGCGGTTCGCACGGTGGGCGCGATTCCGGGGCGAGGCTGCGGATGCGCTCGGTGGGCGCGGCGGACCAGGACGACCTGCTGAGGAGGGGAGAGCTCGCCTTCGGCATCGTGCGCATGCCGATCCTCTCGCCGCATCTGGTGGGCGCCGTGGTCTGGGACGAGCCGCTCGGCGTCGTCATGGCGCGGGAGCACGCGCTCGCCGAGCGTACGGAACCGACCTGGAGCGACCTCGCACGCCAGCGCCTGCTCTGGTACGACGAGGGCTGCGCGCCCGGGTTCGCCGACACGGTTCCCGCCCATCTGGCGAGGCTGGGCTGGAACTCGGTGCTCCACCCGGTCGACCAGGACCAGCACGCGCTGTTCCTGCACGCCCTCGAAACGACCTCCGACCTGGTGGCGCTGCGACCCCGCCGCGCCGTGGAGAAGGAGCCGCACCTGGTGTGGCGGCCGCTCCCCACCAGCAGACCGCCGCGCGAACGTCTCGCGGTGACCGCGGCCGGCGACAGCCATGCGGCGCGCGTGCTCCAGCGGGTCGCCGGCGAGCGGGGATGGGGGTTCTTCGCCGAATAGCTCTGCCGGCCCCTCAGCGGCGTGTGTCCCGGGTCTTCCGACCCGGGACACACGCCGCTTCTGTCTGCCCGGCCAGGCGATATAGGGGTCCGCATATGGCAGTTACGCGATTTGCGTCTTGGACCGGAGGCGGAAGCCATGGCTAATGTCATGGGCACAGAGCAGAACGGGCTCATCGGGCGGATTCGATCCGCCGGCCGGACTGCGTACCCGTGCGCCGAGTTCAATGCGGAATTCGGTTTCGCGCCCCCCATTTCCCGCGGCCTGCCGGCCGTCCCCAGTCGTGCGACAGAAACGGACCAGGGAGCATCGTGATCTCGACCAAGCTGACGGAACTGCTCGGAATCGACCATCCGGTCGTCTGCGCCCCGATGGGCTCCGTGACCGGCGGCGCCCTCGCCCGGGCCGTGACCCGGGCCGGCGGTCTCGGCCTTGTCGGCGTCAGCTACGGCGACGCCGCTTTCATCGACGAACACGTGGCCCGGGCCGCCGAGGCGGGCGGCGTCTGGGGCGTCGGCTGCGTCATGTTCACCTTCGACGACCGGCCCGGCCTCTGGGACAAGGTCCTCGGCTACGCACCGCCGGTCATCGCCCTCTCCTTCGGCGACGCCGCGCAGGTGCACCGGTTCGTCGCGTCGGCCACCGACGCCGGGTCACGGGTCATCGTCCAGGTGCACGACCCGGAACAGGCCCTGATCGCCGTGCGTGCCGGAGCGTCCGCGCTCGTGGCCCAGGGCGCCGAGGCCGGCGGCCACCACAAGACGCAGGCCACCCTGCCGCTCGTACCGGCCGTCGTCGAGATCACCGACGGCGCGGTGCCGGTGGTCGCGGCCGGCGGATTCGCCGACGGCCGCGGGCTGGCGGCGGCTCTCGCGCTCGGCGCCGACGGCGTGATGATGGGAACCCGGTTCGCGGCGACCGAGGAGTCGCTGGCCACCGCCGGGTTCAAGTCCCACCTGGTGTCCGCGCGGACCGCGGACACCGTCGACACCCGCGCGTTCGACGTCGTGCGCGGCATCCCGTGGGACGAGGTCTACCGCGCCCGTTCCGTGAGCAACGACTTCACCCGTACCTGGACCGGGCGCGACGCCGAACTCGCCGCCCGGCGGGCCTCGGTCGAGCCCGAGTGGGCCGCCGCGGTCGCCCGTGACGACACCACCCAGCGCGCCATGTTCGCGGGGGAGGTGCTCGACCTGATCGAGGACATCCAGCCGGCCGCACAGGTCGTCCGGCGCGTCGTGGCCGACGCCGAGGAGATCCTCACCGGCCTCGCCCGCCGGATCGCCCCCGCGCCCGGCCCCACGGCCTGAACCACCCTCCTCCACCCGCTACTTCACACCCACGGAGAACCCGGCATGATCCACGTACTCACCCTCACCTACCTCACCCCGCGAGAGACCGTTCTCGCCCACATGGCCGAGCACAAGGCATGGCTGCGCGACCACGGTGACCAGGGCCGCATCCTGCTGAGCGGTCCCCGCCCCGAGGGCGGCGCCGTCATCGTGACCGCCGACCTCGACGGGGCCGAGGTGCGCGAACTCATCGAGAGCGACCCCTGGACCAAGCTCGGCATCGCCTCGTACGAACAGCTCGCCTTCGAGGGCCGCAACGCCAGCCCGGGCGTCGTCACCGCCGCCGTGCCGGACGACGGCGTCTTCCTCATCAACGTGGCCACCACCGAGGACGCACCCGCCAGCGTGGCCGCGCTCGCCTCCGCGGTCGAGCACGTCGCCGCCACCGCCGACGGCTTCAAGGGCTCGCGTCTGCTGACGAGCGTCGACGGCGACGCCATCGTCAACTTCGCGGCCTGGACGGACCGGAAGTCCTTCGACGCGATCTTCGAGGACCCCGAATTCGCCCGCCGCTACCAGGACTTCGCGGGCACCACGACGGGTGCGAAGTACCGGCTCTACCGCACCAGCCGGGTCATCACCCCCAACCGCTGAGCCCCGTCCCGCGCCCCCCACGCCTTCCCCTCAACCGCTGAGCCCCGCCCCGCACACCCCGCACACTCCCACACCTCTCTCGCCCTCACCCACTCTCTCCCCGAGGAGAATCCATGTCAGCCTCGTCCACCCCGGCCCCCTACGACCTCGTCGTCATCGGGTTCGGCGCCGCCGGCCTGTCGGCCGCGCTGTCCTTCGCCGAGGCCACCGAAGGCCGCGACACCCCGGCCCGGATCGCCGTGCTCGAACGGGCGACCGAGGAGAAGCGCGGCGGCGCCACCCGCTGGACCGGCGCGTTCCTGCGGATCACCGAGGACCGGCAGCTGGACACCGACTGGGCCGACCACGTCGGGCGGGTCTCCGGCGGCCTCGCGGACGACGACTACTGCCGCACGGTCGAGCGCGAGACCCCGAAGACGCTGAGTTTCGTCGAGAAGCACGGTGTCGAGATCGCCTTCGAGCCCTTCCCCCTGCCGCACACCTTCAACGGCGGCACCCCGACCATGAACCCCCCGGCCAGCCCCCGCGGCGGCGGCGCCTCGATCGTCGAACGCCTGGGCGCCGCCCTGGAGAACGACCCGCGGGTCGAGATCCACTACGAGACGGAGGCGCTCCGCCTGACGACCTCCGACGACGGCACCGTCGACGGCGTCCTGGTCCGCACCTCCGACGGCCACACCCGGCGGATCCAGGGCCGCGCCGTGATCCTCGCCAGCGGCGGCTTCCAGGGCAACACCGAGATGCTCACCCGCTACCTCGGCGACAAGGCCTGCGACCTCCCGCTCATCGCCCCCGGCATCACCAACAGCCGCGGCGACGCCCTGCGCATGGCGCTGGAACTCGGGGCCGACACCGCGGGCCAGTTCGACGGCATCCACGCCGAGCCGGTCGACACCCGCACCACCAAGGCCGACGCGGTGCTCTACGGCTTCAGCACGGGCATCTTCGTCAACTCCGCCATGCGGCGCTTCTTCGACGAGGGGCGCGACACCTGGGACAACACCTTCGAACACGTCGGGTACGAGATCTGGAAGAACCAGGGCCAGGAGGCCTACTGGATCGCCGACGGCAAGACCCTCGCCATCCCCGGCTTCCGTAACTCGCTGCTCAGCGACGTCGACCCCGAGCAGGCCGACACCCTGGAGGAGCTGGCCACCAAGCTGGGCATCGACGCCGAGGGACTGGAGAAGACCGTCGCCGAGTTCAACGCGGCCGTCGTCCCCGGTGAGTTCGACCCGACCCGCCTCGACGGCAAGTCCACCACCGGACTCACGCCGCAGAAGTCCAACTGGGCCACCCCGCTGGACACCCCGCCCTTCATCGGCGTACCCCTCACGTCCGCCGTCTGCTTCACCTACGGCGGCGTCCGCACCGACGTCGACGGCCGCGTGGTCACCCCGTCCGGCACCGCCATACCCGGCCTGTACGCGGCGGGAGAGGCCACCGGCCTCTTCTACCACGCCTACCCGCCGGCCACGTCCGTACTGCGTTCGCTGATCTTCGGCCGGCTCGCCGCCCACCACGCAGCCGCCAGCCAGTCCGCCTGATCCCGCCCGCCCGAAACTCTCCCTGGAGGAACCATGAACATCGTCAACATCGACGTGACCCTCCGCGACGGTGGTTACCGCAACGGCTTCAACTTCCCCCTCGACTACGCCATCGAGCACGCGCGGCTCAGCGTCGAGGCCGGATTCGACTGGGTCGAGATCGCCTACCGCAAGGGCTCGCTCCTGCCGGTGCCCAACATCGGGCTGACGGGACGCGGCGACGACGAGTTCATCGCCGCGGTGGCCCGCGAGATCGGGGCGGGCCGGGTCGCGATGATCCTGCACCCGAAGAACATCACCGAACACGACCTGCCCGCCATGTACGCCGCCGGCTCCCGGCTGGTCCGCATCATCCTGCCGGCCAAGGGCTACGAGCGCGGTCTGGAGTACATACGCCAGGCCAAGGACATCGGCTTCGAGGTCGGGGTCAACTTCGCCCGGATCAGCCAGTGGGAAGGCCGCGATGTCGTCGAGGTCGCCACCGCCGCCACCGACGCGGGCGCCGACGTCGTCTACCTCGCGGACTCCAACGGCAGCCTCTCTCCCGTGGACACCACCGACCTCACCACCCTGACCAAGTCGGTCACCGGCGGCCCGGTCGGCCTGCACGCCCACAACAACCTGGGGCTCGCCCTGTCCAACGCCATCAGCGCGGTGGCCGCGGGCGCGACCTGGATGGACTCCTCGATCCAGGGCATGGGCAAGGGCCCGGGCAACCTCATCGCCGAGCAGTGGCTCGCACACCTCGACCGCACCGACAGCGAGGCCGCCGCCCGGCTCCACCTCGGTCCCGCCCTGGAACTGGCGGACCTGCTCCTCTCCGCCATCCCCGAGGGGACCCCCTCCCTGCCGCTGCCCGACCTGGTCCTGGGCCGCTACGACCTCCCGGTCGAGCGCCGCAAGGACCTGCTGAGCGGCAGTCACCGAGAGGGCATCGCCACCGCACGCGCGCTCGCCACCGTCCGGTGACGCACACCGCAACCGCTGTTCCCGCGGCGGTCTTCGGACCGAAGGCCGCCGCGGGTCTGGCCAACCCGGCACACGCACTGGTGTTGGGACCGGTGACCCCCCGCTGGGACGGAGGAGCGTTCTTCGCCCCCGTCACCCAGGTCCTCGCCGACGCCGGCCTGCGGGTGACCGTCGTCGACACCCTCGCTCTGCGCGAGGAGGGCGACGACTCGATGGACCACTTCGTCGCCCGCTGGCGCGCACTCCTCCCGAGTTACGGCCCCATCGACCTGATCTGCGGAAACGCCCTCGGCGGCGCGGTGGCCCAGGCCCTGCTCCCCGACGTCGGCCCCGCCGCGGCCGCACTGCTCGTCTCGGGGCCCGCCCGCACGGACGCTCTCCTGGAGTCCCGGCTCACGGACATCGCGGATCTGGCCGCCGACGGCCGCTCCGACTACGCGCTCGCCCTCCTCGACCGGCGCGTGAGGCCCTACGGCCACGGCCCCGCCGCCGGCACCGCCGCCCCCGCACCGCACGACCCCCACGCCGGAAGCCGCCTGGCCGAGGGCATGCGACTGCTCTGCGGCACCGACGTCACGGCGGCCGTGCGGGCCCACTCCGGGCCGCTGCTGCAGATCGTCGGCAGCCACTCCCAGCTCGTCACCCAGCGCCACACCGCCGCCGCACCCCACCACCGGGTGCACATCATCGAGGGGGCCGGCATGCGCCCCCACTTCGAACGCACCGCAGAGGTGTCCGCCCTCGTCGGCACCTTCCTGCGCGAGAAGGGACTCACATGAAGAGCGTCGCGGTCCTCCCCGGCGACGGCATCGGACCGGAGGTCACCTCCGCCGCCCTCGACGCCGTGGACAGGCTCAACCTCCCCCTCGACCTCCGCTTCGGCGACATCGGCTGGGAGTGCTGGCGCGAGGAGGGCAACCCCGTCCCGCAGCGCACCTGGAAACTGCTGGAGGAGACCGACACCTGCCTCCTCGGCGCCATCACCAGCAAGCCACTGCGCGAGGCCGAGGCCGAACTGCCCCCCGGACTGCGCGGAACCGGCCTCACCTTCGTCTCCCCGGTCATCCAGCTGCGCCAGCGGCTGAACCTGTACGCCAACATCCGCCCGGTCACCGACCTGGTGGACGGGCGCTTCGACTTCACGGTGATCCGGGAGAACACCGAGGGCCTCTACGCGGGCTTCGACTTCCACGGACTCGACGACGCACTGTGGAACACCGTCCGCGACCACCCCAACGCCCAGGCCTCCGGCGCCGCCGCCACCAGCGTCACCCTGCGCCTCCAGACCGAGTTCGGCATGGACCGGCTGCTGCGCCACGGATTCGCCTACGCACGCTCGCACGGCCACCAGCGGCTCACCCTGGTCGACAAGCCCAACGTCCTGCGCCACAGCAGCAACCATCTGCGTGAGCGGCTCGAACTGATCGCGCGGGACCACCCCGACATCGAGACCGAGATCCTCAACGTCGACGCTGTCGCCCTGTGGATGGTCCGCAGACCGGAACGGTTCGGCGTGCTGGTCGCCGAGAACATGTTCGGAGACATCCTCTCCGACCTCGGCGCGGGTGTCATGGGCGGACTCGGCCTCGCTCCCAGCGGCAACATCGGCGACCACGGCAGCTACTTCGAGCCGGTGCACGGCAGCGCCCCGGGCATGGCCGGCCAGGACCGTGCGAACCCCATGGCCATGCTCCTCGCCGTGGCCCAGATGCTCGACCACCTGGACCTGGCCGTACCCGGTGAGGAAATCCGGGCCGCCGTACGGACGGTGGTGGCGCGCCGGACGACCGTCACCTACGACATGGGCGGAACGAGCGGCACCCAGGAGGTCGCACGGGCCGTGGCCGGAGAACTCGCCCCCGCCGGAGGCGAGGCGGAGACCACCGCGCCACGGACCGGCCAGGCGCCCTCGGACGAGGTGGTCGACCGGATCGCCCGCCTCGACACCGCGTCCGTCTCCGACGCGCTGGACAGCCTCGGAGTCGGCGGGGTCCTCGCCGGCATCGCCCCGAGGGTGCCGGGGACCCGGGCCGCGGGCCGGGCGTTCACCGTCACGTACCAGCCCGTCGACGACACGGGGGAGGGCTTCCGCAACGCGGCCAACTACCTCGACGACGTGCCCGAGGGCTCGTTCGTCGTGGTCGACAACGCGGGCAGCACGACCTGCACCAACTGGGGCTCGCTCCTGACGAGCCTGGCGCAGCGCCGCGGGGTGCGCGGCACCGCCCTGCACGGGTCGGCCCGGGACATCGCGGAGATCCGCGCCGCCGGCTACCCGCTCTACAGCACCGGCGCCACGATGGTCAGCGGGAAGAACCGGGTGGAACTCGCGGCGACCGGCCGGGACGTCACCGTCGGCGGCGTCACCGTGCGGCCCGGCGACATCGTGGTCGCCGACGACAACGGGGTACTGGTGGTGCCCGACGCGTACGCCGCGGAGGTCGCCGAACGCGCGGAGGGCGTGGAACGGACCGAGGGCGCCATCGGCGCCGCCGTCGCGGCCGGCCTCCGCCTCGACGAGGCCCGCCTGCGGTACGGCTACGCCAAGCCGTGGGACGGCGGCAGGCAGCCCTCCCATGCGTGAGACGGCCCCCATGCGTGGTACGGCCCTGGGCGAGTTGGCCGCGCACGCGCTGGTCGACGTCCACTACCACGCGGGCCCCGACCTCTACGACCGACGGCTCACCTCGGCCGCCGCCGGCCGGGCGTACGCGAAGGTGGGCGGCTGGGTCGTACTGAAGAGCCATCTCACCTCGACGGCGGCCCGTGCCTGGGAAGCCCGGCAGGAGGGGCTGCCCGTCTCCGGCACGCTCGTCCTCAACGAACTGGCCGGCGGCATCCGCCCGAGCGCCGTCGAACAGGCGGTGTACGCACACGGCCCCGACACCCCCGCCCGCCTGGTCGTCCACCTGCCGACGCTGGCAGGACCCGCGCACACCTCCACGCTGCGACGCACCTCGTTCCACCCGCTGCTCGACGCCGACCGGTGGCGCGCCGACGGCGTCCTCGCTCCCGACGGGCGGCTGCGCCGGGACGTGGGCGAGGTGCTCCGCGCGGCCCGCGACCTGCCCGTCGTGCTGGCGACGGGCCACTGCGACCGGGAGGCGGCACTGCGCGTCGTGGACGAGGCCGTGCGGCTCGGCGTACCCCGCCTCCTCCTCACCCACGCGACCCACCCCATGTCGGGCTTCACCCCCGCCGACCTGGCCGGCCTCTCCTCCGTACCGGGTCTCCACGTCGAAGTCACCGCGCTGACAATGCTGTTGGGGCACCACGACGCCGGACACCTCGGCGACGTCGTGCGCGCCCATCCCCGCGTGGTGTTCAGCTCCGACCTCGGACAGCCCGACCAGCCGGACGTCGAGGAATGGCTGGACCTCCGCACGCGGTGGTTCCACGACGCGGGCCTGACGGCCCAGGAGATCGAGGACATCACCCGGTCCAACCCCGCGAACCTGCTGACGCCGTGAACCGGACCTTCACCACTCCCACCCAGGAGCAGTCATGAACGCCCGAACACCGCACGCCTCGCACGCCACCGTGCACGCGGACATCCAGCATCTCGCCCGGCTGCTGGACGAGACCCTCGTCCGCCAGGAAGGAGCGGACCTGCTCGAACTGGTCGAGCAGGTCCGCCGACTGGCCCGCGAGGACGGCGAGTCCGCCGACGCCCTGCTGCGCGGAACCGAACTGCGGACCGCGGCCAAACTGGTCCGCGCCTTCTCCACCTACTTCCACCTGGCCAACGTCACCGAGCAGGTGCACCGGAGCCGCGAGCTGCGCACCGCCCGCGAAGGGGCGAGTGCCGCCCTCGCCCGGGTCGTGCGGCAGGCCGCGCAGGAGTCCCCCGAGGGTCTGGCCCGCGCCGTCGAACACCTCAATGTCCGGCCGGTGTTCACGGCCCACCCCACCGAGGCCGCCCGCCGTTCGGTGCTGAACAAGCTGCGCCGCATCGCGGCCCTGCTGGAGACCCCGGTCATCGAGGCCGACCGCCGCCGCCACGATCTGCGGCTCGCGGAGAACATCGACCTGATCTGGCAGACCGACGAGCTGCGTGTCGTCCGCCCGGAGCCGGCCGACGAGGCGCGCAACGCCATCTA
>NZ_JBSFHV010000042.1:0-49137 GCF_053597235.1 Streptomyces sp. NPDC001493
CAGCACCGGGCGGGCATGCAGACCTCGAAGACGATCGTCGCGGTCAACAAGGACGCCGAGGCCCCGATCTTCGAACTCGTCGACTTCGGTGTCGTGGGTGACCTCTTCGACGTCGTGCCCCAGCTCACCGAAGAGATCAACGCCCGCAAGGGCTGAACACGCCTTCCCGGCGGCGGACGCGCGGGGAACGGCACCACGGCGACGGGCCGGGACCACGCGGGCAACCCCCGCACGGCCCCGGCCCGTCGCCGTCCCACGACTCCGGACACCCCTTCCGGTGGGCCGGGTTCAGGCGAAGTAGTGGCCGTCCTTCAGATCGGCGATCAGCCCGGGACGGGTCGGCTGCCATCCGAGCAGGTCGCGGGTGATCCGGGCCGAGGCGGGGCCGTCGATTCCCCAGAAGCCGCCGAGCATGCCGACGTACTCCCCTGCCTGTTCCGGGGTGACGGACACGGCGGGCACGTCCAGGTGCGCGGCGAAGACCTCCGCCACCTCCCGGATCGGCACACCCTCGTCGCCGACCGCGTGCAGCACCGACCCGGCCGGCGCGGACTCCAGTGCGAGGCGGAACAGCCGTGCGGCGTCGTCGCGGTGGACGGACGGCCAGCGGTTGGCGCCGTCCCCGACGTAGGCGGCGGCGCCCTTGTCGCGGGCGAAGCCGATCGCGGCCGGGACGAAGCCGTTGTCACCGGTGCCGTGCGTGGCCGGAGGGAGGCGCACGACGGAGGAACGGACACCGGAGCCGGCGAACGCGAGCGTGCGGTGGGCGTTGCCCAACCGTCCTTCTCCACCGCTGATCGGGCTCTCGCCGTCCCCCTCCTCGGCCAGTCCGTCGCGCTCGGTGGCGACGGCCCCGGGCGGGAGTCCGAGCACACCGAGGATGCCGGAGGCCACCACCAGGGGCTTTCCGGTACCGCCGAGGGCCTCCCCGAATGCCTCGATCGCGGCGCGGTCTGCGTCGGTGGCCCCCGCGTAGTCGCCGGAGAACGCGATGTCGTGCTTGAACGCGAGGTGGATGACTCCGTCGGACGAGGCGGCGGCGTCGCGCAGGGTGTCGAGGTCGTCGAGCGTCCCCGCCCGGACCTCGGCTCCGGCCTCTCGCAGTGCTTGTGCCGCTGCGTCGGAGCGGGCGAGCCCGACGACGGTGTGACCGGCGGCGAGCAGCTCGGGAACGAGCCCGCGGCCGACCCAGCCCGACGCTCCGGTGACGAAAACGCGCATGGGGAACCTCCAGGAAGGGGGCGTCCGCCGGGCGAATCCGCGGCAGGCGGCCCTTGAAGTCTGCCCCCATTCTTTGTACGGTCGTACTAGAAAAGTCAAGCGGCACCCGAGACCCGGAGGCATCGATGGCGGGGCGTCCCGTGGACCATGAGCGGCGGGCCGAACTGCTCGACGCGGTGGTCGACTTCACGGTGGAGCACGGGTTCTCGGAGCTGTCGTGGCGGCCCGTCGCCGCGGCCCTCGGGGTTTCGCCCACGACGTTGGTGCACCGCTTCGGCACCAAGGAGCAGATGCTCCAAGCCGTCCTCGGAAGGCTGCGGGAACGCATCTTCCGGGCCACCCGCGACACGGTCGGCCACCGGCCCGGCCTGGAGGCTTCCGTACGCGCGGTCTGGGAAAGGGCCTCGGACCCGCGGCAGGGCGCGGAGTTCAGGCTGTTCTTCGCGGTCTACGGGCGCGCGCTCCAGGCGCCGCAGCAGTTCTCGGACTTCCTGGACCACGTCGTGGCCGACTGGATGAACGCCCTCCGCGACGCGCAGGGCCCGGACACCGACCCGGCGGTGGCGACGCGCAGGGCCACCCTCGTGATCGCCACGGTCCGCGGCCTGCTGCTCGACCTGCTCGCCACCGGCGACCGGGACAGGGTCGAGGACGCGGCCGAGAGCTTCCTCGCGACTCTCGACGGATGACCGCGTCCGGCCGGATGACGGCGTCGGGCCGGATGACGGCGTCGGGCCGGATGACGATGTCCGACCGGGGCGGCGGCTTCCAGCCGGAGCCGGGCGGCACCGCTCCGGCTGCCGACGCGCGACCGCGCTGAGCCGTCGGCCCCCGCACCGTGGCACGTCGCCGACGGCCGCACCCTGCCGAAGAAGACCGGTCAGACGCGCGGCGGCAGAACCTCGACGATCTCGGCGACGCCCACGACCGGTCGGCCCTCGTGCATGGTGACCGGCCCGCCGGGTCGCAGGTGCCGCCACTCCCCGGGCCGCAGAGGGGCGAGGCGAATACCGGCGGTCTCCCCCGGTCCGAGCCGCTCCCGGGACTCCACCCAGAGCCTTGCCACGTACAAGTCCGGTACTCCGCCCGCGGTGCGGCTGCCGATGTCCCACAGGGGCCTGAGCTGCCCGTCCCCCGAGAAGGCGCTCCGCCGCCCGCCCTCGTCGACACCGAGCAGGGTCAGCGTGGCGCGGAAAGTGCCGTGCTCGGCTTCCCAGCCCCGCCATTCGTACCACCGGCGCCTGCGGTCGAGCATCATCTGCCGGGCGGCCTCCGCAAGCATCCGCCAGAAGGCGACGGGCGCGGGACGGGCATCCGCGATCTCGTCCAACATGTCGAGCGCCATCTCCCACTCCTGCAGCCCGATCGCCTCGCGGACGTCCTCGGCCGTCCAGCCGCTCTCCGTGACGACGTCCTCGGGCAGCAGGCCGACAGCCCGGCGGACCAGTGTGAACGCGTCATCCATGCACCAGATCCTCCGTCGAAACGGCGAGGGAACCAAGCGGAGCAGAAGGCCGAGTGGTCCGACGGGCCCGAGAACTCCACCGGCCGCGCGCGTGCGGCTGGTGACGTCCGGAATTCGGGAACCCCTGCGACCGCTCCCGCCGAAACACTGCCGGACGCCGCACGCAGGCCGTGGAGGACCCCCCGCACAGTGAGGTCCTCCACGGCCCGATCGGGAGCGGCGGAGCGGAAGCCCGGGACGGGGCACCCGCTCCTCCCTCAGCCCGCCGCCACCGGCTCCGGCGGAACGACGCCGAACTCGGCCGCGCGCTCAGTGAGTTCGCGCCAGACCTTCGGGGCCACCGGCAGGCCCTTCTCGCCGCGCTCGACGGCCAGGGCCGCGCTCCGCTCGCCGGGGTAGAACACGCCGGAGGCGTCGTCCGCGCGCGGCAGGCCCTTGAGGGTGGTCAAGGTGGCGTCGACGGCGGCGGTGAAGCCCGCCGGGTCGCCGAACGCGGCCGGGTCCAGGGCGATGAGCAGCGCGTTCTGGCGGTGCTTGCGGCCCTTCGGGTCGTCCGAGTGGAAGGAGGCGAAGATCGGCGCGCCGACGAGCACGCTGGTGAGCAGTTCGAAGGCGATCGACATGCCGGAGCCCTTGGCGCCTCCCAACGGCAGTGGCATGACGGCCTGTTCGGGGTCGGTGGTGGGGGTGCCGTCGGCGGTGGCCGCCGCGCCTTCGGGGAGCGGGGTGCCGCTCGCCCTGGCCTGGCGGATCTTGCCGAGGGCGATGGTGGCGGTGGCCATGTCGAGGACGAGCGGCGCGTGGGCGTCGGCCGGTACGGCGATGGCGAGCGGGCTGGTGGCGACGGCGGCGCCCTTGACGCCGGTGTAGCCCATGTTGGGCATGCCGGAGACGAACCCGATGCCGATGAGGCCCTGTTCGGCGATCTTCGAGACGTAGTAGCCGATGGCGCCGGTGTGGACGGTACGGCGTACGGCGACGGCGGCGATGCCGTTCGTACGGGCCCGGCTCACCGCTTCGACGGCGGCGGCGGTGAGGGCCACCGGGCCGGGCGCGTGGTCGGCGTCGATGACCGTGGCGGCCGGGGTCGACGATTCGACGGTGAGCTCGGCCTTGGCGTTGGCCACGCCCTTGGCGAGCAGGTCGAGGTAGGCGGGGACGCGGGCGATGCCGTGCGATTCGACGCCGCGCAGCGCGGCCCAGACGAAGACGTCGGCGGTGGTGCGGGCGGCTTCGGCGTCGAGGCCGCCCTTTTCCAGGAGGGCGGCGGAGAAGGTGCGCAGGTCCTCGGCGGGGACGAGGACCTTGCCCGGCTTGGGGGCGGGCCGGTCGGTCGTGGTGGGGTGGTCGGTCATGGTGGCGGTGCCTCCTGGGTCAGCGGGTGACGAGTACGTCGACGACGGCGGCGGTCCCGTCCGCGACGGCCTTGAGCGCGCGCTCCAGCGCGGGCGCGAGGGCGTCGGTGGTGTCGACCGTCTCGGTGTGCATCCCGAAGGGCTCGGCGAACGCGGCGAGCCTGGGCAGCCGGTGCAGGTCGGTGCCGAGCCATTCGCCGGTCTCGGCGGCGGCGCCTTCGGGGTAGAACCTGCGGTGGTTGAGGTTCATCGACTTGTAGACGCGATTGTTGAACACCACGATGAGCAGCGGTAGTTGGTATGTCCTGGCGGCGTCGTACGACTGGATCACCGGGTTGTAGGTGAAGGCGCCGTCACCGACCGTGAGGACCACCGGCTTGTCCTGGGCCGCGAGTTTGACGCCCAGGGCGACCGCGATGCCCTGCCCGAGTCCGCCCTGTACGTAGAAGTAGGAGTCGGGCGCGGAGGTGCGCAGATGGCGCTTCACTATGCGGCTGTGGGTGATGGTCTCGTCCACGACGATCCCGCCGGTCCCGTCGAGCAGCCGGCGCAGGGTGGCGGCGACCAGGACCGGGTCCACGCCTTCGCTCTCCTCCGCCTTCGCCTCGGCGGCGGCGACGGCCGCCTGTTCGGCGGCGTACCTCTCCTCCTGCGCGGCGCGGCGCAGGGCGACGGCGGTGCGTTGGTCTTCGGTGAAGTCCTTGGCCCGCTTGACCAGTTGGCGCAGGGTGTTGGCGACGTTGCCTTCGAGGTAGGCGTCCGCGAAGAGCACCTGGTAGACGATGTGCGGGCGCTGCGGGACCTCGTCGATGACGATGATCGTCGCCTTCGAGGGGCGGCGGCTCGGCGGGTAGAAGGGGACGCGGCAGTTGACCAGGAGGATCAGGTCGGCTTCGTCCATCCAGGGGCCGATGTCGCTGCCGGCGTGCAGCGGGTGGGTGCGGGGGAAGTTGCCGCAGACGGCCGAGTCGGGTTCGACCACCGGGATGTTCCACGCCTCGGCGAAGGCGAGGAGCGCCTCGAAGCCGCCGGCCTCACGGCCGGCCGTCTCGGTGACGATCACCGGGTTCTTCGCCTCGCGGATCAACTGGGCGACGGGGTCGACCTCTTCGGGCGAGCTGTGGGTGGAGCCGGGCGCCACGATCGGCTTGGCTCCCCGGCCGTCCCACTCCTCCAGGAGGATCTCCAGGGGGATGTTGAGGTAGGCCGGGCCTGCCGGTGCCCGCCAGGAGAGTTCCGCCGCCCGGGCGATCATGGTGGGCAGGGTGTGCACGCTGGCGGCCTCGGTGGCCCACTTCGTGAAGGGCTGGGCGACGCCGTGCGGGCCACCCACGATCGAGAGGTTGCGGTACCACTGGCCGCCCGGGTCCTGCCCGGGGCCGTCGCCGTAGGTGCTGGACTCCGAGGAGGTGACGACCATGGGGACGCCGGCGAGCAGCGCCCCGTGGATCGCCATGGAGCCCTGGAGCAGGCCGGGGGCCGCGTGCAGGAGGACTCCCTGCGGGCGGCGGGTGACGAGGCCGTAGCCGGTGGCCATGCCGACCGCGACCGTCTCGTGGGTGAGGTCGAGGTAGTGGGGGGCCGGGTCACCGTCGCGGTGACGCCGGGCCAGTGACTCCCACACCGGGGCCCATTCGGACCCCGATGAGCAGAAGAGGTAATCGGCGCCGACGGCGTTGAAGGCGGAGACGACGGCGTCACCGCCGTCGACGCCTGGCGTGTTGCTGCTGTCCGTCATCTCAGGTGTTCCCTCAGCCCTCGACCGGCCAGCCGAGGACCTCGCTGATGCCGCGCCCCATCATCCATTCGAGCTCTTCGGGGGTGAAGTCCCAGTGCTTGGTGAACTGCTCGATGGTGTCGGTGTAGGTGATGCCGTGGCCGAGCAGGCGGGTGATGTCGGTGCCGTAGAAGCAGCGCTGCGGCCCCATCTTGTCGACCATCTCGCGGACGTACTTCTCGATGTTCTTGTTCGGGAAGGGCTCGGTGGAGTAGCCGGGCAGGGCCGAGACCTTGACGTAGATGTTGGGGTACTGGGCGAGGTCGGCGGTCTCGGAGACCCAGTAGCCGATGGCGTCGTCCACGCAGCGGGCCATGATGCCCATGTGGTCGATGATGATCTTCAGCTCGGGGTGCTTGGCGGCGATCTGGCCGAGCTCGCGCTTCCAGATGGGCGCGTGGACCATCGTGGGGACGCGGAGCTCCTCGGCGATCGGCCAGTACCAGTCGTTGGTGCCGTCGATCATCCAGTTGCGGTCCTGCGGCCGGTGGAAGGTGAGGCGGGTGCCCTTGATGTGCGGGTTCTGCGCGAAGTCCCGCAGCATGGCCGTGCCCTCGGCCTCGTTGTCCTGGGGGACGCGGGCCATGATGCCGAAGCGGTCCGGGTGGGCCTCGCAGGCTTCGAGGGCGTAGTCGATGCGGTTGCCCTCCCACGACGGGGGGAGGATGAGGGCGCGGTTGACGCCGGCCTCGTCCATCAGCTCCAGCGCCTCCTCGTAGCTGAAGGCTTCCTCGCGGTGGCCGTTGAGGCGGATGCGCTCGCGGGCTCCGGGGACCCAGGGGCGGTCCGGGGCCTCTTCCTTCCAGATGTGGATCTGGGTGTCGACGACGAACATGGGGAGCCTCTTCCGTTGCGGGGTGGGGTGGTGTGCGTCAGACGTTAGAGCTGGTGGGAGCGTTTGCTAAGACCCCTGGAGCGCAAGCAGTTGTTGCGCGAACCGGCAGCTCACGCCGGGCCGAACACGGCCTTCGTGATGTGCTCGGCGATGGCCATGGAGGCCGTGGCGGCCGGCGAGGGGGCGTTGCGTACGGCGGTGACGCGGCCGAGCCGGTGGATGCGGAAGTCGTCCACGAGCGTGCCGTCCGGGTCGAGTGCCTGGGCGCGTACGCCGGCTCCGCCGGGGACCACGTCGGCGGCACCGACGCCGGGGACGTACGCCCCCGCGTCCTTCATGAAGGCCCTCGTGGAGAGCGAGCCCCGGTACTCCCTGATGCCGGTCCGCCAGTGCTGGGCGGCCATCCGCCAGGCGCCGGGGTAGGCGGCGAGCCGTGCGAGGTCCTTCACGGAGACGTCCGAGAGCCTGTATCCCTCCCTGGCGAGCGCCAGGACGGCGTTGGGGCCGACCTCCACCGAGCCGTCGACCCGGGGGGTGAAGTGCACCCCGAGGAAGGGGTAACGCGGGTCGGGTACGGGGTAGATCAGGCCGCGCACGAGGCCGGCGCGCTCCGGTTTGAGCAGCATGTACTCGCCCCGGAAGGGGACGATCCTGGGCGCCCTGTCGTCCCGCGCCAGGCGGGCGACGGAGTCGGACTGGAGGCCCGCGCAGAGGATCAGCCGGTCGACGCGTACGCGTTCCTCGCCCGAGGCGACCTCGATGCCGCCGGTCACCTCGGTGAGCGAGTCCACCGCGAAGCCGAGCCGCACCTGGCCGCCCGCGGCCTCGATGTCCTCGGCGAACTGGCGGGCGACGGCCGGGTAATCGGTGATCGCGGTGCGGGGCGAGTGGAGGGCCGCGATGCCGCCGGCGTGCGGCTCGATCTCCTTGATCCCGTCCTTCGAGATCTTCCGCAGGTCGGGCACGTGGTTGTTCCTGGCCCGGTCGTACAGGTTCTCCATGCGGCCGAGTTCGTCCTCGCGCACCGCGACGACGAGCTTGCCGGTCTCCTGGTACGGCAGCTTGCGGTCCTGGCAGTACTCGCGCAGCAGGGCCACGCCCCGTACGCACAGGTCGGCCTTGAGGCTGCCCGGGGCGTAGTAGATACCGGCGTGCACCACGCCCGAGTTGTGTCCGGTCTGGTGGACCGCGACCTGGCGTTCCTTCTCGAAGACCACCACGCGGGTGCCCGGGCGGCGCAGCGCGATCTCGCGGCCCGTCGCCAGGCCCACGATGCCTGCTCCGACGATGCCGATCGTTTCGTCTGCCATCGGCATCCTCCTTTCTTGCTGGTGACGCTGGGTGCAACTGGGTGGAACCCGATGATGCCTGCGTGTCCGCGCCTCAGGAACCGAAGTGGAAGGCGACGGTCTTGACGCGGGTGTAGAAGCGCAGGGCTTCGGTGCCCTGCTCCTTGAAGGCCGAGCCGGAGTCGCGGAAGCCGCCGAAGGGGTGGTGCACGTCCCAGCCGGTCGTCGTGGTGTTGACGGCGACCTGCCCGCAGTCGGCCTCGTCGGCGAAGCGGTGGGCGGCGCGCAGGTCGCGGGTGAAGAGGGCGGCGGCGAGTCCGAAGTCGGAGTCGTTGACCTCCTCGACGGCCTCGTCGAAGCCGTCGACGGCGCGGACGACGACGACCGGGCCGAAGACCTCCTCGCGCCAGACGGCCATCTCGCGGGTCACGTCGCCGAGAACGGTCGGCAGGACCCAGCAGCCGTGGGCGTACGCCTCGTCCTTCGGGGTGTCGCCGCCGGCGAGGACGGTCGCGCCCTCCTGGACCGCGCGCGCGATGTCGGCGAGGACGCTCCGGCGCTGGCCGGTGCTGACGAGCGGGCCGACGGAGAGGGTGGCGGTCTCCCGGGAGCCGAGCCCCAGGGCGGCGACGGCGTCCAGCAGCAGACCGGTGAACTCCGCGTACACGGACCGCTCCACGAGGACGCGGCTGGTGGCGGTGCAGCGCTGGCCGGTCTGGCCGAACCCGGCGGCGATCACCGCCTTCACGGCGGCCGTCAGGTCGGCGTCGGCGAGGACGACGGTGGCGTTCTTGCCGCCCAGCTCGCCCTGGAAGCGGACGTTGCGGTCGGCCAGCGAGCGGCGGATGGACTCGCCCACGGAGTTGGAACCGGTGAAGGTGACGGCGGCGATGCGCGGGTCCTCCAGCAGCGGGGCGGAGATCGAGCCGCCGCGGCCGGTGACCACGCCGACGACTCCGGCGGGCAGCCCGGCGTCGTGCAGGGCGCGGGCCAGGTGGAGCGCGGACATCGGGGTCTCGGAGGCCGGCTTGAGGACGACCGCGTTGCCGGCGGCGAGGGCGGGGGCCAGCTTGCGGGCCGGGGTGAGCAGCGGGTCGTTCCACGGGGTGATCGCGAGGACGGTGCCGAGGGGCTCGTGGTGGAAGCTGGTGCGCGTCCCGGGCCGGGCGTCGTGGACGAGCGTGCCGTAACCGGTGCGGGCGAGTCCGGCGTAGTACTCGAAGAAGTCGGCGGCCTTCTGGACCTCGCCGCCCGCCTCCTGGAGGGTCTTGCCGTTCTCGGTGACCACCGCGTCGGCGATCCCGTCGGCCCGCTCGCGGAGCAGCCGGGCCGTCTCGTGGAACACCCGGGCCCGCTCGAAGGGGCTGGTGCGCCGCCAGAGCGCGAACCCCTTTTCGGCCTCGTCGTACGCGCGGGTGACCTCCCGGGCACCGAGTGCGGGGACCCGGGCGACCGGGGTGCGGGTGTCGGACGGGTCGTGGACCTCCAGCCACGCGTCGGCCGCCACCCACTGTCCGCCGAGAAGGGTTTCCATGGTGCGCATCTGGATCATTGCTCCCGTCCGACCGCGGCTGCTGCGCGCGGTGTACAGAGGTATCGGCGTGGTCGTCACGACAACACAGCAAGTCCGCGGGGGTGACCAGGCCCGCGGCGGCAGACATTGCTTGCACTCCGCGCACGGGCCCCCGCGCGTCGGCTGTGCTGGAATCGGCACCGCTGAAGGCCCTGATGAGGGCCCTCACGAAAGCCCTGACGAAGAAGGAGGCCGCACCATGGCATTCGCCGTGATCGCCCACTACGCCTGTGACCCCGCCGACGAGGACACGGTGCGCGCCGCGCTGCTGAAGATGCGCGCGCACACGCTGACCGAGCCGGGGAACCTCGGGTACGAGGTGCACGCGGAGGTGGACCGGCCGGGCGGGTTCGTGCTGTACGAGCGGTACGCCGACCGGGCCGGCTTCGACGCCCACGCGGCGGCGGACTACTTCGACGAGCTGATCGTCAGGACGGTGCGGCCGCTGCTGACGGACCGTGCGGTGACGTTCGCTCAGGTGCTGTAGCCCGTTCGCGGGCTGGGTACGGCGGCGGGGGCCGCAGTCCGTTGGTGGGCGGGTACGGCGGCGGGGGCCGGGACGCGGAGGCGTTCTCCGGCCCCCGCCGCCGTGGGCTGCCGCGCGGGCGAGCGGTCCGCCCGCCCGCGCCCGCGTGACAGCCCCCGCCGCCGTGGGCTCTTCCTGCTCCCCCGCCGCCGTGCGCGGGTCAGAACTCGTTGCCCCAGCAGTACCGGGCGAGGGTCTCCACCTGGACCAGCTTGCGGTGCTGGTCCTCGGCGCTCAGCAGCGGGCGGGAGGCCACGTCCGCGAAGCCCCGGGAGGGCGAGAGCGCCATGTCCTCCAACTCCTTGACCTCGGCCGCCGCGTCGATGCGGGCCATCACCGCGTCGATCTCCTCCATCGCGGCGGTGGTCGCGTCCACCGCGCCGAGGCAGGCGTCGCGGTCCTCGGGGAGGGCGCGCAGCAGGTCGAGTTCGGCGCTGGTGCCCCGGTCCAGGGGCAGCACCCAGCGGTCGGCGGGGACCGCCGCGTACAGCCGCTCGGCGCGGGCGCGGTCCACCGCGCGGGGTGCGGCCCAGCCGGGCGCGACGGCGATCCGTACGCCCTCCGGGCGCTCGTCGAGCCGCACCGCGAGGGCCTCCACGGCGAGGGCGTCCTCGAAGGAGAGCGCGCCGCCGGCACCGGGTTCGGTGGCCGTGTGGGCGAGCAGCAGCGGGTTGTTGAGCTGGATCAGCCGCACCCCCTTGGCGACCAGCAGCCGGATCTCGGCCCGGATGATCTCCGCCAGGGCCTCGCCGAGTTCGCGGGCGGAGGCGGGGCCGCCCGAACCGGCGAGCTCCGGGTCGAAGGTGGTGGCGGCGAGGTACGCCGGGGAGGGCAGCGCGACCTTGGGCGCGACGACCGTGAGTTCGCCGAGCAGGCCGGCCCACTCGGCGACCAGCGGGCCGTCGGCCTTGGGGAGGGTTTCGGCCACCCAGTGGGCGAGGCCGTCGTGCTCCCCGCCGGTACGCCGGAATCCGGTGACGCCGTCGAGGACGGCGCTGCGGAAGTCCTCGCGGGGCAGGTCGCCGTCGGTGACGACGGTGGAGCGCAGCCGTCGCTGGAAGACCACGGCCTCCTTGACGGCCGCGCGCTCGGCCTCGCGCAGGCTCTCGGCGTCGGCCTCCGCGCGGGCGGCCAGCAGGGCGGGCGGCCGGACCAGGCTGCCGTGGTGGTCGATGCGGTAGTTGAACGTGTCCGCCATGGTTCAGGCGTCCTTTCCGGCGGTCGTGACGGGCTTGCCGGAGACGCCCCAGGCGGCGAACTCCAGTTCGTAGCCGAGGGCGGAGAGCGTCTCGTCGGCGATCAGCTGGTCCTCGTCGGCGGTGCCGCCGGCGATGCCGAGGCCGCCGATGATCTCGCCGTCCCTCTTGATGGTGACGCTCCCCTCGGTGGCGAGGATGGGCATCGCGGCGCCGGGGAGCTGGGAGAGCTGGGAGAAGAACACCGGCTGGCTCTCCTGCCACTTCTTCAGCATCTTCCCGGGGCGCTGCATGATGGCGGCGGTGTACGCCTTGGCGCGGGCGATGTCGGGGGTGAGGGGGCGGGCTCCGTCCGGGCGGCGGATGGCGACGGGGAAGCCTCCGGCGTCCACCACGGCCACGCTCACCGCCTTGCCGAGGGCCTGGGCCCGCTCGTGGGCCTCGGCGATGATCTCTTCGGCGGCGGCGAGGGTGAGGGTGCTCATGCGGCTTCCTTCGGGGCGGTGAGGGTGCGGCGCAGCCGGGCGATGGCGGCGTTGTACGGCTCCGGGGTCTCCCAGTACATGGAGTGCGGGGCGCCCGGGACGATCTCCAGGTGCGAGCCCGCAACGAGTTCGTGGGCGCGGGTGACCGTCTTGACGCTGAGTACCGCGTCCTTCTCGCCCGCGAGGAAGGCGACGGTGACGCCCGAGTCCCGTATCTCGTCCAGGCCGGGGCCGTCGGTGTCGAGGTTGCGCAGGTCCTGCATGGTGGCGGTGTTGAAGGTTCCCATCTGCTGGAAGAGGAAGGTGAGGTCCTTCCGGTCCTGCTGGAACTCCTTGGTCAACAGCCGGTCGATGACGGGGAGTTTGACGGCTTCGGCGCGGTCGGCCGCGGCGAGTTCCGTCAGCTCGGGGTGGCTGATGCCGCCCAGCGAGTGGCCGAGGACGACGGCACCGACGCGTTCGGGGCGTACCAGGCCGGCGCGCAGGGCCGCTACGGAGCCGATGGACTGGCCCACCAGCATGGCGTCGGTCAGGTCCTCACGGTCGAGTACGGCGACGACGTCTCCGTAGAAGGCCTGGCCGTCGAACTCGGTCTGCGGGGCGGACAGTTCGGTCCGGCCGAATCCGCGCAGGTCGAGGGTGACGACGGTGAACCCGTCGCGGAGGGCGGCGACTTGCTGCCACCAGGCGGCGTGGTGGCCGCCGGAGCCGTGGACGAACACGATCGCCGGGCCGCTGCCGTGGCGCTCGTAGTAGACGGACGCTCCGTCTGAATCGACGTAGGGCATGGAAGGGTCTCCTCGTCGTGGCGGTTCAGTTGGGGCGCTTGCCGTGGAACACCAGCTCGATCATGGTGTGGTCGGGGTCGTGTATGTAGCAGAACTTCGACTGGTTCTCGGGGCGTTCGATGGGGCGGGTGTGCCGGATGCCCAGGTCGGCGAGGTGCTCCATGAAGTCGTCCCAGTCGTCGACCTCGACGGCGAAGTGGTAGGGCGCCATCCGGTCCATGTCCTCGACCGGGGTGAAGTGGAGGTCGAAGTTGCCGCGGGTCATCAGCACCACGCGGGTGTTGGACTTCGGCATGATCCGCTTCATCCCGAAGACCCGGGCGTACCACTCGGCGGTCCGGTCGGGGTCGGTGGTGGGGAAGTTGACGTGGTGGATGTAGCGGGGTTCCTTGCTCACGGGGTGCTGCCTTTCGGGGAGTTGGGGTGCGAACTCCGGTCCGCGCGGGGGTGGTCGGGCTCGGCCAGGACGGTGTTCGACAGGACGCCGATGCCGCTGATCTCGACGTCGACCGTGTCGCCCGCCTCGATCTGGCCGGTGGACTCGGCGCCCATCCACAGCACGTCACCGGGGTGCATGGTGATGTGCCGGGTGATCTCGACCATGAAGTCGTAGGGGTCGAAGACCATGTCGCCGGTCGGGAACAGGGCGCGGGTCTCGCCGTTGACGCGCAGGGTGGTGGTCTGCGCGAGGGCGTCGACGTCGGTCTCGATCCAGGGGCCCATCGGCTTGAAGGTGTCGCTGTTCTTGGCTCGCCAGAAGGTGCGGTCCTCGTGCTGCCAGGTGCGGGCGCTGACGTCGTTGCCGATGGTCCAGCCGAAGACGGCGTCCCTCGCCTGCTCGTACGTGGCGTGCCTCAGCGTCCTGCCGACGACCGCGACCAGCTCCGGTTCGGCCTCGAACCGGCCGCGTACCCCGGCGGGTTTCACGATCGCCGTGCCGTGGCCGGTCAGCGCGTTGTTGGCGCGGTATCCGGCCTCGGGGCGTTCGGGCACGACTCCGGCCTTGTCGCCGAGCAGCCGGGCGTGCTCGATGTGGCGCGGGTAGTTCATGCCGGCGGCGTAGAAGACGGGTGGGACGACGGGCGGCAGCCAGTCGGCCTCGGCGAGCGGGATGGTGCCGATGACGGTGGGGTCTCCGTCCAGCGGGGAGTCGGAGAGCAGGCGTACGGAGTCGTCCTCCACGCGGCCCCAGACGGCCCGGCCGCCCACCCGGACTCGGGTGTATCGCATGGCGGTTCAGTCCGTCAGCAGGTGGGAGACGCGCTTGGTGACCAGGTAGGCGTCCAGGCCCTCCGGGCCGCCCTCGCGCCCGTAGCCGCTGGCCTTGACCCCGCCGGACGGTGCCTCGTGGACGGATCCGCCGCAGTGGTTGATGGAGAGGATGCCCGCCTCGAACTCGCGGGTGAGGCGCTCGGCGGTGGCGGCGGAGCGGGTGAAGCCGTACGCGGCGAGGCCGTAGGGCAGCGAGTTGGCGATCCGCAGGGCCTCGTCGAGCTCGCGGAACGCGACGATGGGCGCGATCGGGCCGAAGGGCTCGTCGGACATGAGCGCGGCGTCCTCGGGAACGTCGGTGAGGACGGTGGGGGCGAAGAACCAGCCCGCGCGGTCGAGGCGTTCGCCGCCGGTGCGGATCTTCGCCCCCTTGGCGACGGCGTCGGCGGTGAGCGCCTCCATCGCCCGCAGCCGGCGCTCGTTGGCGAGGGGGCCCATGGTGACGCCCTCGTCGAGCCCGTCGCCGACGACGACCGCCTCGGCGGCGCGGACGAACTCCTCGGTGAACTCCTCGACCAGGCTCTCGTGGACGAGGAAGCGGCTGGGCGAGGTACAGACCTGGCCGGCGTTGGCGAACTTGGCGGCGGCGGCACGGCGCGCGGCGGTGACCGGGTCGGCGTCGGCGCACACGATGACCGGTGCGTGGCCGCCCAGTTCCATGAGGGACGGCTTCATCTCGGCCCCCGCGGCGGCGGCGAGCAGCTTGCCGACCGGCACCGAGCCGGTGAAGGCGACGAGCCGGATGGCGGGGTGCGCGATGAGGTGGGCGGAGACCTCGGCGGGCTCGCCGAAGACGAGGTTGAGCACGCCCGCGGGCAGCCCGGCGTCCTCGAAGCAGCGGACCAGCGCGACGGCGGTGCCGGGGGTCTCCTCGGAGGCCTTGATGACGAGGGAGCAGCCGGCCGAGAGCGCCGCGGCGATCTTCCGCATCGGGGAACCGGCGGGGAAGTTCCACGGGGTGAAGGCGGCGACCGGGCCGATGGGACGGCGGCGGACGGAGAGCAGGGTGCCGTCCTCGGAGGGGATGATCCGGCCGTAGGCGCGGCGGGCGTCGTCGGCGTCCCAGCGCAGGGCGCCGGCGACCCGCTTCGCCTCCCCGGCGGCTTCGCGCAGCGGTTTGCCCTGTTCGCGGACCATGATGCGGCCGACCTGGTCGGCGCGGGAGACGAGCAGGCCGGCGGCCTCGTGGAGGATCGCGGTGCGCTCGGCGATCGGGGTGTCGCGCCAGCGCGCGAAGCCGGCGGCCGCCGCTTCGGCGGCGCGGTCGAGGTCGGCGGTGGTGGCGAGCGGGACGTGTCCGATCACGGTCCCGGTGGCCGGGTTCACGACCGGTACAGTCGCTCCGGCCCCGCCCTCGCACCATTCGCCCGCTATGTACATGCGGATGGCGGGGTAGTCGTCGTGGGTCGTCATGGGTGCGTGTGCCCTCTCACGCTCGGCGGGGTGGGTGTAGGGAGGCGGCAGGGTTCCGGGTGCCGGGAGGCGGTGGGTGCCGGTGGACGGCGGGCGCCAGGAGGCCGCGCGTGCCGGGATGCGGCGGCGCGGACCTGTCAGGAGGCGGGGTTCCCGGCGGTGTCACGGGAGGTGCGCAGGGTCCAGATGTGGTGCGGCGGGGTGGTCTCGTGGACGCGGGTCTCGTACGAGGCGTCGACGCGGTCCATGTCCGCGGCGTACTCGACACGGCCGCCGCAGGGGGCGTGGACGAAGCGGAAGACGTTGGAGCCGACGGTGTGCCGGCCGAGCCTGCGGGCTTCCTGCCAGCCCTGGGCGATCATGTGGTTGCCGCCCTCGATGACGTCGTCGAACCCGGGGACCTCGTAGCTGACGTGGTTGACTCCGGCCCGGTCCGGGCGGTGGCAGAGCAGGAAGTTGTGCTGGTCGTCGTCGCCCTCGCACTGCATGAAGGTGCCCATCGGCTTGACGACGTCGGTCGCCCGGAAGCCGAGCCGGTCGAGGTAGAAGGCGACGGCCTCCTCCTGGCCGGCCTTGGGGATGTTGAGGGCGACGTGGCACATGCGCAACGGCCGGACCTGGCCGACCGGTTCCAGCGGGGTGTTCCAGCGCCGCACGCTGCCGGAGACGTTGGCCTCGCGCGGTCCGTCGGCCGTGCCGGGCGTCTTCGGGCGGGCGAGGGCGAGGCCGAGGCCGAAGCCTGTCTCGTCCCGGGTGCGATGCACCCCGTCACCGGTGAGGGTGACTTCGCGGTCGACGGCGACCCGGGCGACGAGCCTCGCCAGTTCCGCCTCGGTGTCGACGCCCCAGACCACCTCGCGGAGGGTGGGGCCCTCTTCCAGGGCGGGCGGCAGGGACGGGTCGGGGGCGGTGTCGAGGTGGAGCGTCTGGCCCACCAGGGTCTCGAACGTGGCGCGGGTACCGGTGCGTGAGACCGGGGTCAGCCCGAAGTCCGTGAAGAAGCGGACGCACGTGCCGAGGTCGTCGATGCCGTAGGTGACCGACTCTATTCTCTGAATTCCCATGAACTCCTCGTTCCGCGGGCCGCGGACGCTGGACGCGTGACACCGGCCCGGTCAGCCTAGGAATCGGGACGCACGGCCTCAATGCCCCGGCATTTCGGATGATGCAATCATTTCTTGCGCGGACGGTCGCGTCGTCCGGTTGCCGCCGAGTGGGTTCGGGCCTCACATGGCGGGAATCGGGTTCTCCGAGAACCACTTGGCGAGGAATTCGAGGAATACGGTCACCTTGCGCGGAGTCTCCTGGCCGGGGCCGTAGATCGCGTACAACGGCCGGTCGGGCACCGCGAGTTCGGGCAGCAGCACCCGGAGCGCGCCGGAGAGCAGGTCGTCGTAGGCCGGCCGCTGCGGGAGCAGGGCGATCCCCCGGCCGTGCACGGCCGCCTTCTGCAGCGCGATGTAGGAGTTGGACGAGAACGCCACGTTACGGATCTTGTGCAGGGTGCTCGCGTGGCCGTGCCCGACGCGCCAGACGGGATCGTTGACGTGGACCAGGCAGTCGTGGACGGCGATGTCGTTCGGGTGGCTCAGCGTCCCGTGCTTCTCCAGGTACTTCTCCGAGGCGCACAGCACGAAGGGCAGTGAGGCGATTTTCTTCAGCCGAACACTGGAGTCCCGCAAGTCGCGCGTGTGGAAGGCGATGTCGAATCCGCCGTCCAGGAAATCGTAGGTGCGGTCGGAAATTCCACCCAGCTCGAAACGGACGACGATTTTCGGATGGGCGACGGAGAACGCCGATATGGCGTCACCGAGATCGAGGCTGCCTATCCACTTCGGACAGATGATGTTGAGCGACCCCTCCGGCCGGTCGTGGAGCTGCGCGATGTGCGAGTCCTCGGCGGAGATCTCCTCGAGGATGCGCGCCGCGAACTCCGCGTAGCGGAGTCCGGGCTGGGTGAGGCTGACGGAGCGGGCCGTGCGGTTGACGAGGCGGACCCCGATCTGGCGTTCCAGTTCCGCGACGTGGCGTGAGATGAGTGATCCCGAGGAGCTCAGCGCTTTGGCCGCCCCGCTGAAGCTGCCGATGTTGGCGACGGTGACGAAGCTGCGCATGAGGAGCAGACGGTCCATGGTGGTACCTCCGGCCGTTGACGGCCCCGGCGGTGGCCGGGCCGTGTGCGGCGGGTTGTGCGGGTGGAGCCTCCGCGCGGCGCTCCGGAACGGGATCACTCAGTGGGTGCGCGGAATGGGGTGTGCGTGCCGGAACGGGGCGTCTCGGAACGAGGTGGGTCGGACGGTGTCGCGGGCCCCGGTGCCCGGATTCTGCCGGTGGCCCCCGATCGCCCGATCGGAGGTCGCCCGGCGCGGACTCAGGGGCAGTACTGCGGAGCCTTGTCCAGGTTGTCCTTGGTGACCAGCAGGATCGGCGTCTTGTCGATCTTGCTGATCTTCTTTTTGTCGAGCAGTCCTATCGCATTCGTCACCGCAAGGGAACCCGTGCTCATGGCCGAGTTCGCCACGGTTGCGGAGAGTTCGCCCTTCTCGACCCCTTCGAGACCCCGGTCGGTGCCGTTGACGGTGACGATCTTGACGTCCTTGCCGGCCGCCGTGAAGGCCGTACGGGCGGCGAGCGCCATCTCCTCGTTGGCAACGAAGGCGTAAGCGAGGTCCGGGTGCGCCTGGATCATGTTCTCGGCGACGTCCTTGGCCTTGGCGGCGTTGAACATGCCCGGCTGGTTCGCGACGACCTTCGCGGTGGCGGGCAGCGCCTTGGTGAATCCGGCGACCAGCATGTCGGAGGCGGCACCGGGGGCACCGGCGATCACGCCGACCTCCACGGACTTGCCCGCGGCGTCCTTCTCGACCCAGCCGGCGTCCAGCGCGCCGACCGCGCCCAGGTCCACGACGACCGCGCCGAGGATCTGGGAGGGGTCGTCGGTGACGACGGAGGTGAGGAAGATCGGTATGTTGGCGCTCTTCGCCTTGGCGATGTCGCCCTTGAGCGCGTCGACGTTCACCGTCTGCACGATGAGCGCGTCGACGTTGCGCGAGATCATGTCCTCGATGTTGGACAGTTCGGTGCCGGGGTTCTGGTGCGAGTTGGCGGTGTAGATCTTCGCGTCGCCGTTCTTGGCCGTGTCCTCCACCGCCTTCTGGAGGCAGGTGTGGAACTCGGTGTCACCGCCGTTGACGAAGCCGAGGGTGACGGAGTCGCCGCCCTGGCCGGACTGGCCGCTGCAGCCGCTGAGAGCCAGCGCGGCTCCCACGACGGTGGTGGCCAGCACTCTTCGCGGGTGGGTGGACAGGCTCATGGTGTGTCGCCTTTCGTGGCGTGCGTGGGACATCGGTGGCCGTGCACGGAGGGTGGGCCGCGGTACGGGGGTCCCGGACCGCGTCACCGGGTACGTCAGGGGCGGGACTTCTTGTGGAGCTGGTTGGCGATCGCCGCGATGAGCAGGACCGAGCCGACCGAGATCTGCTGGAAGTAGCTGGAGACCTGAAGCAGGTTCAGGGCGTTGGCGACGACGCCGAGCAGGACGACGCCGAGGGCGGTGCCGACGACGGTTCCGCTGCCGCCGGCGAGCGAGGTCCCGCCGATGACGACGGCGGCCACGGCGGTGAGCTGCAGGGTGAGGCCGCCCGTTCCGGGGCTGCTCGCGCCGAGCCGGGACAGCAGCATCAGCCCGGCGAGTCCGGCGAGGGTGCCGGCCAGCCCGTAGAGCAGGAGCTTGTTCCGGTTGACGCCGATGCCGCTGAGGCGGGCGACGTGTTCGTTGCCCCCGATGGCGAACGCGTCGCGGCCGAAGACGGTGAACCTCATGACCAGACCGGCGGCCACCAGCACCAGGACCGCCACGATCAGCAGGTAGGGGATGCCGAGGATCTTGCCGTTGCCCAGCGAGGAGAGGTGGGTGCCGATCGACACGCTCAGACCGTCCAGGACGAGCAGCGCGACCCCGTCCAGCAGGGTGGCCGTCGCCAGCGTGGCGACGAACGGTGCCACGTTCGTGTAGGTGACCACGAGCCCGTTGACCAGGCCGATGAGGGTGGCCAGCGCGAGCGAGACGACGACCGTCACCGCGGTGGACTCGCCGTGGGCCAGCATCTGGGCGGCCACCGCCGTGACGACGGCCGCGTTGCTGCCCATCGAGAAGTCCATGCCTCCGGCCGTCATGAGCAGGGTGAGACCGGCGGCGAGCACCGCGGACACGCTGACCTGGCGGAGGATGTTGATGAGGTTGGTCGAGGTGGCGAACGAGTCCGTCTCCAGGCTCGCGAACACCACGACGATGATCAACACCGCGAAGAGGCCCGCGTGCGGGACACCGAAGAGGGACCGCAGCGAGGTGCGTGACCCGGAAACGGTGTCCGGGGCGCCTTCCTTCGCTCGGGGCTGTACCGGGGGTGCTTCGAGGCTCACGTGCGCTGTCCTCCGAGGGCGAGGGCGACGAGTTGGTCGCGGGTGATGGTGTTGACGTCGTGTTCGGCGACCGCCCGTCCCCCGCTGACGACGATCACCCGGTCGGCCAGCCGCATGACCTCCTCGGCGGAGGAGGAGGCGAGCAGCACGGCGACGCCGCGTGCGGCGAGGTCGTCGACGAGGGTGTGGATGTCCGCGATGGCCGCGATGTCGACGCCGTTGGTGGGGTCTTCCAGGAAGCAGGCGACGGGCGCGGTCTCCAGCCACTTCGCCAGCAGGACCTTCTGCTGGTTGCCTCCCGAGAGGCGGCCGACGGCCGGGTTGCGGGTCAGGGAGACGACTCCGTAGCTCTCCCGCCGCGGGGCGGCCCGGCGGGTGAGCGCGGACCGGCGCTGGAGGCGGCGCCGCTCCAGGCGGTCGCTGGCCAGCATCAGGTTCTCGTCCAGCGAGAGTTCCGGGATCAGGCCGAGGGCCCTGCGGTCGCCGGTGACGCAGCGCAGACCGCTGGCGAGCGACCGGGATATCCGGCCGAAGGGGACCGCCCTGCCGTCCACGCTCATCTCGCCGGAGTCGGGTCGCCGGCGGCCGGAGAGCAGGTCGAAAAGGCGGGACTGCGCGTCGCCGGCGGGGCCGAGGACGGCCACGATCTCGCCCTTGCGCACCTCGACCGCGAAGTCCTCGATGGTACGGCCGTGCGTGAGCCCCCGGACCGCGAGGCCGGTCTCCCGTGAGGGCGCGGGGCGTTCGGGGCGGGTGGAGACGACGTCCCGGCCCACCATGGCGCGTACCAGCCCGGCGGCGTCGGTGCCGGCGGCCGGCCCGCTGTGCACCACCGCGCCGTCCCGCAGCACGGTGACGTGGTCGGCGACGGAGAGCACCTCGTCGATGTAGTGGGAGATGTAGACGACGGCCATGCCCTCGTCCCGCAGGGTCCGTACCAGCGCCCTGATCCGGTCGGCCGCCTCGGCGCCCAGACAGGCGGTCGGCTCGTCGAGGATGAGGACCTTGCCGCCGCGCCGGACCTCGCGGGCGACCTCGACCATGGTCTGCTCCGCGACGGTGAGCCCGCCCGCGGTCCGCTCCACGTCGATGGCGATGCCCAGGTCCGCGAGGGCCTTGCGGGCCTGCTCCCGGACCGACTTCCAGGCGACGAACGCGCGGGGGGCGGGCAGGTCGCCGAGGAGGATGTTCTCGGCGACGGTCAGCTCCATGACCAGTTCGCGGCGCTGGGGCACGGTCGAGATGCCGAGCCGCCGGGCCTGGCGCGTCGACAGCCCCGGCTGAGGCTGCCCGTCGATCTCGACGGTGCCGCCGTCCGCCTGATGGACTCCGGCCAGCACCTGGACGAGGGTGGACTTGCCCGCCCCGTTCATCCCCATCAGGGCGTGGATCTCGCCCGGCCTGATGTCGAGGGAGACCCCTTTGAGGGCGGCGGCCCCGCCGAAGCTCTTCCTGAGGTCGCGGATGCGGACCACCGGCTCCCGGGGCGCCTCGACGGTGGTGGTGGTGCGGTGCGGCGCGGTACTGGGTGTCATGTCACAGCTCCCCTCGGTACGTCGGTCGGCGGGCGGGGTCACGGCTGTGACCGCTCCCCGTCACCGGCGACGCGGGCGAAACCGCGGATGTCGGGGAACGGCGGCTCGCGGTCGGCCTGGAGATCCACCTGGAAGGTGTTCAGGCACATGCCGAGCATCGTGAAGTTGCCCAGCGAGCCGATGGCGTCGACCAGGCCCTGGGAGCCGAAGTGCCGGTGGGCGGCGGCGAAGGTCTCGTCGGAGACGAAGTGCTTCTCCAGCACCTCCTGGCAGAAGGTGTAGAAGGCGGTGTCCGCCTCGTCGTCGAACTCCGGGGTGCGCCGCTCGGCGATCGCCTCCACGGCGGCTGCCGGCACGCCGGCCTCGACCGCCGCCTTGACGTGGGCGTTCCAGGAGTACTGGGCGTCCCAGTTGCGGGCGGCCATCAGGAGGGTCAACTCCCGCAGATGCTTGGGCAGGTCCGAGTCGAACCGGACGAACGCCCCGAGGGACTCCACGCGTTCGCAGAGTTCGGGGCTCTGGAGCCAGACCCGGAACGGTCCGCGCACCCCGCCACGACGAGCGGTGATGCGGGCGTGGAGCTCCTGCTGGTGCTCGTTCATCTCTTCGGTACGGAGAACGGGGAGGCGCATGGCCGGTCCCTGCCTTTCGATCTGCGACACAAACTCGAAATGTGCGATGGCAGCAGACCGTACATCCGGCTGGTAGAGGCTCACCCTTCTCGGAATGCAAGGTAAAGGTGCGCATCCGGGGGCTCTCGGCGGGGCCCGTTTCCCATAACGTCGGACGACGCCTCTCGCCGTCGAAAGGGTTTGCGCATGAGCGTCATCGTCAAGGCCGCCTCCGTCCCGCTGCTGGACCGGGGAGGTTCGATCGTGACGACCCCGCTGGTCACGACCGTCTCGGCGGCCGGCGAGAATCTGATCACCAGCGGAATGAGCGTTTATCCGGTCGGTTCCGGGGCGCCGATGCACTCGCACAACTGCGACGAGCACGTGACGATTCTCGAAGGAGAGGCGGAAGTGGTGGTCGAGGGCTCCGTGACGCGTTTGGAGCGCTACGACACCACGTACGTCCCCTCTCCCGTCCCCCACCTCTTCCGGAATGTCGGCGACACTCCGCTGCGCATCCTGTGGGTCTATACCTCCGGGACGGTGACGCGGACGTTCACCGACACCGGGGTGACGGTCGAACACCTCTCGGCGGAGGACCAGATGGGGCGCTGAGCGGGAGGCGTCCAGCCGCGTACGAGCGGGGCGGCCCGGCCGGGGCCGCCCGTACTCCCGGAGGCGGCTCCTACTCCGCGTCCGCGCGCGACAGCGCCTCGGAGATCAGCCGGGTGGCGAAGTCGGGGTCGTCGGTGATGCGGTTGATGTGCTCCGCGAGCAGGAACGCGGTGGCTTCCAGCGGGTTCATCTCCACCTGGGCCCACTCCCCGAACTGGTTGCGCCAGAGGCTGGGGCTCAGTCCGGTGGCGGCCGCGATCACCAGGCCCGCCATGGTGGGAATGGTCTCGGGCCGGACGCTGATGGGCATCATGCGCATCGTGGCCACGAGGTTGGGCACCACGTACTCGACGACGTCCTTCTCGTGCTCCTCGTGGGCCTTCCGCAGCCACGTCATGAACATGTAGATCAGCGTGCACGCGCCGTCCAGTACGTCCCTGGCTCCGTCGGGCCCCAGGGAGGCGAGGAACTGGTCGCTCAGTTCCCGCTGTTCGGGATCGGTCTCGCCGTCGCGGTCGCGGACGGTCTTCAGCCGCGAGTCGATCATCATGAGCGCCGCGCCCACGTCGCCGGCGGGGGCGTGCTCGGGGTCGTAGAGCGATGACACAGAAGTCCTCCTCGGGGGGCCGGCCCGCGGCCGGCATGTCCGTACGGTGGACGGCCCCGGCGGTGTCCGGCCTTGATCCGCCGGACATCGCCCGAGGGACGCGGCCCACGGGTTCGGAGACCTTCACCCGGCGGTGGCTCCTTCCGTCACCACCGTGCGCGCCCGGGCGACGACGACGGGCGATTCGTCCACCGGTGCCCGAAGGACGTCGGCCTCCACCCCGTACAACTCCCGGACCAGGGAGGCGGTCACGGTGGTACGCGGGTTTCCCTGGGCCACGACGCCGCCGTCCTTCATCGCGACGAGCAGGTCGGAGTAGCGGGCTGCGGCGGCCAGGTCGTGCTGGACCATGACGACCGTACGGCCGGCACGCGCGACCTCGCGGACGAGTTCCAGGACCTCCACGACGTGCCCCAGGTCGAGGGCGCTGGTGGGTTCGTCGAGCAGGACGACAGGGGTCTGCTGGGCGAGCACCATGGCCAGCCAGCAGCGCTGGCGCTGGCCGCCGGAGAGCCGGTCGAGCCGCTCACCGGCCAGGTCGGTGGTGCCGGTGGCCTCCAGCGCCTCGCGCACCGCGTTCTCGTCCTCGCGCGACCACTGCCGCAGCAGGCCCTGGTGGGGGTGGCGGCCGTACCGTACGAGCCCCGCGACGGTCACCGCCTCGGGGGCGCGGGGCGACTGGGGCAGCAGGGCGACGCGGCGGGCGGCCGGGCGGCGGCCGAGCGTCCAGATGTCCACGCCACCGGCGTGGACCGTACCGGACTCCGGCTGGTGGAGCCGGGCGACGGCTCTCAACAGGGTCGATTTGCCACAGCCGTTGGGGCCGACGATCGAGGCGACCTGGCCGGCGGGCACGGTGAACCCCGCGTCCTTGACGACGGCGCGGCCGGGGTACGCGACGTGGAGCCCGCGGACTTCCAGGCCACTGGGCGCGTTCTTCGTGGAGGTGCTCGCGCTGGGGGTCTTCGCGCTGGGGGTGCTCGTACTGGAGGTGTTCATTCGGGGGATGCTCATGCCTTTGCTTCCGGGCGGTCCGAGCGGAAGAGGACCCAGAGGAGGAAGGGCCCGCCGAGGACGCTGGTGACGACGCCTACGGGGAGTTCGACGGGGGCGGCGACGCGGGCGAGCGCGTCGGCCGCGGTGACGAGGGCGGCTCCGGCCAGGCCCGCGCCGAGGACCGGTACCCGGGTGGGTCCGGCCAGCCGCTGCGCGAGGATGGGGGCGCCCAGCGCGATGAAGGCGACCGGTCCGCCGACGCCGACGGCGACCCCGGCGAGCAGGACGGCCAGGGCGAGCGCGGCGGCGCGTACCCGGCGCAGGTCGACACCGAGCGTGGCCGCCATGTCGTCGTCGAAGCGCAGCAGTTGCAGCCGGTGTCCGGCCGCGAGCGCGAGCGGGACGAGGAAGCAGAGGGCGATCGACAGGGGCGTACCGGCCGCCCAGTCACGGCCGTTGAGGCTGCCGACGGCCCAGAGGAACACCCCTCCGGCGGAGTTGTCGTTCTGGCGGGACATCACGAGGTCGCTGACGGCCCCGACGAAGGTGGAGACGCCGATGCCGGTGACCAGGACGCGGTAGCCGGCGCTACCGGCCCCGCCCGCGCACAGCACGACGAGCGCGGCGGCGGCGACGGCGCCGACCGGGCCGAGCCACCACATGCCGACCATGCCGGTGGACGTACCGGCGGCCGCGGCGACGACCGCCGCCGTGGCCCCTTCGTTGACGCCCACCAGGTCCGGGGTGGCGAGCCGGTTTCCGGCGAGGGTCTGGGTGAGGCAGCCGGAGATGCCGAGCGCGGCGCCGACCATGATGCCGACGAGAACGCGGGGCAGCCGGAATTCCCGGACGACCATCACGGTGCCCGCGTCGCCGGTGCCCAGCAGCCCGGAGAGGGTCCGCGCCGGACTCATGCCGGAGGAGCTGGCCAGCACGGCGAGCGCGACGAGCAGGGCGAGGACGGGGACGAGGAGCGCCGCGACGAGGGCGCTGCGGCGCGGGAAGAGCCAGGAGAGGCCGCCGGTGCGCAGCACGGTGGAGTCGGGCGGGGTGAGGTCCGGCGGGGCCGGTTTCCGCTCGGCGTTCACGCGGCGGCCCCGGCGGTGGAGAGGCGGGACGAGCGGGCGATCCAGACGAGCAGGGGGCCGCCGACGAAGGCGAGGAGCACGCTGACCGGGGTCTCCCAGGGGCGGATGACGATCCGGGCGAGGATGTCGGCGAGGATCATGACATCGGCGGCGATCAGCGCGGAGAGCACGAGTTGGGCGCCCGTGGACGGGCCGGCCAGGGCGCGCGCGGCATAGGGCGCGAGCAGCCCGAGGAAGGCGATGGGCCCCGCGACCGCGACCGCGCACCCGGCGAGCAGCGACACGGCGACGGCCACAACGATACGGATGCGCCCGGGGTGATGGCCGAGCGAGCGGGCTCCGTCGTCGCCGAGGCCGAGGGCGGCGAGCGGCCGGACGCAGCAGCCCGCGGTGAGCAGGCCGAGCGCCACCAGCGGTACGAGAGGCACCAGTTGACCGGTCTCGACGCCGGCGAGCGAGCCGATGGTCCAGTAGCGGTA
Source organism: Streptomyces sp. NPDC001493 (assembly GCF_053597235.1). Lineage (NCBI taxonomy): Bacteria > Bacillati > Actinomycetota > Actinomycetes > Kitasatosporales > Streptomycetaceae > Streptomyces > Streptomyces sp. NPDC001493. Next base: position 25,549 of record NZ_JBSFHV010000042.1, read on the forward strand.
GGTGTCGAAGGTGGACTGGGTGCCCAGCAGGACGTAGGAGGTGAGGCCGTGGAAGGTGGCGCTGAGCGCGGCACCGGCGAGCACCAGGCGCAGCGGTGAGCCCGCGGCCCGCCCGGAGGCGGCGAGCAGGAGGACGACCGCGCTCGCCGCCATGCCGCCGAGCAGCGCCCAGACCAGCAGGGCACCGGACGATTCGGCGTGGAAGAAGGTGAGTCCGAGGACGACGGCGAACGCGGCGCCGGAGTTGACGCCGAGCAGTCCGGTCTCCGCGAGGGGGTTGCGGGTGGCGGCCTGGAGGAGGCAGCCCGCGGAGCCGAGGCAGAGGCCCACCAGGATCGCGGCGAGGGTGCGCGGGAGGCGTACATCCATGACGGCGAGGCGCAGTTGGGCGTCGGCACGGGCGGACGGGTCGCCCCAGAGGTACTCCCAGGCCCGGGCGGGCGGGGTGGAGCCCGTGCCGGTCAGCAGGGAGGCGAGGACCAGGCCGAGCAGGGCGACGAGGGCCACGGCGGCCCACCTGGCCGGATGACGCCCCCCGGCCTCCGCTCCGGCGGTCCACCTGGACGGACGCGGGTCCCCGGCCTCCACCCTGGCGGCGGTCCGCCCGGACGGACACGGGTCCCCGGTCTCCGCTCCGGCGGCAGGGGCCGGGTGCGGCTCTCCGCTCCCCACGCCGGTCCGTTTCCCGCGAAAGGCCCTGGATGTCCGGGTTTTCACCCTCCCTGGAGGGCCCTCTTGCGCAATGAACATATGGTTAGCCTAACCTAAGTACCGATGACCGGGCCGGGCCCCCCCACGCCGATCCGGCCGGGGTTCGCCGTGCCCGCACGCGGCCCGTCCCCCATGACGGGACATCAAGCACCAGCCCGCTCCACCCTTCCTACGGAGGTTTCCGGCCATGACGCCGAACCAGTCCCCCACCCCCCGCCGCACCGTCCGCCCGCTGGCCGCGGTCGCCGTCCTCGGCATCTGCGCGCTCACGGCGACCGCCTGCGGCTCCTCGGACTCGGGTGCTGCGTCAGGTGGTTCCGGCAAGAAGAGCACAACGACGGTCACCGACGCGGCCGGCACCGAGGTGACCGTCCCCTCCGACCCCTCGCGGGTCGTGGTCCTGAGCGAGATGGACCTCGACTCCTCGCTCACCCTCGGCGTGAAGCCGGTGGGCCTCACGGCGGGGCGCGGCCAGAAGGGCGCCCCCGCGTACCTGACCGGGAAGGCCGAGGGCATCCCGGTGGTGGGCGCGGTCACCGGCCCGGACATCGAGAAGGTCGTCCAGGCAGACCCCGACGTGATCCTCGCCGGTCAGATGACGGACGCTCAGGTACTGGCGCAGCTACGGAAGATCGCGCCCACGCTGGTCACCATCGGCGACGACAAGGACTGGAAGAAGTCCCTGTCGCTCACCGGTGAGGTGCTCGGCAAGGCCAACGAGGCCGACGCCTTCCTCGCCGACTACGACAAGAAGGTCGCCGCCCTCAAGAGCGACCTCGGGCCGGAGGCCGGAGCCAAGGTCTCCGTCGCCCGCTACTCCCCGCAGGGCTCCGCCGTCATGCAGCAGGGCGTGTTCGTCAGCGACGTGCTGAACGACCTCGGCTTCACCCGGCCGGGCATCCAGGCCGAGAAGGGCGAGGGCCACTCCACGCCGATCAGCGACGAGAACCTCGCCGAGATCGACGGTGACTGGCTCTTCATCGGCACCCTGACCTCGACCGGCACCTCCGGCGTGGTCGACCAGCTCTCCGCGAAGCCGGCGTACCAGCAGCTCGGCGCCGTCAAGGCCGGTCATGTGACCGAGATCGACGGCTCGATGTGGACGAGCCTCGGCGGCGCGGAGGCGGCCGTGAACGTCCTGGCCGACCTCCGGAAGGCCATGGTCAAGTGAGCACCGAGTTCGACGGAAGGCTCGCGCTCGTCACGGGCGCCGGACGGGGCATCGGCGAGGCCGTCGTCACCGCGCTCGTCGAGCGCGGCGCCCGGGTGGTCGCCACCGACGTCGCCACCGACGGCATCGAGTCCCTCGCGCGGAAGTACGGCTCGCGGGTGGTCGCCCGCCCGCTCGACGTCACAGACGCCGAGGCCGTCGAGGCTGCGGTCGAGGAGGCCGAACAGGCTCTCGGTCCACTGGAGTTCGCGGTCAACGTGGCCGGTGTGCTGCGCAACGCCGACGTCCTCGACACCACCGACGCGCACTGGGCGGCCACCTTCGCCGTCAACGTCGACGGGGTGTTCCACGTCTCGCGTTCCGCCGCCCGGCGGATGGCCGCGCGCGGCCGGGGCGGCATCGTCACCGTCGCCTCCAACGCGGCGGGCATCCCGCGCGCCGGCATGGCCGCGTACGCGGCGTCCAAGGCGGCCTCGGCGATGTTCACCAAGTGTCTCGGCCTGGAGATGGCCGCCCACGGTGTCCGCTGCAACAGCGTCTGCCCCGGCTCGACCATGACCGACATGCAGCGCGCCATGTGGGCCGATCTGGACCCGGCCGACGTGACCGCCGCGGCGGACCGCGTCGTCGCGGGCGACCTCGCCGCGTACCGGACGGGCATTCCACTGGGCCGCATCGCGGACCCCGCCGACATCGCCGACGCCGTGACGTTCCTGCTGTCCGACCGCGCCCGCCACATCACCATGCAGGACCTGTACGTCGACGGCGGCGCCACCCTCCGGGCCTGACCCGGTCTCCGAGTGGCCGCCGGTCTCCGGGCCTGACCCGGTCTCCGAGTGGCCGCCGGTCTCCGGGCCTGACCACGGTCTCCGCGTGGCCGCCGGTCTCCGGGCCTGACCAGCCGGCCCCGCCCCGGGCCTGCCCCCGATCTCCGCGCCCGTCCGCGCCCATCCCGCGCCCGTCCCCCTGTCTCACCGCCCCGCCGCCGACCGCGGCGGGAGCCCTCCACCGCAGGAGACACCCATGTCCACTTCCGTGCACGAATCCCCCTCCGTCGCCCCCGCCCTCACCCACCCCGACCACGTCGTCCCCGGTACGGCGACCGCGCTGCTCGACGCCTACCGGCCCGGCACCGACCGCTTCGTGGCCTCGCCGACACGCACCCTGCTCGGCCGCGGGGTGCTCGCCGAAGTGCCGCACGGTACGGACCCGGTGGAGGAGCGCGTACGCGGCGCCCTGCACGCCCAGCGGCGGGCCGGGAACCCCGCGCCCGTCGTCGTCGGCTCCATACCCTTCGACGCGGACGCCCCCGCCGCGCTGGTGATCCCCGAGTCCGTCGAGTGGGCGCCCGCGCTGCGCCGGGACCCGCTGGTGGCCCTGCCCGCCCCCGCCGCCGAGGACGGCGGCTCGTGGCAGGTGCGCGAGGTCCCGGCCGCCGCCGAGTACGCCGAGGCCGTCGCCTCCGCCGTACGCCGCATGCGTGCCGGGGAGTTCGCCAAGGTGGTGCTGGCCCGCACCCTGGAGCTCACCGCCCCCGCCGAGCCGGACCTGCCCGCGATGCTGAGCCGGCTCGCCCGCCGCGACCCCGGCGGCTATACCTTCGCGGTGCCCACCGGACCCGGCCGCACCCTGATCGGGGCGAGCCCCGAGCTGCTGGTCGCCCGCCAGGAGGGGCGGCTCGTCGCCAACCCGCTGGCCGGTTCCGCGCCGCGCAGCTCCGACCTGGCCGAGGACGTCCGCCGGGCCGCCGCGCTGCTGGAGTCCCCCAAGGACCTGCACGAGCACGCGGTGGTGGTGGCCGCCGTGCGCGAGGCCCTCGCCCCGTTCTGCACCCGCCTCGACGTGCCCGAGCGCCCCACCCTCGTACGGACCGCCACCATGTGGCACCTGTCGACGACGCTCACCGGCGACCTCGCCGACCCGGACACCACCGCGCTGCGGCTCGCCGCCGCCCTGCATCCGACCCCGGCCGTGTGCGGTACGCCCACCCCGGCCGCCCGCGCGGTCATCGCCGAGTCCGAGCCGTTCGACCGGGGCGCCTACACCGGCATGGTCGGGTGGCAGGACGCGGACGGCGACGGCGAGTGGGTCGTCACCATCCGCTGTGCCGAGGCCGAGGGCCGCTCGCTGCGCCTGTTCGCCGGGGCCGGCGTGGTGGCCGACTCCTCGCCCGAGGCGGAGACCGCCGAGACCGGGGCGAAGTTCCGTACCTTCCTGAACGTCGTGGGAGCCCAGCTGTGACCGCCACCGAGCACCACCCGCTCGCCCCGGGAAGCCCGGACGCGCTCGCGCCCGAGCACCACCCGCTCACCCCCGGAAGCCCGGACGCGCTCGCGCCCGAGCACCACCCGCTCGCCCCCGGAAGCCCGGACGCGCCGTCCTGGCCCGCCGAGTTCGCCGCGCGCTACCGCGCCGCCGGGTACTGGCGCGGCGAGACCTTCGGCGACTTCCTGCGCGAACGCGCCACCGCGCACCCCGACCGGACGGCACTGGTCGACCCGGCGCCGGTCCGCCGCACCTGGACGTACCGCGAACTCGACGAGAGCGCCGACCGGCTGGCCGCCGGGTTCGCCGCCCGGGGGATCACCAAGGGCGACCGGGTCGTCCTCCAGCTCCCGAACATCGGCGAGTTCATCGAGGTCGTCTTCGCGCTCTTCCGGATCGGCGCGCTCCCCGTGTACGCCCTTCCGGCGCACCGGGAGACCGAGATCGAGCACTTCTGCGCGTTCTCCGAGGCCGTGGCGTACGTCGTACCCGACCGCCACGCGGGCTACGACCACCGCGAACTCGCCTCCCACGTGCAGAGGTTGACGCCCACCCTGCGTGAGGTCTTCGTGGTGGGCGATCCGGGCGAGCACACCGCGCTCGCCGACGTGCCGATCGAGCCGACCGGCCCGATCGAGGGTCCCCGCTCGCACGAACTGGCCTTCCTCCAGCTCTCCGGCGGGACCACCGGCGTCTCCAAGCTGATCCCCCGCACCCACGACGACTACATCTACTCGCTGTGGGGGTCCAACGAGATCTGCGGGGTCGACGAGGGGACCAGGTTCCTCGTGGTCCTGCCGGCCGCGCACAACTTCCCCATGAGTTCGCCCGGTTGGCAGGGCGTGCTGTATGCGGGCGGCACCGTCGTACTGAGCCCCCGGCCCGACCCGGCGACGGCCTTCCCGCTCGTCGAGCAGGAGCGGATCACCATGACCGGCATGGTGCCCCCGCTCGCGCTGGTCTGGACGGACGCGGCCCCGGCGGCGAAGGAGGACCTGTCGAGCCTGGAGCTGGTCCTGGTCGGCGGCGCCAAGTACAGCGAGGAGGCGGCCCGGCGCCTCGGCCCGGCGCTGGGCTGCCAGTTGATGCAGGTCTTCGGCATGGCCGAGGGGCTGGTCAACTACACGCGGCTGGACGACGACGAGGAGACGATCGTCACCACCCAGGGCCGCCCGATCTCGGCCGACGACGAGGTCCGCATCGTGGACGACGCCGACGAGGACGTCCCCGAGGGCGAGTTCGGCCATCTGCTCACCCGGGGGCCGTACACGATCCGCGGCTACTGGCGGGCCCCCGACCACAACGCGCGGGCCTTCACCGAGGACGGCTTCTACCGGACCGGCGACATCGTGCGCCGCACCCCCTCCGGCCACCTCGTGGTCGAGGGCCGGGCGAAGGACCAGATCAACCGGGGCGGCGAGAAGATCGCCCCCGAGGAGGTCGAGAACATCGTCCTCGCCCACCCCGCCGTCCACGACGTCTCGGTCGTCGCCGTCCCCGACGCGTACCTCGGCGAACGCTCCCTCGCCTACGTCATCCTCCGCGAGGGCGCCGGACCGCTGAAGTCCGTCGAGATCAAGCGGTTCGTCCGCGAGCGCGGCATCGCCGCGTACAAGGTCCCCGATCTGGTCGAGTTCGTCGACGTGTTCCCGCAGACGGGGATCGGCAAGATCAGCAAGAAGAGCCTGCGGTCCGCCGCCCCGGCTCGGCACCACGAGGAAAGGCCCGCTCCCATGGCACTGCCCGCCATCGCCCCGTATCCGCTGCCCACGGCGGAGGAACTGCCCGCCAACCGGGTGGCGTGGACGGTCGATCCGTCCCGTGCGGTGCTGCTCGTCCACGACCTGCAGAACCACTTCCTGAAGGCGTTCCCGGCCGGCGAGCAGCCGTTGACCGGCATGCTGGACAACACGGCCCGGGTGCTCAAGGAGTGCCGCGACCTGGGCGTGCCGGTGGTGCACTCGGCGCAGCGCGGCGGCCAGACCCCCGAGGAGCGCGGTCTCCAACTCGACTTCTGGGGGCCCGGGGTGGCGGACGACCCGGCGGCCCTCTCCGGGCCGGAGGAGGTGGCGCCCGTCGAGGGCGAGCACACCGTCACCAAGTGGAAGTACAGCGCCTTCGTCCGTACCGAACTGGGCGCGCTCATGCCGGAGCAGGGCCGCGACCAGCTGATCGTCGTCGGCGTGTACGCGCACATCGGCGTGCTGATGAGCGCCGCGGACGCGTGGCAGCGCGACATCCAGGCGTTCGTCGTCGCCGACGCGGTCGCCGACTTCTCCCGGGAGGACCACGACATGGCGCTGCGGTACGCGGCCGGCCGCTGTGCCGTGGTGACCACCGCCGACGCTCTCTTCCAGGAGGTCTGAGCCGATGTCCCTCACCCTTGAGCTGATCCGCGCCGACATCGCCGACTCCCTCGGCGAGGACCCCGAGGACATCCCGGTCGACGAGAACCTCGTCGACTACGGGCTGGACTCGGTGCGCATCATGGCGTTGCTGGAGCGTTGGCGCCGCGAGCACGGTGTGGAGGCCGCCTTCGCGGATCTCGCCGAACAGCCCGCCGTGGAGGCGTGGTTGCCGCTGCTGGGGGCCTCATGAGCGCCCCGGCGACGACCCTCGACGCCCCGGACACCGAAGCCTCGGCCGCGGAAGTCCCGGACACCGTACTGCCGCTGACCGCCGCCCAGTCGGGCATGTGGTACGCCCAGGCCCTCGACCCGCTGAGCCCGGCACTCAACACCGCGGAGTGCGTCGAGATCGCCGGCCCTGTCGACCCGGGGCACTTCGCCGCCGCGCTGGCGCAGGTGGTCTCCGAGGCCGACGCGCTGCGCATCCGGGTGGAGGACTCCCCCGAGGGGCCCCGGCAGCTGGTACGCAGTGCCGTCGAACTCCCTCTTCACAGGGCGGACTTGCGCACGGAGAAGGACCCGGACGAGGCCGCCGGGGTGTGGATGCGGGAGGATCTCGCCCGCCCCTGCGACCTGACCCGGGGCCCGGTGTTCGGGCACGCACTCTTCCGCGTGGGCGAGGAGCGGTGGCTGTGGTACCAGCGCATCCACCACCTCGCCATGGACGGTTTCGGCTACTCCCTGCTCGTACGCCGCACCGCCGAGGTCTACAGCGCGCTGGCCGCCGGTGAGGCACCCGTCCCCACGCCGTTCCGGCCGCTGGCCGAACTCGTCGCGCAGGACGCCGAGTACCGCGCCTCCGAGGCCCACCCGGCCGACCGGGCGCACTGGAGCGAGGCGTTCGCCGACCGGCCCGAGGCTCCCCAGCTCGCGGGGCGGGGCGCGCTGCCCTCCCGGACCTCACTGCGTCGCACGGTCTCACTCCCGGAGGAAACAACCGAGAGGGTACGGGAGTTGGCGTCCCGGCTGCGGGCTACCTGGCCGGAAGTGCTGATCGCCGCCCAGGCCGTCTACGCCTCCCGGGCCACCGGCCGCTCGGACGTCGTGCTCGGGCTGCCCATGATGGGCCGCATGGGTTCGGTCGCCCTGCGGGTGCCGGGCATGGTCATGAACGTCCTGCCGCTGCGCCTGGAGGTCTCCCCCGAGGCCGACTTCGCACAGCTGGTGCGCCAGGTCGTCCTGGGCATCCGTACGGTGCGCCGCCATCAGCGCTACCGCTACGAGGACATCCGCCGCGATCTCGGCCTGCTCGGCGAGAGCCGCGCCCTGGTCGGCCCGCTGGTGAACGTCATGCCCTTCGACTACGACGTGCGCTTCGCGGGCGCGCCGGTGCGGGCCCGCAACCTCTCGGCGGGCCAGGTCGAGGACCTCACGGTCAACATCTACGACCGGGCCGACGGCCGGGGCCTGCTCGTCGACTACGACGCCAACCCGGCCCTCTACACGGAAGGCGACCTCGCGGCCCACCAGGACCGGTTCACCGGTCTCGTCGCGCGGCTCGCCGAGGCGGACCCACGTCTGCCGCTCGCCACGCACACCATCGCCACTCCGGGCGAAGTGTCCTTGATCCTCGGGGAGTTCAACCGTACGGAGCGTGCGCTCCCGGCGACGAACCTGATCGGGCCCATCGAGGCGCAGGCCCGCAGGACGCCCGCGGCGACGGCTCTGGTGTACGGCGAGGAGTCGCTCACGTACGCGGAGCTGAACGCCCGCGCCAACCGGCTGGCCCGGCATCTGCGGACCCTCGGCGCCCGCCCGGACACGGTGGTGGCCCTCTCGGTCCCCCGGTCCGTCGAGCTGATCGTGACGCTGCTGGCGATCCTGAAGACGGGCGCGGCCTATCTGCCGCTCGACCCGGACTATCCGGAGCAGCGCCTGCTGGACATGCTGCAGGACGCGGCGCCGGTCTGCGTGGTGACCGACCGGGCGAGCAGACTGCCGGACGGCGGCGCCACCCCGCTCGTCGTGCTGGCGGGCCTCGACGTCTCGGACCGACTGCCGACCGACCTGTGCCGCCCCCTCACGCCTGCCCACCCGGCGTACGTCATCTACACCTCGGGCTCCACCGGCCGCCCCAAGGGGGTCGTCGTCCCGCACGGCGCGATCGACAACCGGCTGCGGTGGATGCAGGACACCTACCGGCTGACCGCCGAGGACCGGGTGCTGCAGAAGACCCCGTCCTCGTTCGACGTGTCGGTGTGGGAGTTCTTCTGGCCGCTGCGCGAGGGTGCGACCCTCGTCGTGGCGGAGCCCGGCGGACACCGCGATCCGACGTATCTGGCCCGCCTCGTCCGCGAACAGGCCGTCACCACCCTGCACTTCGTGCCGTCCATGCTCCAGGTCTTCCTCGCAGAGCCGGAGGCCGCACGGTGCACCGGAGTCACCCGGGTGTTCTGCAGCGGCGAGGCGCTGGCCCGCGAGACCGCGAACCTCTTCGCGCGGACGCTGCCGGGCGCCGGGCTGCACAACCTGTACGGCCCGACCGAGGCGGCCGTCGACGTCACCCATCACACCTGTGTTGCCGAGGGCAACGGACCGGTGCCGATCGGGCGCCCGGTGTGGAACACCCGGCTGTACGTGCTGGACGCGGCGCTCCAGCTCTGCCCGCCCGGAGTTCCCGGGGAACTCTGCCTCGCTGGGCGGCAGTTGGCCGACGGCTATCTGGACCGCCCCGAGCTGACGGCGGCCCGTTTCGTGGCCGACCCCTTCGGCCCGGCCGGGAGCCGCATGTACCGGACGGGTGACCTGGCGCGGTGGACGGCGGAGGGTGAGGTCGAGTACCTCGGGCGCACCGACCACCAGGTGAAGCTGCGCGGCCAGCGCATCGAACTCGGCGAGATCGAGGCGGCCCTGTCCGCGCAGCCCGGTGTGGAGGGCGCCTGCGCCCTGGTTCGCGAGGACGACGGCGAACAGCGCCTCGTGGGTTACGTCCAGGGGCAGGCGGACCCGGCCGAGGTGCGGGCCGCGCTGACGCGCGTACTGCCGGACCACATGGTCCCGGCGGCGGTGGTCGTCCTCGCGGCGTTCCCGCTGAGCCCGGCGGGCAAGCTGGACCGTCGCGCCCTGCCCGCACCGGTGTTCACCGGCGGCAGGGGGGACCGGCGCCCGTCCGGGGCGCTGGAGGAGAAGCTGACCCGGCTCTTCGCCGACGTCCTCGGCGTCGAGGGGGCCGGTCCCGACGACGCGTTCTTCGATCTCGGCGGCACCTCGCTGCTCGCGATGAAGCTGGTGGCGCGGGTACGGGAGGAGTGCGCGACGGAGCTGACGATCGGCTCGCTCTTCGAGACGCCGACCCCGGCCGCCCTGGCGGCCCGTCTCGCGGGCCCGGGTGCGGGCGCCGACGACGCGCTGGACGTCCTGCTGCCGCTGCGCGGTGGCAGCGGCCGGCCCCCGGTCTTCGCGTTCCACCCGGCGGGCGGCATCGCCTGGTGCTACGCGGGCCTCTCGGCCCGCCTCGGCGCCGGACAGCCGCTCTACGCCGTCCAGGTGCGCGGGCTGGCCGACGACGAGCCCTTGGCGCCGACGCTGCGCGACCAGGCCGTCGACTACGCCGAGCGGCTGCGTGCCGTCCAGCCCCACGGGCCGTACCGGCTGGTTGGCTGGTCGGTGGGCGGTGTCCTCGCGCAGGCCGTGGCGGTGCTGCTCCAGGAAGCGGGCGAGGAGGTCGAACTCCTCGCGCTGCTCGACGCGTTCCCGTCCGAGATGTGGCGCGCGCGCCCGGCCCCCGAGGAGGGCGACGCGCTCACGGCGGTGCTGCGGATGGCCGGCTTCGAGCGCACGGACGAACAGACCCGTGACGACGTCCTGGCCACCCTGCGCAGGGCGGGCAGCCCGCTCGCCGGTCTCAGCGACCGCACCCTGTCCAGGATCGTCGACATCGTGCCGCACCACGCGCGGCTGATGCGCGAGCACCGGCACGACACCTTCCGGGGCGACGTGCTGTTCTTCACGGCCGCCGCACCGAGGGCGGAGGACTGGCTCACCCGGGAGGCCTGGCGCGCCCATGTGACGGGCGAGATCGTCAACCACGATCTCGACTGCACCCACGCGCGGCTCCTCCAGGGCGATAATCTCGACACCGTCGCGACCGTCCTCGCGGCCCGGCTGAAGGAGCTCGACGGATGACCGACCCGACCCACTCGTCCGTCCCCGCGCGCGCGTCCGCCCGGTGGTGAGTACGCCGGCAACGGCGCGGCCCTGGACGCCGGGAGACCGGCCTCCGGGGCCGTCGGCGCTGGACGGCGGGGGCCCGTTGCTGTGGTCCGTGCGCCCCTGGGGCCCGGACGCCTCGGTCTCCTCCCTTCCGGTCGTTCTCGACGAGGAGGAGCGGCGGCGGGCCGCGGCGTTCCGGCGCCCGGAGGACCGGGCCATGTACACGGCCTCGCACACGGCGTTGCGCGTGCTGCTGGGCGGAGTGCTGGAACTCCCGCCCGCCCGGGTGACGTTGGTCCGGCTGGCGTGCCCGGGGTGCGGCGCCCTCCACGGCAGGCCGGCGGTCGAGGGGCCCGCCGGTGAGCGGGTGCACTTCTCGCTGTCGCACACGGACGGCCTGGCGGTGGTGGCGCTGGCCGCCCGGCCGGTCGGGGTGGACGTCGAGCGGCCGCCGTCGGCGCGGACGGCCGCGGAGGTCGCGAGGTCCCTGCACCCCGCCGAGCAGGCGGAGTTGGCGGGCATGGCGGCGGCGGAGCGGCCGGCCGCCTTCGCCCGGTGCTGGACCCGCAAGGAGGCGTACCTCAAGGGCACCGGCGAGGGGCTCTCCGGCGAGGCGCTGGGGGGCGCTTATCTGGGTACGGGACTCTCCCCGGCCGCGCCTCCGGCCGGCTGGGCCCTCGCCGACGTCGGGGCACCGGCCGGATTCTTCGCGGCGTGCGCGGTGGCGGAGTAAGCGGTACGCACCACGCTCCGGCCGCCGGTGACCACGGGCCGGTGACCACGGGCCGGGGCCCGGCGGCCGGGCCGGCCGTACGGGTCAGGCTCCGGGTCCCAGCAGCCCGGTCAGCCCGTCCGCCATCTCCGTACGCCACCACAGGTAGTCGTGGCCGCCGTTGAACTCGCGGTAGTGGTAGTCGTATCCGGCCTCTTCGAGGGTGTCACGCAGCCGCCGTGCGGCGGGCAGCGCCACCCACTCCTGCTCACCGAAGGAGAGCCGGAACCGCACCGGGCGGCGCGGGGCGGCGGCGATCCGGCCGGTGAGCCACTCCGGTTCCGGCCCGTTCGGCCACCAGTAGGAGGCCGACTGGACCAGGGCGTTGCCGAAGCGGTGCGGGGCCGTCAGCGCGGTGTAGGTCGCGGACAGGCCGCCCAGGCTCTGCCCGGCGATCACGGTGCGCGCCGGGTCGTCCGTGAGCGGCAGCCTCCGCGCGGCCCACGGGAGCAACTCATCGGCTAGGAAGGCCGCGTGTGCGGGCCGGCAGGCGAGGTCCCGCCAACGGGAACCCGAGTCGACGGAGTCCACCAGGATCGCGGCCATCGGCGGTATCCGGCCGTCCGCGAGGAGGTTGTCGAGCAGGTTCGCCAGCCCCAGCTCCGGCTGCCAGTGCTCGCCGTCCAGCACGACCAGTACGGGGAGTCCGGCCGGCGGAGTCGAGCCGTCGGCCGGGGCGGGCGGTTCGTACAGCCAGACCCGGCGCTCCTCCCCCAGGTGCTCGCTGGGCACGCTGTGCTCGGTCACCGTGCCCCGGGGCGTACCTGGGCGAGGCTCCCAGTCCGAGGCGGACCGGAGTTCGCCGATCTCCGCCCAGGACACCGCTTCGCCACCCCAGCGACGGGGCAGGCGACGGGAGTTGAAGGGATCGAAGTGGCGTCGTGTCCGCAGCCACTGCCAGTAGCCGGGGCCTTCGGGCCCGGGGCCCTCGCCCTCGTCCACGTGGAAGTCGTAGGTGCCGCGCCAGTCGCGGCGCAGCCGGAGCGTCCAGTGCCAGATGTCCGTGCCGGGGTGGCGCTCCATCAGGTTGCCCTCGGGGGCGCGCGGGTCGCCGAGCTTGTTGGGCATCACCTGGACCGCCCGGGTCGCTTCCGTGCCGCGCCAGAGGAAGGTGACGGCCGCGTGTTCGGGGCTGCCCTGCGGATCGGGGGCGATCAGCGGCGTCCCTCGCTCGCGCACCCGCTCCCAGAACTCCTCGACCCCTTCTGGCCCCGGCAGTTCGGCGCCGGGCGCCGCGAGCGTCGGAACCGCGTCGGGGCGGGCCGTCCTGGGCGGATGGAGGGGAGCCCCTTCGGGCGGTGCGGACGCGAACATGCGGGCGAACTCCGAAGAACGACAACAAGTAAGGCTGACCTTATCTCGCTACCCCCGACCGCCGCGGGCCACCCCTTCCGCCGCGAGCCCACCTCTTCCATTGCAGGTCCACCCCCACCCACCGGAGGCCTCCACAAACCTCCAGGATTGGTTAGGCTAACCTAACTACACGTTGGCGACACCCTGCCGTACCGGCCCGTGGACGCCACATCTCCCCCATGCACTTTTTCCTGCCTTTCCTTGCCTGCCAGGAGCACGCCATGAGCGCAGACAGACCTCTCCGTACCTCCATATCGCCGTTGCGCGGCCCCCGGGGCCGGGTGGCGCGGGTGGCCGCGCTCACCGCCGGGGCAACCCTGGGCCTCGGCGTGCTGTCGATGCCGCTCGCCGAGGCGAGCGACTCGGGGGCGACCGGAACGGTGGCATCGGCGCCTGACGAAGCGTCGGCCCCCGCCGTCACCCTCGGATCGACTTCGGCAAAGCCGGGTGGAGAGGTGTCGTTCACCGCGACGGGCTTCCCGGCGGACAGCAAGGTCAGCGTCAAGCTCGACGACGCCGCACTCCTCGCCCAGTTCACCAGCGGCTCCGACGGCAGCGTCTCCGGCACCGTCACCATCCCCGCCGACACCGCCCCCGGCACCAGCCACTGGCTCCGCCTCCTCGCCCCCCAGACCAGCGTCAAGAGCGCCGGACTCACCGTCACCGCGGCCACTGCCACGCCCGAGCCGGCCACCCCGAAGATCCAGCTCGGCACCACCAAGGTCGCTGCGGGCGGCACTGTCTCCTTCGCGCTGTCCGGCTTCGTCCAGGGCCAGGACATCACGGTCAAGCTCGACGACCAGACGATCCTCAAGCAGTGGACCGGCGCGGTGAAGGCGGACGGCACGTTCTCGGGTACGGTCACCGTCCCCGCGACCGCGACCAAGGGCGCGCACTGGCTGCGCATCCTCGCCCCGGGGCCCTCCACCAGCTTGAAGGCCGACTTCACCGTCACTTCCTCGTCCTCCACGGGCGGTTCGAGCAGCGGCGGTTCCAGCACCGGCGGTTCCAGCAGCGGCAGCACCGGAGGCGGCTCGACCGGCGGCACGAGCACCGGCGGCACCAGCACCGGCGGAAGTTCCGGGAGCAGCACCGGCGGCAGCTCCGGAGGTACGTCCACCAGCGGCTCATCCACCGGAGGTACCACCACGTCCGCCACGTCCGCCACCATCACCGCCGGTTCGAGCGTCGCCGCGGGCGGCAAGGTGTCCTTCCGGCTGACGGGTTACCCCGCCGGGCAGCAGATCACCGTGAAATTCGACGACGACGAGATCATCGGGCAGTGGCCCGACGGCATCGCGGCGGACGGCACGTTCTCGGGTACGGTCACCGTCCCCGCGACCGCGACCAAGGGCGCGCACTGGCTGCGCTTCCTCGCCCCCAACCCGTCCACCAGCACGAAGGCCGGCTTCACCGTCACTTCCGGCTCGGACGCCTCGGCCGCCGCCGGCGGTACGGGCGGGACGAGCGCGACGTCGGGCACCGGCACCACCGCCGCGGGCGGCTCGGCCGCGGCGATCCCCGCCGCCACGGGGGCACCCGCCAGCGCCGTCAACGCGAGCGGGGCGAAGGCGGAGATCACCGCCAGCGAGGTCCAGCCGGGCGGGAAACTGCACTTCAAGGTCGTGAACTTCCCGGCCTCGCAGGTCGTCACCATCAAGCTCGACGACGACGCCATCCTCGGCCAGTGGGACGTCGACGCCGGGGGATCGTTCGAAGGAGACGTGGAGATCCCGGCCGAGGTGACGCCCGGTGCGCACTGGCTGCGCTTCCTCGCCCCGAACCCCTCCACGACACTCAAGGTCGACTTCACCGTGCTGGCCGCCGATGCCACCGCGGCCGCCTCGTCGTCCTCTCCCTCTTCCCCTGAAACGGCGTCCACCACCGACGCGACGGTCAACGCCGCCTCGGTCCAGAGCGTCGGCACCGGGGTCTCGTACGCGACGATCGCCTGGGCGGCCGGAGCAGCGGCCGTCGGCGGTGCCGCCGGAGCAGCGGGGGCCACGACCTTCATCCTGCGCCGTCGCAAGCCACAGCAGCCCGACGCCGCCTGACGGTTCGTCACACAGGACCACCGGCCTCACAGGAGTGCGGCCCCACAGGGGCATGGCAACGAACCTGAACAACCCCTGTGCCCCAGCGGGGCGTTGTGCGCCTCACCGCGCGCGGCGCCCCGCGACGCATTTCACGCCCCAGAGGTTCATCACCGTCGAGAACTGTGATGCACCACACCCCGAAACGCGCCTAACTTAGGTAAGGCTAAGCTAACCTCATGAACAACACCTCGCCACAAGAGGTGCACCAGTCAAGGAGATTGACGCAGCATGACGTCTGTTACCCGCCGCTCCATCAGCACCGCCATCGTTCTCGCCGTCGGCGGTTCGCTGGCTCTGGCCGGCACGGCGACCGCCAGTGCCACGGGCCACAAGGGCGGATCCGCCTCCACCGTCACGTCCGCCTCGCTGGCGACGGGCCTGTACCAGTCCTCGTACTCCGAGCGGAACCACGTGCTGTGGACGACCACCGCCGTGGGCCGCCCGCCGGTCACCAACTCCAGCCTGCTGAAGGTGGACCCGCGCACCCTGAAGGTCGAGAAGACCATCGTGCCGCCGGTCACGGACGCGGCGACCGGCGCGGTCGAGGCCGTCTACGGTGTCGCGGTGGACGACGAGCACAACACCGTGTGGACGACCAACACCCGCAGCAACACGGTCTCGGTCTACAGCCAGAAGACCGGCGCGCACCTCGCCACCCTGCCGGACGTCGCGCACGGCCGCGACATCGTCGTGGACGAGAAGCACAACACGGTGTGGGCGAGCAGCTTCGCCGGCGCGAGCCTCGTCGCGTTCGACTCCAAGACCCTCAAGGAGAAGGGCCGGGTCACCATCGAGGGTTCGAGCCCGACCGGCCTCACCCTGAACGAGAAGACCGGCACCGTCTACACGGCCGACATGAACAACGACCGCCTCATCGAGGTCGCCCCGCACAAGGCGCCGCGCTTCATCCCGGCGGGCGACGGCGCGATCTCGGTCGCCCTGTCGGCCAGCGGCAAGACCGCGTACACCGCGAACCAGACCGCCGGCACTCTCTCGGTCATCGACCTGAAGAAGGGCGCCGTCACGTCGACCGTCACCACCGGCAACGGCCCGCTGGCCGTCGCCACCGACAAGAAGTCGGGCCGCATGCTGGTCGTCAACCGCACCGACGCGAACGTGACGGTCGTCGACCCGAAGAAGGGCGCCGTCGTCGAGACCCTCGCCACGGGCGCCAACCCGAACCACGTCACGGTCGCGGACGGTGTCGCGTACGTCGTGGACAAGTCCGGCTCGGGCACCGACGGCAAGGACCTGATCCACCGCATCGTCCTGGGCCACTGACCCCCGGTCCCGGCACCGGCCACGTACGCCGCAAGGCCGGGACCCGCGACGGCCGACGACGACCGACGACCGAACGGCCGACGGCCCGCGCCCTACCGCTCCGGCGGAGGGAGCGGGCCGTCGGCCGTCGTCGGCCGACACGCACGGCCGACATGCACGGGGCGGCACTCACGCGTGGGCGTCGACGACCGCCGGCCGCGAGCAGGCCGGCCGCCCCTCACACACCGGACAGGGCCCGCCCCCGCGAAGCCGCGAGGCCGCCCGCCGCGAGCGAGCATTAAGGTGCGATACGGAACATGTGCGCGCTTTCGGGGGACTTCGGAGCAACGGGCTCACGGACCACGTCGCGCACCGAGGGGAGCGAAGCCGTGCATGGTGAGTACAAGGTGCCCGGCGGCAAGCTGGTCGTCGTGGACCTGGAGGTCGAAGCGGGTGCCCTGCGCGACGTACGGGTCGCCGGGGACTTCTTCCTGGAGCCCGACGAGGCCATCACCGCCGTGGATGCCGCGCTGGAAGGAGCGCCCGCCGACACCGAGGCTGCCGGACTGGCCGCCCGCGTGGAGGCGGCTCTGCCCGAGGGCACGGTGATGTACGGGATCACCACCGAGGGCATCGCGGTGGCGGTGCGGCGTGCGCTCGCCCACGCCACGGACTGGACCGACTACGACTGGCAGTTCATCCACGAGGGTCCCCAGTCCCCCGAACTCCACATGGCGCTCGACGAGGTACTCACGGAGGAGGTGGCCGCCGGGCGCCGTGCCCCGACGCTCCGCGTCTGGGAGTGGGGCGCCCCGGCGGTGATCATCGGCAGCTTCCAGTCGCTGCGGAACGAGGTCGACCCGGAGGGCGCGGCCCGCCACGGCGTACGGGTGGTGCGCCGGATCTCCGGGGGCGGGGCCATGTTCGTGGAGGCGGGGAACACCATCACGTACTCCTTGTCCGTGCCTGCCTCGCTCGTCTCGGGACTCTCGTTCGCGGACTCGTACGCGTATCTCGACGACTGGGTCCTGGCGGCCCTCGGCGACATGGGCATCAAGGCCTGGTACCAGCCGCTCAACGACATCGCGACCGAGGTCGGGAAGATCGCGGGCGCCGCCCAGAAGCGGGTGACCGGGCCGAAGGGCGGTCCCGGAGCGGTGCTGCACCACGTCACCATGAGCTACGACATCGACGCGGACAAGATGCTCGAAGTGCTCCGCATCGGCAAGGAGAAGATGTCCGACAAGGGCACGAAGTCGGCCAAGAAGCGGGTCGATCCGCTCCGGCGTCAGACCGGGCTGCCGCGCGAGACGGTCATCGAACGCATGGTCGACTCATTCCGTAACCGTTACGGGCTCACCGACGGCCGCGTCACGGCGGACGAACTCGCGCGCGCGGAGGAGCTGGCCGCCACCAAGTACAGCGGCGACGAGTGGACCGCCCGCGTGCCGTAGTCGCGGGCTCCCGGAGTCCCGCCCGATGCCGCCCGGCGCCGCCGCGGCCCGCCCGACCTGCGGCGCCGCGCGGTATCCGGCGACGACGTCCGCGCTTGCGTCCACGGGGAACGGGAACCTACGGTGACGCCCATGCAGTCCTACACGATCGGCCAGGCGGCCCGCCTTCTGGGCGTGAGCCCGGACACCGCACGACGGTGGGCCGACGCCGGCCGGGTGGCCACGCACCGTGACAAGAGTGGGCGCCGGCTCATCGACGGCGGGGATCTGGCGGCCTTCTCCGTCGAGGTCGCCGGGAGCGCGGGCGGGGGCGAGGACGAGGTTCCGTACACCTCCGTCCGCAACGCCTTCGCGGGCATCGTCACGGCGGTGAAGCTCGGTGATGTCGCCGCGCAGGTCGAGATCCAGGCCGGGCCGCACCGGCTGGTCTCCCTGCTGACGCGCGAGGCGGTGGAGGAGCTGGGCCTGGAGGTCGGCATGGAGGCCACCGCCCGCGTGAAGTCGACCAACGTGCACATCGACCGCGTCTGATCCGAGTAGCCCCCGCACATCCGCCCCGGGACCACGTGGTCTCCCGGGGGCTGAAGCATGTCCGAAAACAGGCCTGCGCGCGGGACAGGCCGGAACCGCATATGCCCCACCCGAAGCATCCGCATCACGGCTATTGCCAGGTAATTGGGGTCTTCCCCCTGGCATCTGCGCCAGTATGATCGGTCCCGGCACCGGAGCCGCACCGGCCGCCGGTGTGCTCCGGCCGACCGTGCCCGACCGACGGCGGTCACCGAAAGACCACCGCGGAGGAGTCGTCCGGCTCCTCCGGAGGACCAGAGGAGCAGACCCCGTGATGACCCGTTCCGCGCGCCGGACCCGTAGGACCCTGCAGTGGACGGGTGTGGGAGTCGCCGCGCTGCTGGCGCTGAGCGCCTGCTCCTCCTCCGACGACTCGTCGTCCGACACCGCCACCGCCTCGGCTTCCGCGTCGGCCGACGCCGCCACGCCGAAGCTCTCCGGCACGGTGACCGTGTTCGCCGCCGCGTCGCTCAAGGAGAGCTTCACGGCCCTGGGCGCCACGTTCGAGAAGGCCCATCCGGGGACGAAGGTCACCTTCAACTTCGGGGGCAGCGACAGCCTGGCCGCCGGGATCACCGGTGGCGCTCCGGCCGACGTCTTCGCCGCCGCCAGCGCCAAGACGATGGCCATCGTCACCGACGCGAAGGACGCGGTGGGCACGCCCGCCACGTTCGTGCGCAACCAGCTGGAGATCGCGACCCTGCCCGGCAACCCGGACAAGGTCGCCACCCTCAAGGACCTCACGGACTCCGGTCTGAAGGTCGTGCTCTGCGACAAGACGGTGCCCTGCGGTGCCGCCGCGCAGAAGGCGCTGGACGCCGCCGGGCTCAAGCTCACCCCCGTCAGTTACGAGCAGGACGTGAAGAGCGCGCTCACCAAGGTGGAGCTCAAGGAAGCCGACGCGGCCGTGGTCTACAAGACCGACGTGAAGGCCGCGGGTGACAAGGTGGAGGGCGTGGAGTTCCCCGAGTCCGCCGACGCCATCAACGACTACCCGATCACGCTGCTGAAGAACGCCCCCAACGCCGAAGCGGCGAAGGCGTTCATCGAGTTGGTGCGGTCCGCCGAGGGCCAGCAGGTGCTGACCGGGGCGGGGTTCATCAAGCCGTGAAGCGGCGCACCGCGTCCGACGCCGTGACGGGCCCTTCGGTGGGCCGGTCACGGCTTCGCCGCGTCCGGGACCGCGACACGGGCCGACGCGGTGGTACGGGTCGGCGCAGCCGGGTTCCGCTGCCGCTGCTGTTGCCCGCCCTGCTCGGCCTGGTGTTCCTGCTGCTGCCGATGGTCGCCCTGCTCGTGCGGGCCCCCTGGCGGAGCATGCCGGAGCAGCTGTCGAGTACGGAGGTCTGGCAGGCGCTCCAGCTGTCGCTCGTCTCGGCCACCGCCGCCACCGCGGTGAGTCTGGTGCTGGGCGTGCCCCTCGCCTGGGTGCTGGCACGCACCGACTTCCCCGGGCGCGGGTTCGTACGGGCCCTGGTGACGCTGCCGTTGGTGCTGCCGCCGGTGGTGGGCGGTGTGGCGCTGCTGCTGGCGCTCGGCCGCAACGGTGTGGTGGGGCGGTGGCTGGACTCCTGGTTCGGCATCACGCTGCCGTTCACCACGGCGGGGGTGATCGTGGCCGAGGCGTTCGTGGCCATGCCGTTCCTCGTCATCAGCGTGGAGGGCACGTTGCGGGCCGCCGACCCGCGGTACGAGGAGGCGGCCACCACCTTGGGTGCCTCGCGCTTCACGGCGTTCCGGCGGGTCACCCTGCCGCTGATCGCGCCGGGCATCGCGGCGGGTGCCGTACTGGCCTGGGCCCGCGCGCTGGGCGAGTTCGGGGCGACGATCACCTTCGCGGGCAACTTCCCCGGCCGTACGCAGACCATGCCGCTGGCCGTCTACCTCGCCCTGCAGGACGACCCGGAGGCCGCCATCGCGTTGAGCCTGGTGCTGCTGGCGGTGTCGATCGCCGTGCTGGCGGGGCTGCGCGACCGCTGGATGACGGCGTCATGACGGCTACGCCCGCCTCCGCTTCCGACGCTCCGGACTCCCCTGCGCCGGCCGAGGGGCTCGACGCCCGGCTCGTCGTGGACCGGGGCGCCTTCCGCCTGGACGTGGAGCTGAGCGCCCGCCCCGGCGAGGTCGTCGCCCTGCTGGGGCCGAACGGCGCCGGGAAGACCACGGCGCTGCGCGCGCTCGCGGGCCTCACCCCGCTCTCCGAGGGCCATCTGCGGCTGGACGGGGCCGCGTTGACCGGCACACCGCCGGAGTCCCGTCCGGTCGGAGTCGTCTTCCAGGACTATCTGCTCTTCCCTCATCTGTCGGCCCTGGACAACGTGGCCTTCGGGCCGCGCTGCCGTGGCGTCGCCAAGTCCGAGGCGCGGGCCCAGGCCGCCGAGTGGCTGGACCGCATGGGGCTGACCGACCGGGCCGGAGCGAAGCCGCGTCGGCTCTCCGGCGGCCAGGCGCAGCGCGTCGCGCTCGCCCGCGCCCTCGCCACCCGCCCCCGGCTGTTGCTGCTCGACGAGCCGCTGGCCGCGCTCGACGCCCGTACCCGTCTCGACGTACGGTCCCAGCTCCGGCGCCATCTGGCCGAGTTCGAGGCGGTCGCGGTGCTGGTCACGCATGATCCGCTGGACGCGATGGTCCTCGCCGACCGGCTGGTCGTGATCGAGCACGGCCGGGTCGTGCAGGAGGGCGCACCGTCGGACATCGCCCGCCGCCCTCGTACCGACTACATCGCGCAGCTCGTCGGGCTCAACCTCTACCGGGGGCAGGCCGAGGGGCACACCGTCCGGCTCGGCACCGGGCCGGCGATCACCACCACCGAGGACCTCAGCGGACCGGTGTTCGTCGCCTTCCCCCCGAACGCGGTCACCCTGTACCGGGATCGCCCCACCGGCTCCAGCGCCCGCAACCTGTGGCGGTGCGAGGTCGACGGGCTGGAGACGCACGGCGACCAGATCCGCGCGGACCTCGCGGGCGAGCTCCCCCTCGCCGCAGACCTCACCACGGTCGCCGCCGCCGAACTCGACCTGCACCCGGGCGCCACCGTCTGGGCCACGGTCAAGGCCGCGCAGACCCACGCGTATCCGGCCTGAGGTTCGCCGCATGGCATCACGTGGCGCCATCTGGCACCAGATGGCGCCATGTGGCACCACCAGGCACCAACCCCCACCACACGCCCACCCGATACCCCTCCGATCCAGGACCTACAGCGATCCGTTCACGCAGGCCAGAGCAGTAGCCCCGGAGAACACCACCCTCCTGGCGCCATGCCGCTTGCACATGGCGCCATGGTGGTGCCATCATGGCGTCATGGACCTCACTCCGTATGTCGACAACCTCCGCCGTGAGCTCGCGGTCGCCGCCGAGGCCGGCGGCGACGAAGCCCGCGAGCTGGCCGAGAGGCTCACCGCTCCCCTGGAGTCGGCGACCCGCCTGACCCTGCTCAACGCGCTCTCCGCCGCGATGGACGAGGTCACCCACGAGCTCGCTCCGGGCTCGGTCGACGTACGGCTGCGGGGAATCGACCCCGACTTCGTGGTCACCCGGCCGCCCGCCGTCACTCCACCGGAGCCGGCCGCACCCGTCGAGCCGCCCGCACCGCAGGCACCCTCGGACGCGGACGACGGCGGCACCGCCCGGGTCAACCTTCGCCTGCCGGCCCACCTCAAGACGCGCGCCGAGGAGGCCGCGAACCGCGAGGGCCTGTCGGTCAACGCGTGGCTGGTACGAGCCGTGTCGGCCGCGGTCGACGGCGGAGGCCGGCCGCGCACGACCGAGAAGACCCAGGTCCTCGGCCAGAGCTTCACGGGCTGGGTCCGCTAGCGACGCCCGCGACACCCGGGCGCCCCGCGCCCGTACACGTACACGCACGCACCCACCCACACCGCGCCCCACCAGCGGGGACGACCTGACGACCCATGAGGACGGGACAGCCATGCCTACGTTCGACACCCACGAACCGATCTCGGCCATCGCCCAGGTGTACACCGGCTCCATCCGGTTCACGGCGGGCGACCGCACGGACACCGTCGTCGAGGTACGCCCCCGCGACCCGAAGCGCGACATGGACGTGCGGGCGGCCGACCAGACCCAGGTCACGTTCGCGAGCGGCACCCTGACCGTCCGGACGCCCAAGGCGAACCTGGTCGGGCGCTCCGGCACCGTCGACGTGACGGTGGAACTGCCCACGGGCTCGCGCCTCGACGTGACGGGCACCGGAACGCAGGTGCTCGGCGAGGGCCGGCTCGGCGAGGTGCGGGTGAAGACCTCCGCCGGCGATGTCCGTCTCGACACGACCGGTCCGCTCCGGCTGACCGCCTCGCACGGTGCGATCACCGTGGAGCGGGTCGAGGGCCAGGCCGAGATCACCACCAGCACCGGCAACATGCGTGTCGGGATCATCGAGGGCCCCGCCGTACTGAAGAACTCGCACGGTTCCACGAACGTCGGCACCGTGACCGGCGAACTGCGGGTGAGCGGCGCTCACGGCACCATCGACATCGCGCACGCCGAGGCGTCCGTGACGGGCACCGCCACCCACGGCAATCTCCGTATCGCCGATGTCGCACGCGGCACCGTGCAAGTGGAGACCTCCAACGGCCTCATCGAGATCGGCATCCGTGAGGGCACCGCCGCCTGGCTCGACGTCAGCTCCAACCGGGGCCACGTGCGCAATACCCTCACCGCGTCCGAGGCGCCGGAGCAGACCGAGGAGACCGTCAGCGTCCGTGCCCGCACCAACTGGGGCAACATCGACATCCGCCGCGCCCGGGCCTGAACCACCGCACCGCCCGGAACGGCCCGAGTACCCGCAGCACCTGGACACCCGAGTACCCGAACGCCGCACCGCCCGCCCCTCCACCGCGTCAGCCCTCACAGGGGAGAGCTCCATGCCATTTTCTGTCATGCCCACGACTAATGGCGCCGGCGACGGCACCCCGCCGCCGATCGCCGTGACCGCCGTCGGTCTGCGCAAGTCCTACGGCGACAAGACCGTCCTCGACGGCATCGACCTGCGCATTCCGGCCGGGTCCGTCTTCGCGCTCCTCGGCCCGAACGGTGCCGGCAAGACCACCGTCGTCAAGATCCTGTCCACCCTCATCACCGCCGAGGCCGGACAGGTCCAGGTCGCGGGCCACGACCTGGCCGCCGCCCCCCAGAAGGTACGGGCAGCGATCGGCGTCACCGGCCAGTTCTCCGCGGTCGACGGACTGATCACCGGCGAGGAGAACATGCTCCTCATCGCCGACCTCCACCACCTGCCCAAGGCGGAGGGCAAGCGGGTCGCCGCCGAACTGCTGGAACGGTTCGACCTCACCGAAGCGGCGAAGAAGCCCGCCTCCACCTACTCCGGCGGCATGAAGCGCCGCCTCGACATCGCCATGAC
>NZ_JBSFHV010000043.1:0-49104 GCF_053597235.1 Streptomyces sp. NPDC001493
AACACCGACCCCAAGCCCTACGTCTGGACCAAGACCGCGGACGAGATCCTCGAACGCCTCGCCTCATATCTGAACAGAATTCCTGACTCGGAAGACTAGGGCCTGTTGTGAAAGTCCTGGTCGCGTGAGGTTCGGCGTCCATGGGGGCGTCGTTGTCAGTGGCGCTGTGCATGATCGGCGCGTCAGTTTTTCGCGGAAGTAGGGAAGTGCCATGCCGATCACAAACCAGCAGATAGCGGGACACGCGGTCCTGCGGCAGATGTATGACGACTCGTACTTTCCTGATCACGTGGTCGAGGCGTACGTGATTCTCAACGGCACGGTGCTGCCGATTGACCGCATCGCCGCAGACCGGCCGTACTACTCCGGGAAGGAGAAGCATCACGGGATGAACGTGCAGGTCCTCGCGGATCCCACGGGACGGGACGCCTGGTCTGGGTCTCGGACGCACTGCCGTGAGCCACGCACGACCTGACCGCGGCGCGGGCCCACGGTATTCCCGCCACCCTCGCCGGGGAGGACATCAAGTGCTGGGACGACAAGGCGTATCAGGGCGCCAGCCCTGCGATCCTCGCGCCGATCCGTGGCAAGCACCTGCCCGGCTGGCGCCGACGTCACAACGGGGACCACACGAAGATCCGCAGCCTCGGTGAACGCGCCATGGCGACTCTCAAGTCCTGGAAGCTCCGCTGCAGCATCACCCGGCTCACCGTCGCCGTCAAAGCCGTCGTCGCCCTCGAACTCGCCACCTGATCAAGACGGAAAAGGTTCATGGTGTGAGTGCGAGAGGGAGTGTAGGTGACGTCTGCCGGTTGGCCAAACCGGTAATTGTGCCGACCATTGAGGTTGTTCGCATCCGGCTGCGCTTGGCGGTGGAGTCGGAGAGAACGCGAGAGGCCTCGTGTGGATTGCAGAGAGACACGGGGCGACGGTGGTGCCGGAATGAAAGGTCTTCAGCTGTCTTCGCCCATAAGGAAACTGCCGCCCAACTCCAGTGGCAGGGTCCGCTATCGACTCGTAGTGGATATTGGTATAGATCCCGAGACGAGGAAACGCAAACAGCACACTCGAACCTTCGACACGCTGAAGGAAGCGAAGGCGGAATATGCGAGAGTCACGGAGCAACGCAACAACGGGACGTTTGTTCATTCTAATGCGATCACCGTAAACGAGTGGCTTGATCAATGGATCGCTCTGAGGTCTCAGGACCTGGAGGAGACCACCCTTTACAGCTACAGAGTCACGCTGGACCGGGTGCGTGGTCGACTCGGCGAAATTCGCCTTCAGGAACTCACCGAGGAGCAGGTCGAGGAGTGGAGGGATTGGGCCCTTGAGAGCGGTCGGCTGCGAGGGCCAAGGGGCCGGAACTCCTCTGAGTGTAACCACTGTGGAGATGAGTCTCGGCCGGCTGAAGGAGGCGTTGAATCGGGCGGTGACCCGTCGCTTGGTGGTCATGAACGTGGCCGAGAACGTGACGATCCCGCTCAGGGCGAGGAAAGAGGATCGCCGCAGAAAGGTGGACTTGAAGCCCTGGACGGTTCCCGAGGTCCAGGGATTTGTGATGGGGGTCCGGGGGGATCGGCTGTACGCGCCGTTCCTGCTGTCCCTCATGGGGCTACGGCCTGCGGAAGTGTGTGGTCTCCGTTGGCAGGACGTCGACTTGGACCGAGGTATGATCGCGATCGCCAACACCCGCACGATGATGGGGAACCGGGCCGTCGTTGAGAAGGATACCAAGTCGCTTGCGGGGGAGCGAGAACTCCCGCTTCCTGTCCCAGTTCTCGAGGCACTCCGGGCATTGAGGTCCTGTCAGGCCCAAGAGAAGTTGGCTCTCGGCGGGGCATACGTGAATTCTGGCTATGTCGTGGTCCACGAAAACGGAGAAGCATTCACGGGAAAGCAGCTGCGTCGGCGCGCGTACAGGATTATGGAAATCCTCGAACATCGACGTGTCCGGTTGTACGACGCTCGCTCGTCGTGCCTGACTTTCCTGGCCAACAACGGAGTGCCTGACCATATTCTCGCGCGGTGGGCCGGTCACAAGAACGTGAGTACGACCAAGAGGTACTACGTGAAGCCCGGCGTGGAGGACCTGCGCGCTGCCGCCGTCACGTGGGACGGGCTCCACGGGCGTCCGGCGGGAGGGCCGGCGGCGGGGCTGCCCCCGCAGGCGAAGGGGCGCAGCCGGTAGGGCCGACCCGGTTCAGTGAGAGATAGTGAGAGATGAGAGGGTCGGGCGGGTGAGCGAGACATCATCGAACACCCTCCAATACCGCTTTGACGGGCCAAAAGACGCTCCGGTCCTGGTGATCGGGCCGTCCCTGGGTACTACATGGCACATGTGGGATCGCCAGATACCGGACCTCTCCCAGCACTACCGGGTACTCCGTTACGACCTGCCGGGCCACGGTGGCGCCCCCGCCCGGCCCGCGGTCTCCGTCGCCGAACTCGGGGACCGGCTGATCGCCACCCTCGACTCCCTGGGTGTCCAGCGCTTCGGTTACGCGGGGTGCTCCATCGGTGGGGCCGTCGGCGCCGACCTCGCGCTGCGTCACCCCCACCGGGTGGCCTCGCTCGCGCTGGTCGCGACCTCGCCCAGATTCGGCAGCGCCGACGAGTTCCGCCAGCGCGGTGTGATCGTCCGTACGAACGGCCTGGAGCCCATCGCCCGCAGTGCCCCCGAGCGCTGGTTCACGCCCGGCTTCGCCGCCGCGCAGAGCGCCATCGTCGAGTGGGCCGTGCAGATGGTGCGTACCACCGACCCCGGCTGCTACATCGCCGCGTGCGAGGCGCTCGCGGCCTTCGACATCCGCGGTGAACTGGGCCGTATCGGTGTGCCGACGCTCGTCGTCGTCGGCGCGGAGGACCGGGTCACCGGCCCCGCCGAGGCGCGCACCCTGGTCGCGGGTATCCCCGACGCCCGGCTCGCCCTGGTGCCCGGGGCGTCGCACCTCGCGCCCGTCGAGCAGCCGGCCGCCGTGATGGACCTGCTGTTCACCCACTTCTCGACCACCTGGCAGGACACCCTCGGCGCCGTTCCGGTGCCCCTGGGCGCGCCCCCGGCCGCCGTCCCGCCGCTCTCCGCCCCCTACGCGCCCGTCGCGGAGATCGCTCCGCCGGCCCCGCGTACGGACGACGACGGGGAGCGTACGGACCTGCACGCGCTCGGCACGAAGATCCGCCGGGAGGTCCTCGGCGACGCCCACGTGGACCGGGCCGACGCGGCCGCCGACCCGTTCACCGAGGACTACGAGGACCTCGTCACCCGCTACGCGTGGGGCGAGGTCTGGAGCCGCGAGGGCCTCGACCGCCGTACCCGCAGCTGCGTCACGCTCACCGCGCTGATCGCGTCCGGACGGCTGGAGGGCCTCGCCGCACATCTGCGGGCGGCCCTGCGCAACGGCCTGACGCCCGCCGAGATCAAGGAAGTGCTGCTCCAGACCGCCGTGTACTGCGGCGTTCCCGCCGCCGGGGCCGCGTTCGCCGTGGCCCAGTCCGTGATTCAGGAAGAAACGACACCGCCCGCGTAGCAGGATGGGGAGCATGAACGCATCGCCTCTCACACTCACCAAGAAGCGGCACTCCTGCGTCCGCCTGGACAAGGACGGGCAGGCCCTCGTCATCGACCCGGGCGGTTTCTCCGGGGAGGGCGACGCGGTCGGCGCCGACGCCATCCTGGTGACCCACGAGCACCCGGACCACTTCGACGAGGACCGGATCAGGGCCGCCATGGAGGCCAACCCGGCGGCGGAGATCTGGACGCTGCGGAGTGTCGCCGGGCAATTGGCGACGGCCTTCCCCGGGCGGGTGCACACGGTCGGACACGGCGACACCTTCCGCGCCGCCGGGTTCGACGTCCAGGTCCACGGTGAGCTCCACGCGGTGATCCACCCGGACATCCCGCGCATCACCAACGTCGGCTACCTCGTCGACGGTTCGGTCTTCCACCCGGGCGACGCGCTCACCGTCCCCGGGCAGCCGGTCGACACCCTGATGCTGCCGGTGATGGCGCCGTGGAACAAGATCTCGGAGGTCATCGACTACGTGCGCGAGGTCGGGCCGCGCCGGGCCATCGACATCCACGACGCCCTGCTCACGGACCTGGCCCGGCCGATCTACGACGCGCAGATCGGGGCGCTCGGCGGCAGCGACCACAGCCGGATGGCGCCGGGGGAGCACACCGGGTTCTGAAGGCCGTACCGGCCGGAAGGGCGCGGGGCCGCGACTGTCGGTGGTACCGGTTAGGTTGGGTGCCATGCGCATCGCCACGTGGAACGTCAACTCGATCACCGCCCGCCTGCCGAGGCTGCTGGCCTGGCTGGAGAGCACCGGCACCGACGTGCTGTGCGTCCAGGAGACCAAGTGCACGGCCGAGCAGTTCCCCGCCGACGAGCTGCGGGAGCTGGGGTACGCCTCCGCCGTGAACGCCACCGGCCGGTGGAACGGCGTGGCGCTGATCTCCCGGGTGGGCCTGGACGACGTGGTCGCCGGCCTTCCGGGCGGTCCCGCGTACGACGGCACGGAAGAGCCCCGGGCGATCTCCGCGACCTGCGGTCCCGTCCGGCTCTGGTCGGTCTACGTTCCCAACGGCCGCGAGGTCACGCACGAGCACTACGCGTACAAGCTGCGCTGGCTGGAAGCGCTGCGGAGCGCCGTCGCCGCGGACGCGGCGGCCTCCCGGCCCTTCGCCGTGCTCGGCGACTACAACGTCGCGCCCACCGACGAGGACGTGTGGGACCCGGCGCTCTTCGAGGGCGCCACCCACGTCACCCCCGCCGAGCGGGACGCCTTGGCCGCGCTGCGCGAGGAGGGTCTGAGCGACGTCGTGCCGCGCCCCCTGAAGTACGACCACCCGTTCACCTTCTGGGACTACCGCGAGCTCCGCTTCCCCAAGAACAGGGGCATGCGGATCGACCTCGCCTACGGCAACGCCCCGTTCACCGCCGCGGTGAAGGATGCCTACGTCGACCGCGAGGCGCGCAAGGGCAAGGGCGCGTCGGACCACGCACCGGTCGTGGTGGACCTGGAGTTCTGAGCCGGACGGCCACCGCCCCTCGGAGGGACCGACGACAACTGACAACCGAAGGTTGACGCCCCCGCATGTGTCAACTTACGGTTGACACATGACGCAACCGGCATCAGTCAACCCTCCCGTGCGCCTCGACGACCTCATCGAGGCCATCAAGAAGACCCACACCGACGCCCTCGAACAGCTCTCCGGCGCGGTCGTCGCGGCCGACCACCTCGGTGACATCGCGGACCACCTCATCGGCCACTTCGTGGACCAGGCCCGCCGCTCGGGCGCCTCCTGGACCGACATCGGCAGGAGCATGGGGGTGACCCGGCAGGCGGCGCAGAAGCGCTTCGTCCCGAAGAAGCCCGACGAGTCCGCCGAACCGGAACCCAAGGACGGGTTCGCGCGCTTCACCACGCGCGCCCGGAACGTGGTGGTCGCCGCCCACAACGAGGCCCGACTCGCGGGGGGCACCGAGGTCCTCCCCGCGCACCTGGTGCTGGGTGTCGTCGCCGACACCGGGAGCGTCGGCGCACAGGTGATCGCGGCTCAGGGGATCACCCCGGAAGCCGTGCGCGCGGCCGCCCTCGCCGCCCTGCCGCCCGCCGCCGACGAGGTTCCCGAGCTCGTCCCGTACGACGCGGGCTCCCGTAAGGTCCTCGAACTCGCCTACCGCGAGTCCCTGCGGCTCGGCCACCCCCACGTGGGAACCGAGCACGTCCTGCTGGCACTTCTGGAGCACGAGGGCGGCGACGGGGTGCTCACCGGCCTCGGGATCGACAAGCAGGCGGCGTCCGCCGCCGCCGAGTCGCTGAGCGCGGCCGCCGGCGACCGTCCGGGCGCCTGACCTCCGGTCCGGGGGGTGCCCGCGCCCGGCGGACGCCCCCCGGATCCGGGTGAAGGACGTCAGTGGACCGAGAGCCCGCCGTCCACGAAGAGCGACTGCCCGGTCACGTACGACGAGCCGGGGCCGGCCAGGAACACCGCCGCCGCGGCGAAGTCCTCGGCCAGCCCGTTGCGCCCCACCATCGTGCGGGCGGCCAGCGCGGCCACCTTCTCCGGGTCGGAGGAGAGCCGGGCGTTCAGCGGGGTCATCACGAAGCCGGGGACCAGGGTGTTCACGGTGACCCCGTACGGCGACCACGCCTCGGCCTGCGACCGGGCGAGCGACTCCAGCCCGCCCTTGGAGACCCCGTACGCCCCGCTGTTCACGAAGGCCCGGTGCGCCTGCTGCGAGGTGATGTGGATCAGGCGTCCGTACCCGCGCTCCGCCATCCCCGGTCCGAACCGCTCGCCGAGCAGGTAGGGGGCCTTGAGGTTGATGGCCATCGTGGTGTCCCAGACGTCCTCGTCCAGCTCGCCCATCGGCGGGCGCAGGTTGATCCCCGCGGAGTTCACCACGATGTCCGGCTCCCCGGACCGTGCGACCACGGCGTCGGCTGCCCGCCGGACCCCGTCGGTCGTGGCGAGGTCCGCGCTCACCCAGCCGACGCGACAGCCGGCTTCGGTCAACTCGTCCACGGTCGCCTTCAGTTCGGCCTCGCGACGGGCCACGACGGTGACCTCCGCGCCCGCACGGGCGAGTGCTTCCGTGATCGCCCGGCCGATGCCGGAGCTGCCGCCGGTGACGAGGGCGGTCCGGCCCTCCAGGGAGAAGAGCCCGGACAGATAGTTCGGTGTGTTCATCCCGGCAGCCTATGGTTCGGGCGGCACTCCGCCGGAGCCGGGTACCACGCGTAGGAGGGCGGCGCGCGCCCTGTGGCGTACGGCGGGACAAAGGTGCGACCCTTGTGGGGTGAACATCCCCTTCTTGGACAACTGGCGCAAGCGTCAAGGTGATACGCGCACGGCGACGCTGGCGGAGACCGCCGCGGCCGACCCCGCCGGCCTCGCGGAAGTCCTCGCCGAGTGCGAGCTGCTGCGTGTCCGGACGGGGGACTACGGACTCGAACTGGACGACACCCCGGCGTCGTTGACCGCGCTCGACCAGCTGCCGCCCCGCTGGCGCGACGATCCGGAGGAGGCGCCCTGGTTCGGGAACGACGCGGGCCTCTACCTCGGCACCGTGCTGGTACGGACCGTCCCCGGCGCCCGGTGGGACGTCTGGCCCAGCGGGCAGCCCGTCGTACGGCTCGCCTCCGGCAGGGAGGTCGACGTCGTCGGGGCCGGCCTGGACTGGGCGGTCTACGGCAGCCCCGAACTGTCCCAGGTGTACGCGGAGGCGGCCGAGGAATGACGCTCCGGTGGTGTCCGGTCCTGATGCGCCGGACACCACCTAGATAAACAGCCTTTTGCCCTGTTTGCGTGTCGGACGCGAAGTCCCTTACCCATGCGGATAGTTTCCGCTGAGCCGACACACAGCGACACATGGGCAGGGCAGCGTATGGCCGTCGATCCGTTGATCGACCTGCGGGACGTCAACAAGCATTTCGGAGAGTTGCACGTTCTGCGGGACATCAATCTCACCGTCGGCCGCGGGGAGGTGGTGGTGGTCATCGGCCCCTCCGGCTCCGGAAAGTCCACGCTCTGCCGTGCCATCAACCGGCTGGAGACGATCGAGTCCGGCAGGATCGCGATCGACGGGAAGCCGCTCCCCGAGGAGGGCAAGGGGCTGGCGCAACTCCGGGCCGAAGTCGGCATGGTCTTCCAGTCGTTCAACCTGTTCGCACACAAGACCGTGCTGGCCAACGTCTCCCTCGCGCAGATGAAGGTACGCAAGCGGAAGAGGCCGGAGGCCGACGCCCGTTCCCGCGAGCTGCTGGAGCGCGTGGGGCTGGCCGCACACGCCGACAAGTTCCCCGCGCAGCTCTCCGGGGGCCAGCAGCAGCGCGTGGCCATCGCCCGCGCTCTCGCCATGGACCCCAAGGCCCTCCTCTTCGACGAGCCCACCTCGGCACTCGACCCGGAGATGATCAACGAGGTGCTGGAGGTCATGCAGCAGCTGGCACGCGACGGAATGACCATGGTCGTCGTCACCCACGAGATGGGCTTCGCCCGTTCCGCCGCGAACCGCGTGGTGTTCATGGCCGACGGCCGCATCGTCGAGGACCGCACTCCGGAGGATTTCTTCACCGCCCCCGAGAGCGACCGCGCCAAGGACTTCCTGTCCAAGATCCTCAAGCACTGACGGGAGGCTCCGCGTTGCGTACGAAGAAGATCACCGCACTGCTGGCCGGTCTGCTGCTGACGGTACTCGCCGCCGGCTGCGGCAAGGAGGGCAGCCCGCCGGTCAAGGGGCCCAAGGCCGACGCGCTGCCCCACTACACGGTGAACACCGGCTTCCGGCTCCCCGCGTCGAAGACCTGGACCCGGGCCGAGCGGCGGGGCCACCTGGTGATCGGCGCCAAGGAGGACCAGCCCTACCTCGGCGAGAAGGACCCGGCCACCGGGGTCTACTCCGGATTCGACATCGAGATCGCCACCATGGTGGCGGCCTACCTCGGCTTTGGTCCGAAGGAGATCCAGTTCAAGACCATCGCCTCGGCCAACCGTGAAACCGCCCTGCAGAACGGCCAGATCGACTACTACGTCGGTACCTACACCATCAACGCCATGCGCAAGAAGCTCGTCGGGTTCGCCGGCCCGTACTTCATGGCCGGACAGGGACTGCTGGTGCGCACCGACGAGAACGACATCCACGGCCCGCAGGACCTCGCGGGCAAGACGGTCTGCTCGGCCGCCGGATCCACCCCCTACCAGCGCATCGCCGCCGACTACCCCGAGGCGGACCTGGTCGCGTACGACACGTACTCCGTCTGCGTCGACAACCTGCTGACCTACCAGGTCGACGTCGTCACCACGGACGACGCGATCCTGCTGGGCTTCGCGGCGAAGGCGCCGGACGAGATGAAGGTCGTCGGCAAGCCCTTCTCCGAGGAGCCGTACGGCATCGGTGTGCCGCGCAGCGACAACGCGCTGCGCGGCGCGATCAACGACGCGCTGGAGGAGAACGAGAAGAACGGCAACTGGAAGAAGGCGTTCGAAGCGACGCTGGGGCTGTCCGGCGTACCCGCGCCGACGCCGCCGCCCATCGACCGCTACCCGGCGAACTGAGGGACCGGCCACCATGGACGTACTGACAGAGAACTTCTCGCTCTACGGCAAAGGGTTCCTCGGCACCCTCGAACTCACCGTCTTCGCCTCGCTCCTGGCCCTCGCGCTCGGCTTCGTCATGGCCTCCTTCCGGGTCGCCCCGGTCGGCTCGCTCCGGCTCGTCGGCACCGTCTGGGTGACGGTGCTCCGCAACACCCCGCTCACCCTGCTCTTCTTCGCCGTCCTCCTCGGACTGCCGCGCTTCGGCCTCGTACTGCCGTTCAACGTCTTCGCCGTGCTGGCGCTCGGCTGCTACACCTCGGCCTTCATCTGCGAGGTGCTGCGCTCCGGCATCAACACCGTGCCCACCGGCCAGGGCGAGGCCGCCCGCAGTCTCGGCATGTCCTTCGGACAGACCCTGAACACGGTGGTGCTGCCCCAGGCGTTCCGCTCGGTGATCCCGCCGGTCGGCTCGACACTCATCGCGCTCGCCAAGAACTCGGCGATCGCCGGCGCGTTCAGCGTCACCGAGCTGCTGGGCACCTACAAGACCCTCAACGAGCTGGGCTACAGCATCATCTGGACCTTCGTCTGGATCGCCGTCGGCTACCTGATCATCACCCTGGCCATCAGCGCGCTCTTCACCGTGCTGGAGAAGCGCTGGGGGGTGGCCCGATGACCACCCACACCATGCCCGCCGCCACAGCCCTCTACGACATCCCGGGCCCCGAGGCCCGCAGGCGGCACCTCCTCTACGGGATCGCCGCCACGGTCGCCGTCGCCGCCCTCTTCGGATGGGTCGTCTATCTCCTGTTCGACACCGGCCAGTTCACCGCCGCCAAGTGGAATCCCTTTACCTACAAGGGAATCCAGGAGCTGCTGCTGCGGGGCCTGGGCAACACCCTCAAGGCGTTCGGGTACGCGGCGGTGCTCTCGCTCGCGCTCGGCGCGGTGCTCGCCGTCGGACGGCTCTCCGTGCACCGGCCGGTCCGCTGGATCGCCACCGTGCTGGTCGAGTTCTTCCGGGCCATGCCCGTACTGGTGATGATCTTCTTCATCTTCGTCGCACTGAAGGTCCAGCCGCTGCCCGCCCTGGTCGCCGGACTGACCCTCTACAACGGTTCGGTGCTCGCCGAGGTGTTCCGTACCGGTATCAACTCCGTGGAGCGCGGCCAGCGGGAGGCCGCGTACGCGCTGGGGATGCGCAAGACGCAGGTCACGGCCTCCGTGCTCGCGCCCCAGGCGGTGCGCGCCATGATGCCGACCATCATCAGCCAGCTCGTGGTGGCCCTGAAGGACACCTCGCTCGGATACCTGATCACCTACGAGGAGTTCCTCCACGCGGGGAAGCTCATCGCCTCGAACCTCGACTACGACCTGCCGTTCATCCCGGTCGTCATGGTGATCTCCCCCATCTACATCGGGATGTGCATGCTCCTCTCGTGGTTCGCCACCTGGATGGCCAAGCGCCAGCGCCGCAACCCGAAGACGGAGGCCGTGGAGGTTTCCCCGGCCGGACCTGGACCCCTGTTGCCCTGACGGTGTCCGGCGGACCGAGCTCGGACACCCTGGCCGGCCAGCAGCCGGAGATCACCTCCCGCACGACGGGCCCGGGAAGCCATTTCCCGGCCGCCCACTGCGGGAAGAAGGTCAGCTGTACGCCGGTGACCCGCCGGAAGGCAGAGGGGGCGTTGCCCAACCGAAGTACCGGAAGGTGCCGTTGACGGAGAACGGGCCGTCGTCGTGGGGATGCACGACGAAGGCCCGTTCTCCGTTTTCGCGTTGCTCTGGTTCTGAGGTCCTCGCAACTCGCACAGATCGCGGGTGTTGCGAGGACCGTATGAACCAAGGTGTGCGGGGGCCGGTGCCGCGGGCGCCGACGCTCAGTCGGTGGCTGCGGCGGCGGGGGCTGCCGCGGGGAGGGGGGTCTGTGCGGCGCGCGTCACGTCCGCGACCACCTCCACCATGTCGGGGCCGTACGCCTCGGAGTTGACGACCTTCAACAGCAGACAGAAGGTCGAGTCACGGTAGGTGCGTGCCAACTTCTCGTAGTTACGGGTGAGATGGCGGGCGGCAGCCTGGTTGGTGATCGCGCGCTGGCCGCAGAGGAGGAACACCGGACGCGCCTCCCGGCCGATGCTCAGACGGGCCAGCAGTACGTGTTCCAGGGAGCCGTTCTCCATCGGGTAGTACTCCGACCCGATGCGGAAGGAGGCCCGGTCCGGGCCCGGTTCGCGGTCGGTGTTCACCCGCACGCCGGGCAGCAGCGACTGGAGGTGGGCGGCCATGCGCCGGTTGGAGCCCGGACCGCCGACGCAGTACTCCGTACGCTCGCCGAAACCCTGGCGTGCCGTGTCGTGGGAGAGGATCTGCGCGTGCGCCCCGCACTCCTTGATCATCGCCGACAGCTCCAGCAGGGCGAAGACGTCGTGGCGGTGCACCGCGCCGTCCGTGCCAGGGTCCCGGTTGACGACGAGCAGGCACTCGGAGTTGGCAGGAAGCCCGAAGAAGGCCTGCTTGCGGCGGAGTTTGCGGCGCCAGAGGTAGGTGCGCGAAAGCCAGCCGAGAGCGGCGCTTATCCCTGCGGCCATGACGCCCAGCACGATGTTGCGTACGTCGTCGGTCATGGCCGGGGATAGTAGCGGGCGTCGGGGTTCCCGTTCGAGGCGGCCCGGACGATCCGGCCGGTGCGATCCGGCCGGTGCGGGACCGGTGCGACGCCGGGGCCGGGGCACGACAGCGCCGGTCCCCGCCGAGGCGGGGGCCGGCGCTGCTTGCCTCGACGGCTACGGGTTGA
This sequence comes from Streptomyces sp. NPDC001493, assembly GCF_053597235.1. Classification (NCBI taxonomy): domain Bacteria; kingdom Bacillati; phylum Actinomycetota; class Actinomycetes; order Kitasatosporales; family Streptomycetaceae; genus Streptomyces; species Streptomyces sp. NPDC001493. The sequence continues at coordinate 11,844 of NZ_JBSFHV010000043.1, forward strand.
CGCAGCCGATCGAGCCGATCGGGAAGTTGTTGCCGGTCGATGTCGCGGTGAAGCCGAAGGTGACGCTGCCGTCCGCCGGGATGGTCCGGTTGTAGTCGACGTTCTTGACCGTCAGACTGCCGTCGGACCCGGTGGTCAGCGCACCGTTCCACACCTGGCTCACCTTGGTGCCCGTACCGGGCGTCCACTTCACGGCCCAGCCGTCGCGCGCCGTCGTGTCGTGGTTCATGACTTCGACAGAGCCCTGGAAACCGCCGCTCCAGGAGTTGGTCACGCTGTAGACGGCCATGCAGCCGGTGTGCGGGTCGGTGGGCGTCGGCGTGGACGTCGGGGTGGGCGTCGTGGGCGACGTGGGCGTCGGAGTCGGGGTGGGCGTCGGGGTCGGGGTGGGAGTCGAAGTCGGGGTGGGAGTCGGCGTGCTGCCCGCGCCGCGGATACCGGTCACCTCGCCCTTGCCACCGTCGAAGACGATGTCGGAGCAGGAGAAGAAGTTCTCCTGGCTGTCGGAACGCACCCACTGGATGAACATGATCGCGTCGCCGGAGCGGCCCGACGGCAGGGTCGTGTTCCAGTAGTAGTGGCCGCCGTCGGTACCCGGTGATCCAACCGCCGGCGGGTTGCTGACGGTCTGGATCAGCTCCAGGTCGTCCCAGCCCAGTTCGGTGCTGGGCGAGTAGCCGGCCTTGGACACGTACACCCGGAACTCGCCCGGGTGCGCGGCCCAGTTGCTGTGATCGACCTCGATCGTGGCGCCGGACGTCAGGTGCGTGCGCGGCCAGTCGGAACGGGCGGCGTTGTAGCCGGTGAAGTTGTACGGCGAACGGTTGCCGGCGCTGCACAGCGTTCCGTCCGGGACGTAACCCGCGTTTCGGCCACCGGCGTTGGAGTCGAGCACGGCGAACCAGTTGTACAGCGAGTTCGCGCCGCTCTCGGCGAGCGCGGCCTTGCACGCCGGGTTCGTCGGGTCCAGGGAGCCGGTGCTGGTCTTGGCGTCCAGCCAGCAGAGGTAGGTACGCGACCCCGGTGACATCGCCACACCGTGGGCCTGCGCGCTGCCCTGGCCCAGTAGAGCGAGGGCGATTCCGCCGAGCAGCGTCGCGAGCGCCGCCGCCAGGGCGACTAATCGGTTCTTGCGTTGAGCCATGGAAGTCTCCAGTGCCTGGGTGGGGGTTGCCTTCGGGTGGGGCCTGTCTCCTGTGTTCATCACGGGGTGGATTGTTGGAGCAAGAGGCTGCGGGACCGGGCGCGTACAGCGGCGACAGCGTCGGGTGTGCGTCGGGACCGGGCCGTGGAACAGCCTCGTGCGAGGGGTGCCCGGACAAGGCGATCAGTGCATCGGGAATGCCCCGCCGCCCGATCTGGGAGCGCTCCCATGAAAGGTTCACGAGAACTGTAGGAGCGCGCCATGCCCCTGACAACCCATCGGACGGGAATGCCCCAGGGTCGGGGTGAACTGGCTGGTCCGAAACTTTTCGCGGGCGCCGGTGGCGGCGAATCGTGTCCAAGAGCTTGACGGTGCGTCGCGCTGTCCCTGAGATTGGGAGCGCTCCCACTCCAGTTCCCCGGTAACGCGACCCCCGCGCTTCCGCAGCAGTGCACCCCGAAGACCTCCGGACCGGCGTGATCGGCCCGCGGGACGCCGTCACGGCGACGAGCGGTCGGCTCCGTACGGTCCCGCACCCGGGCCGGCGCTACGGATCGGGCGGGACGGACCGCTCTCGGGACCGCACGTTGCGGAACCGCTCCCATCGCGTAACCCCCCTGCGCACGAGGAGAAATGCTGTGAAACGCGTTCTGGCTCTACTGGCGACCTGCGCGACGGTCCTGGGCCTCGCGGCTCTGTTCAGCCCTCAGGCGGTGGCTGCCGCCGGATGCAAGGTCGACTACACGGTCGCCAGCCAGTGGCAGGGCGGCTTCCAGGCGGGAGTGAAGATCACCAACCTGGGCGAGCCCGTCTCCGCGTGGACGCTCACCTTCGCCATGCCGGACGCGGGGCAGAAGCTCGTCCAGGGCTGGAACGCCACCTGGGCGCAGTCCGGTTCCACGGTCACCGCCGCCGGCCTCGACTGGAACCGCGCGCTGGCCACCGGCGCGGCGGCCGACGTGGGGTTCACCGGCTCCTTCACGGGTGCCAACCCGAAGCCCACGGCGTTCGCGCTCAACGGCGTCGCCTGCACGGGCTCGATCACCGGCGGCAACCCGACGCCCACTCCGACTCCGACCCCGACTCCCACCCCCACGCCGACTCCCACCCCCACGCCGACTCCCACGCCGACCCCGACCCCCACCCCGACGCCCGGCCCGAGCACCGGCACCCCCGTGGGCATCAACGGACCGGTGCACGTCTGCGGCGTGAATCTCTGCAACCAGTACAACCGCCCCATCCAGTTGCGGGGGATGAGCACGCACGGCATCCAGTGGTTCAGCGGGTGCTACAACAACGCGTCCATGGACGCCCTGGCGCAGGACTGGAAGGCGGACCTGCTGCGCGTCGCCATGTACGTGCAGGAGGAAGGCTACGAGACCGACCCGGCGGGCTTCACCAACCGGGTGAACAGCATCGTCGACATGGCCGAAGCCCGTGGCCTGTACGCGATGATCGACTTCCACACCCTGACGCCGGGTGACCCGAACTACAACCTCGCGCGCGCCAAGACGTTCTTCGCGTCCGTCGCGGCCCGCAACGCGAACAAGACGAACGTCATCTACGAGATCGCCAACGAGCCCAACGGCGTGAGCTGGGCGGCCATCAAGAGCTACGCCGAGCAGGTCATTCCGGTGATCCGGGCGGCCGACCCGGACGCGGTCGTCGTCGTCGGCACCCGGGGCTGGTCGTCGCTGGGCGTCTCCGACGGCTCCAGCGAGAGCGAGGTCGTCAACAGCCCCGTCAATGCCACCAACATCATGTACGCGTTCCACTTCTACGCCGCGAGCCACAAGGACAACTACCGTGCCGCGCTGAGCCGGGCGGCCGCCCGCCTCCCGATGTTCGTGACGGAGTTCGGAACCGTGAGCGCCACCGGTGGCGGCGCGCTGGACCGGACGAGCACCACGGCCTGGCTGGACCTGCTCGACCAGCTGAAGATCGGCTACGCGAACTGGACCTACAGCGACGCCGACGAGAGCAGTGCGGCCTTCCAGCCCGGCACCTGTGACGGCAGCGACTACAGCAGCAGTGGCGTGCTGACCGAGTCGGGCACGCTGCTCAAGAGCCGGATCAGCACCTCCGACAACTTCCCCACCGCCTGATCCACCGGCTGATCCAGGGCCTGATCCAGAGCCTGACCCACCGCCTGGTCCAGGGCCTGATCCAGGCATGAACCACCGCCTGACCCACCAGCCGGCTCATCCGCTGGACCTGCCCGTCGGCCCGTGACGGGGCTTCGGCCGTGCCGAAGCCCCGCCCCGGCGCCGTCCCTTCCACCCCGCGTCGGACGTGTGGTGTCGGAACCCCCCGACTGCTCTGCCTCTCCGGACGGACACCCCCGGTCCGGGATCACACGAGAGTGAGGAAACCAATGGGTCTGCTCGACAAGAACCGCGACGGTGTACTCGGACTGTTCCGTGTCGTCGTCGGGTTGCTGTTCGCCTGCCATGGAGCGGCGGCTCTGTTCGGCGTGTTCGGCGGCCCCCACGGTGCGTCGCCGCGCCTGTGGGAGTGGCCCGGATGGTGGGCCGCACTCATCCAGTTAGCCGGAGGCATCCTGGTGCTGGTGGGCTACGGCACCCGGGCGACGGCGGTGATCAGCTCCGGCTCCATGGCGTACGCCTACTTCAGCGTCCACCAGACATCCGGGCTCCTGCCCATCGAGAACGGCGGTGAGGCAGCCGCGATGTTCTGCTGGGCGTTCCTCCTCATCGCGGCTCTGGGGCCGGGCCGTTGGGCTCTGGAAAAGGGTCTGGCGCGAAGCGACGACTCGCGGGTGGAGGTTCCGCTCACACGGCACTGAGCCGCCGTCCGGCGTCCGGCTCCACCGGTCCCTCCGCGGCTCCGGTCAACCGCGCGGTCATGGCCCGGGGCTCGGAAGACGGGCCCGTCGGGTACGCCGTCGGGGATGGCCGGAGACCGCGGCGGGCATCCGGGTGCCCGTCCGAGGCGGTCCTGACGATCCGGCCGGGCCGGGGTTAGTCTGCGCGGACGATCGTCAACTGGAGGTACGCATGCGTCGTCCTGTCGGACGGAACGTATCGGTCCTGGCCGTGCTCGCCGTGGTGGCGTCCGTCGGGGCGGCAGCTCCCGCCGGAACGTCGCCGCGACCCGGCTTACCGGCCAAGACACCGGTGGCCGCCGGGTACGGGGGAGCGGTGGCCAGTGTGGACGCGGACGCCACCGCGGCCGGTATCGAGGTGCTGCGCAAGGGCGGCAACGCGGTGGACGCGGCCGTGGCGACCGCTGCCGCGCTCGGTGTCACCGAACCGTACTCGGCCGGGATCGGGGGCGGCGGGTACTTCGTCTACTACGACGCCAAGTCCCGTACCGTGCAGACCATCGACGGCCGCGAGACGGCGCCCCGCAGCGCCGACTCCTCGCTCTTCCTGGAGGACGGCAAGCCGCTCGCCTTCAACGACGCCGTCACCAGCGGTCTCAGCATCGGCACCCCCGGCACCCCCGCCACCTGGGACAAGGCGCTCGACACCTGGGGCACCAAGTCGCTCGGCACCCTGCTGAAGCCCGCCGAGCGCCTGGCCCGCGACGGGTTCGTCGTCGACAGCACCTTCCGCAGCCAGACCGAGGGGAACCAGGAGCGGTTCGCCGACTTCCCGGCCACCGCGAAGCTCTTCCTGCCCGGTGGTGAACTCCCCGTGGTGGGCTCGGTGTTCAAGAACCCGGACCTGGCCCGTACGTACGACGAGCTCGGCCGTGAAGGTGTCCAGGAGCTCTACCGCGGCGACCTGGGGGAGGACATCGTGCGTACCGTGCGGAACCCTCCCGTCGACCCGGCGTCCGGCCGCGTCGCCCGGGCCGGTGATCTGAGCACCCGGGACCTCAAGGCGTACCGGGCGTTGAAGCAGGCGCCGACCAGGGTGGGTTACCGGGGGCTCGACGTCTACGGCATCGCGCCCTCCTCGTCCGGCGGGACCAGCGTCGGCGAGGCCCTCAACATCCTGGAGTCCACCGACCTCTCCGGGGCGAGCCAGGCGCAGTACCTGCACCGGTTCATCGAGGCGAGCCGGATCGCCTTCGCGGACCGGGGGCGCTGGGTCGGCGACCCGGCGTTCGAGGACGTGCCCACGGCCGGGCTGCTCAGTCAGCGGTTCGCCGACTCGCGCGCCTGCCTCATCCGCGACGACGCCGTGCTGACCAGTCCGCTGGCGCCGGGTGACCCCACGTCCCCGACCCCGTGCGCGACGGGCGGGACCGCCGCCCCGACGACGTACGAGGGGGAGAACACCACGCATCTGACGGCCGCCGACAAGTGGGGCAACGTCGTCGCCTACACCCTCACCATCGAGTCGACCGGCGGCAGTGGCATCACGGTGCCCGGACGCGGCTTCCTGCTCAACAACGAGCTGACGGACTTCTCCTTCGCGCCCGCCAACCCGGCCGTGCACGACCCGAACCTCCCCGGTCCGGGCAAGCGCCCGCGCTCGTCGATCTCGCCGACGATCGTCCTCGTCCACGGCAAGCCGGTGCTGGCGCTCGGCTCGCCCGGTGGGGCCACCATCATCACCACCGTGCTCCAGACCCTGACCGGCCGGCTCGACCGCGGGCTGCCGCTCGTCGACGCCATCGCCGCGCCCCGCGCCAGCCAGCGCAACGCGGCGGCCACCGAGATCGAACCCGCGCTCTGGGACAGTCCGTTGCGGGCCCAACTGGAGTCCCTCGGGCACGTGTTCAAGCTGAATCCGGAGATCGGCGCGGCCACCGGGGTCGAGCGGCTGCCCGACGGGCGGTGGCTGGCGGCGGCCGAGCCGGTACGCCGGGGCGGCGGTTCGGCGATGGTGGTGACGCCGAGCGACGGGCGACGCTGATCGATGGCTGGTTGATCAAGGGCCGACGCTGATCGACGGCCGGCGCTGATCGAAAGGTGCGGCGGGCGGTCCTGGCGGATACGGGCCGCCCGTCGCAGCGCTCAGAGCGCCGTCAGTATGCGGGGGCCGTCGTCGGTGATGGCCACCGTGTGCTCGGCGTGGGCGGCCCGGCTGCCGTCGGTGGTGCGGAGCGTCCAGCCGTCCTGGTCCGGCCGGAAGTGGTCCCCGCCGCCGGCGATCAGCATCGGCTCGATCGCCAGCACCATCCCGTGGCGCAGGGCGAGCCCCCGCCCCGGGAGCCCCTCGTTCGGAACGGAGGGGTCCTCGTGCATGGCCCGGCCGATGCCGTGCCCGCCGAACCCCTCGGGGATGCCGTACCCAGCCGCGCGGCAGACCGTGCCGATCGCGTGCGCGATGTCGCCGATGCGGTTGCCGACGACGGCCGCCGCGATGCCCGCGTCCAGCGCCGCGTACGCGGTGTCGATCAACAGGGTGTCGGACGGCCGCGCACGGCCCACGGTGAAGCTGATCGCGGAGTCGCCCGCCCAGCCGTCCAGCGTCGCGCCCGCGTCGATGCTGACCAGGTCCCCGTCGCGGAGCCGGTAGCCGCCCGGGACACCGTGCACGATCGCGTCGTTCACCGACGCGCAGATCACCGCGGGGAAGGGGACCGGTGCGAAGTGTGGGTGGTAGTGGAGGAAGGGCGACCCGGCGCCCGCCCCGCGGAGCACCTCATGTGCCACGGCGTCGATCTCGCGCAGGCTGACACCGATCTGCGCCGCTTCGCGTGCGGCGCCCAGCATCCGGGCCACGACCCGGCCGGCCTCGCGCATGGCGGCGATGGACCTGTCTGTCTTGAGGTACAGCATGCCAATTACTATACCGGTCGATGCGGTATTAGAATGACGGCATGGTTCGTACGCCCCTGACACCCGAAGAGCGCCGCCGCGGCGAGCGGCTCGGCACTCTGCTCCGTGAGGCTCGCGGCGAGCGCAGTATGGTCGCCGTCGCGGCGAGCGCCGGCCTCTCCGCCGAAACCCTCCGCAAGATCGAGACCGGCCGCGCCCCGACACCCGCCTTCTTCACGGTGGCGGCCATCGCGGCCGCCCTCGGGCTCACGCTGGACGAGATCCTCGCGGGCTGCGCCGAAGAGACCGACGCCGAAGAGGCCGGTGCGGTGGCGCCCGGAGTGGTGGCACCCGGTGCGGTGGCGTCCGGCGGGGTGGAGAGAGGCGGTCGGGCGTTGGCCGTGCCCGCCGGCGAGCTGCTGCCGCTCGGGGCCTGACGGGCGGCGATCGGGCCGGACGGGCCGCCTCAGGTCTGACGGGCGGCGCTCAGGTCTCACGAGTGGCAGCGCTTAGGCTCGGGGTGTGACTCTCCAGGACTTCGCCCGCAGCGAGTACGTCAGCCTGACCACCTACCGCAAGGACGGCACCCCCGTCGCCACCCCCGTATGGGCCGCGGCCGACGGCGGAACGCTCTACGTCTGGACCCGCTCCGACTCGTGGAAGGTGAAGCGGCTGCGCCGCACCCCCCGGGTCCGCGTCACGGTCTGCGACGTCAAGGGCCGGATCGCCGAAGGCGCGCCCAGTGCGGAGGGGGTCGCCCGGCTCGTCGAGGGGGCGGACATGGCGACCGTACGCAAGGCGCTGTCCCGCAAGTACACCTGGAAGTTCTGGCTGGTCGACTGGCCGGCCATGGTCGTGCGGCTCGGGAAGCGGCCCCACACGGGCATCGCCGTGACGTTCTGAGGGGTGTGCGGCCCGGCGTGCGCGCCCGCGTCGTCGTGCGGTTCGCGCTCCCGGTGCCTCGAAGTCGAAAAGTGGGCGTAGCCGCGCCGTAACACGTCTGCGGTCGAATGCGAGCTGACTGGAGGGTTCCAGCCGAGGGCCGACGAGGGCGGCGATGACGGTGCATCAGCAAGTGGTCGAAGTGGACGTGTTCGCGCGGTTCCTGGGGGAGCTCGCCGCCCGTCTGGACCCCGGCAGCGGTTGGTACGGGGTCTTCACCCGACGCGATCCCGCCGGGATGCGGGCCTGCTTCGAGGGGGTCGAGATCCCGCCCTGGGACGTGGTCGAGTCGCTCCTCCAGGATCTGGCCGCCTCCTACGGTACGCGGCACGCCGAACAGGAGTCCGTGCGCGCCGCCTCGCTCTACGCGGCCTCGGCGGCGGCCCACGACCGGCGCCCGGGCGGACGCCAGGAGCTGCACCAGCGGCTGGAGTTGATGGCCCGCGAGCAGGAGGAGGCGGCCCGGCGGGTCCGCGCGGCGGAGGCGGGCGGCGCACAGCCCGACCGGCAGGCGCTCGCCTGGGCCCAGGACGACCACCGGCGCGCCTCCGCGCGGTGCGCCGAACTCCGCAGCCGCCTCGGTGCGATCACGGCCCCGCGCAACTGGTTCCGGGAGGAGGCGAGCCCGCACGAGGAGGCCACCGGACCCGCCGTACGGGAACGCGGTGCGGCGACGAACGCCCGTACGGGGCAAGCCGGTTCGCCGAACACCGTGCCCGCACCGCGCAACCCCGCAGCTCCCGCGTCCACTGCCCCCGCGCCTGCCCCCGCGTCCCCCGCCCCCGCGCCGAAGCCCGTGCGCGGGAAGCCGAGGGGTGCCCGGTTCGCCGGTCTGGAGGCCGACGACGGGGCCGGGCCCGCGCCCTCGGTGCTCCCGCTGCTGCCCTCCGCCGCGCCGTCCGCCCCGAAGCCCCGGGGGGCCCGTTTCGGCGGGGCCGCCCGCGAGGCGGAGGAGAGCGCCGAGGCGTCGGGACCGGCCCCGGCTGCCGATCCGGCGGCGGTGCGGGCGGCGGCCGGCGTGGTCGCGCTGCTCCTGGCGATGCGCGCGGAGGGGCGTACGGGAGAGGCGTACGCCGTGCTCTGCGAGGCGGCCGCCTGGCCGGCCGGGCGACTGCCGGTACTGGCCGTCGCGCTGGGGCTCGCCGGCCTCGACGCCGACTGGGCCACCCTGTTGTGGGAGGTGTCCTCACTGCCGCCCGCCGGGCTGGCGGCGGCGGTCGGCGCCCTCGCGGAGGCCGGGCGCGACGAGGACTGCGGGCACCTTCTGCGGCAGGGCGCCTCCCGTACGGCCGAGGAGATCGCCGACGCGGCGGTCGCGCTGGACCTGGCGGGCCGCGAGGCCGAGGCGGAGGAGCTGCTGGGCGCGTTCGTCCGTGTCAGGTCCCCGCACGAGGCCGCGCGGATCGCCGGGGCGGGGCCGGCCCATCTCGTGCCGCAACTGCTCGCGGCGGCCCGACGGGTGTCGGCGGCCCGGGAGTGGGACCTGGTGCACGCCCTGCGGGTCGCGGGCGTCGCCGATGTGTGACGCGCCGTCACACATGGCCCGTTCGGGCCCGTACGGGCTGATTCCGGCGTGTCCCGGCGGGGTTGCGCACCCCTCGGGCGCGAAACGTGATCGACTCGGCCGGTTCACGGCGACGGTCTTGCCCCGCCGTGGGGAGGGGCTTACGTTCTCCTCCTACCTTCCGTGTCCACCCGCGTAGAAAACGCGTAGAGGCTCTGACGTCGCGTCGAAGGAGCAGCTCATGTCCCACGTCGTTCGCGCCGCACTCGTCCAGGCGACCTGGACCGGCGACACCGAATCCATGATCGCCAAACATGAGGAGCACGCGCGCGAGGCCGCCCGGCAGGGGGCGAAGATCATCGGGTTCCAGGAGGTGTTCAACGCCCCGTACTTCTGCCAGGTGCAGGAGCCGGAGCACTACCGCTGGGCCGAACCCGTGCCGGACGGTCCCACGGTCTCCCGGATGCAGGACCTGGCCCGCGAGACCGGCATGGTCGTCGTGGTGCCCGTCTTCGAGATCGAGCAGTCGGGCTTCTACTACAACACCGCCGCGGTGATCGACGCCGACGGTTCGTACCTCGGCAAGTACCGCAAGCACCACATCCCGCAGGTCAAGGGGTTCTGGGAGAAGTACTACTTCAAGCCCGGGAACGCAGGCTGGCCCGTCTTCGACACGGCGGTCGGCAAGGTGGGCGTCTACATCTGCTACGACCGGCACTTCCCCGAGGGGTGGCGCCAACTCGGACTCAACGGAGCGCAGTTGGTGTACAACCCGTCCGCCACCTCGCGCGGACTCTCCAGCTACCTCTGGCAGTTGGAGCAGCCCGCATCGGCAGTCGCCAACGAGTACTTCATCGCCGCGATCAACCGGGTCGGCCGGGAGGAGTACGGCGACAACGACTTCTACGGCACGAGCTACTTCGTCGACCCGCGCGGCCGGTTCGTCGGCGAGGTCGCCAGCGACAAGGAGGAGGAACTCCTCGTCAGAGACCTGGACTTCGACCTCATCGAGGAGGTCCGCAATCAATGGGCCTTCTACCGCGACCGCCGTCCGGACGCCTACGACGGGCTGGTGGAGCCGTGACGAACCTGCACGCGCGCCACCGCGCCGTCAGCCCCGACTGGCTCACCCTCTACTACGAGCGGCCCCTGGAGATCACCCACGGCGAGGGGCGCCACGTCTGGGACGCGGACGGCAACCGCTACCTGGACTTCTTCGGCGGCATCCTCACCACGATGACCGCGCACGCGCTCCCCGAAGTGACGAAGGCGATCAGCGAGCAGGCCGGGCGGATCGTCCACTCCTCCACCCTCTACCTCAACCGCCCGCTGGTGGACCTCGCCGAGCGCGTCGCCACCCTCTCCGGCATCCCCGACGCGCGCGTCTTCTTCACCACCTCCGGCACCGAGGCCAACGACACGGCCCTGCTGCTCGCCACCACGTTCCGGGGGTCCAACCAGATCCTCGCGATGCGCAACAGCTACCACGGCAGATCGTTCTCGACGGTCTCCGTCACCGGCAACCGGGGCTGGTCGCCCACCAGTCTCTCCCCGCTCCAGACGCTGTACGTACACGGCGGAGTGCGTACCCGGGGACCGTACGCGGAGCTGACCGACGCCGAGTTCACCGCCGCGTGCGTGCGCGACCTGGAGGACCTGCTCGGGCACACCCGCGGGCCCGCCGCGCTCATCGCCGAGCCGGTCCAGGGGGTCGGCGGCTTCACCTCGCCGCCGGACGGCCTCTACGCCGCCTTCCGCGAGGTGCTCGACCGGCACGGCGTGCTGTGGATCTCCGACGAGGTGCAGACCGGCTGGGGCCGGACCGGCGACCACTTCTGGGGCTGGCAGGCGCACGCGGAGAACGGCCCGCCGGACATCCTCACCTTCGCCAAGGGCATCGGCAACGGCATGTCCATCGGCGGAGTGGTGGCCCGCTCCGAGGTGATGAACTGCCTGGACGCCAACTCCATCTCGACGTTCGGCGGCTCACCCGTCACCATGGCGGCCGGCCTCGCCAACCTCACGTACCTCCTCGACCACGACCTCCAGGGCAACGCCCGCCGGGTCGGCGGGCTCCTCATCGAACGCCTGCGGGCCCTCGCCGTCCGCGTGCCCTCGGTACGCGAGGTACGCGGCCGCGGGCTCATGATCGGGATCGAACTGGCCGAGCCCGGCACCGACCGGGCGAACCCGGAGGCCGCCGCGGCCGTCCTGGAAGCGGCGCGCGAAGGCGGGCTGCTCATCGGCAAGGGCGGCGGGCACAACACCAGCGTGCTGCGGATCGCCCCGCCGCTCTCGCTCTCCGTCGCCGAGGCGGAGGAGGGCGCGTCGATCCTGGGCGAGGCCCTGCGCGCGGCCGGCTGAACACAGGGCGGCGGGCCGGGAGACGACCCGCCGCCCTCTTCGGAGGGCGCGCACCGCGCCGCCCACCCCAGGAGGCCGCGGGTCTCGCCGCTTCCCTTCTTCACCACGCACCGGGTCCCGTCCCCGTGGGTCTGGTCCCTTCCCGGCACAGCGAGGAGAGGCATATGAGCCGCACCGTGATCCACGGCGGTCTGGTCGTCACCGCGTCCGACGAGATCCACGCCGATGTGCTGATCGAGGGGGGCCGGGTCGTCGCGCTCGCCGCCCACGGCAGCGACACGGCCGAGGGCTGGACCGGGCGGAGGATCGACGCCACCGGGAAGTACGTCATCCCGGGCGGGGTGGACGCCCACACCCACATGGAGATGCCGTTCGGCGGCACGTACGCCTCCGACACCTTCGAGACCGGAACCCTGGCCGCCGTCTGGGGCGGCACCACGACCATCGTGGACTTCGCCATCCAGTCCAAGGGCGGTTCGCTCAAGGCCGGACTCGACGCCTGGCACGAGAAGGCCGAGGGGAAGTGCGCGATCGACTACGGCTTCCACATGATCATGTCCGACGTGAACGCCTCCTCGCTCAAAGAGATGGACCAGCTCGTCTCGGCCGGCGTCACCTCGTTCAAGCTCTTCACCGCCTACCCGGGGGTCTTCTACTCCGACGACGGCCAGATCCTGAGGGCCATGCAGCGCGCGGGTTCCAACGGCGGACTGGTGATGGCCCACGCCGAGAACGGCCTCGCCATCGACGTACTGGTCGAACAGGCGCTCGCCCGAGGTGAACGGGACCCCCGGTACCACGGCGAGGTCCGCAAGGCGCTGCTCGAAGCGGAGGCCACCCACCGGGTCATCAAGCTCAGCCAGGTGGCCGGGGCGCCCCTCTACGTCGTCCACGTATCCGCGCAGGAAGCCCTCGCCGAGATCGCACGCGCCCGGGACGAGGGCCACCCGGTGTTCGGCGAGACCTGTCCGCAGTACCTCTTCCTGTCGACGGACAACCTCGCCGAACCCGACTTCGAAGGCGCCAAGTACGTCTGCTCCACCCCGCTGCGCCCGAAGGAGCACCAGGCGGCGCTCTGGCGCGGGCTGCGGACCAACGACCTCCAGGTCGTCTCCACCGACCACTGCCCGTTCTGCTTCAAGGGGCAGAAGGAGCTGGGGCGCGACGACTTCAGCAAGATCCCCAACGGCATGCCCGGCGTGGAGAACCGCATGGACCTGCTCCACCAGGCCGTCGTCGACGGCCACATCGGACTCCGCCGCTGGATCGAGATCGCCTGCGCCACCCCGGCCCGGATGTTCGGGCTGTACCCGAAGAAGGGCACCATCGCCCCCGGCTCCGACGCCGACATCGTCATCTACGACCCGCACGCCGAGCAGACGATCTCGGCCGCGACCCACCACATGAACGTCGACTACTCGGCGTACGAGGGCAAGCGCCTGACGGGCCGGGTGGAGACGGTGATCTCGCGCGGTGTCCCGGTGATCGACAACCACACGTACGTCGGACACGCCGGCCACGGTACCTATCTGCCGCGCGGGATCTGCCAGTTCGCCCACTGAGAGCGGCCCGGACGCAGGAACGCCACGCAGGCCCGCAGGCCCGCACGCACGAAGCCCCGCCCGGACGTGGTGTCCGGGCGGGGCTTCCGACGTACGTACGCGGGTCAGCGGCGGGTACGGACCAGCAGGTACAGGAAGTACGGGGCGCCGATGACGGCCGTCATCAGGCCCGCTCCCAGCTGCGCCGGGGCGATCACCGTACGGCCGGCCATGTCCGCGAGGCAGACCAGGACCGCGCCGAGCAGCACCGCGACCGGGACGACCCGTGCGTGCCGCCGGCCCACCAGCGCACGCGCCGCGTGCGGGGCGACCAGGCCGACGAAGCCGATGAGACCGGCCGCCGCGACGGCGCTCGCCGCCAGCAGCACCGACATCACGAGGAAACCGAGGCGCGCCCGGGTGAGGTGCAGCCCGAGGAGCCTCGGGGTGTTCTCGTCCAGTGCGACGAGATCCAGCTCCCGGCGGCGTACCACCGACCACACCAGGCCCACCGCGAGCACCACCGCGACCGGCAGCACGTCGGGCCAGTTCCGGCCGTAGGTGGAGCCGGACAGCCAGGTCAGGGCCCGTGTCGTGTCGAACGGGTCGCTGAGCACGATGACCAGACTGATCAGCGCCGTGGTGGTGGCGAACACCCCCATCCCGAGCAGGACCAGCCGGTTCTGCCCGAAACCGCCCCGCGCCGCCAGCCCGAAGACCAGCCCGGACGCGACCGCCGCCCCGGCGAACGCCGCTCCGGCGATCAGCCAGGAGCTCGCCGCCGTCACGGTGGTGACGATCAGTACGGCTCCGAGGCCGGCCCCGCCGGTGACACCGAGGATGCCCGGCTCGGCGAGCGGGTTGCGGGTCACCGCCTGCACCTGGGTGCCGGACAGGGCCAGCGCCGCGCCCGCGAGGAGGGCCGCGACGACACGGGGAACCCGGGTGTCGAGCACGTACGTGACGACCCGCCCGGACTTGCCCTGCGCCCAGTTCACGACGTCCCCGAGCAGCAGCTTCGCGTCACCGACGAGCACCGCCACGACGACCACGCCGACCAGCACGACGACGAGCGCGACCACGGTGACCAGGTACGCCGTCCGGCCGGGTATCCGCAAACGGTCCGGTGCCTCGGCCGAGGCCGTGTCCCGGGTACGGAGCGCCATCACGACCAGGAAGACCCCGCCGACCACCGTCGTGACGACGCCCGTGGGCACCTCCACGGCGAGATCGGCGGGCACGAGAGCCCGCAGCAGCACGTCCGCGCCGAGGATGAGAGCGGCGCCCATCAGACCGGCGACGGGCATCTGGACGCGGAACCGTACGAGCCCGCGGAACCGGCGGGCCAGGGGACGTACCAGAGCGGGGGCGCAGAGGCCGACGAACCCGATCGGGCCGGCGAGCGTGACGGCCGCCGCGGAGAGCAGCGTGGCGAGCACGACCGCGGTGATACGGGTGCCCCGCACCGGCACGCCCAGCCCCCGCGCCGCGTCGTCGCCCAGACCGAGCGCGTCGACCCGGCGCGCGACGAGCAGCAGCCCGACGAGCCCCACCACGACGAAGGGGACCATCTGCTGGACGCCGTCGAACCCGTTCTGCCCGATGCCGCCCTGCCCCCACCGGTAGAGACCCTCGGTCCGCTGGGGGAAGAGCAGCAGCAGCGCCTCGGTCACCGCGTTCAGACCCAGCATCAGCGCACTGCCGGCCAGGACCAGACGGACCGTCCCCTTGCCGAGCCCGGAGAGCCCGAGCACCACGGCCGCGGCGGCCAGCCCGCCGACGAACGCGGCGCCGGAGGAGGCGAGGAACGGCAGCGAGACGCCGGTGACGGCGACCACGCCGAGCGCCAGGTACGAACCGGCGTTCACCGCCAGGGTGTCCGGCGCGGCGAGGACGTTGCGGCTGACGGCCTGGAGGGCGGTACCGGCCGCGCCGAGTGCCAGCCCGACGAGGATGCCGGCGACCATGCGCGGCAGCCGGGAGGCGATGACCACGGAGGAGTCCCCGGCGTCGGCCCGGCCGAGAACCGCGTCCCAGACCTGCGAGGCGCCGACGTCGGCGGTGCCCTGGGTGATGTCGACGACGGCGAGGACCAGGACGAGCAGCACGAGCCCGGCTGTCACCGCGACCGCGCCCGTCGTGACCGCGGCGGTGCGGTCACGGCCGACCGCGGTGTTGTCGATGACGGCCACGGCGCGCTACTTCTTCGTCAGGGCGTCGACGAGGGAGTCGGCGTACGCCTCCATCGAGCGGGGGCCGCCGAACATCCAGACACCGTCGGGCAGCCGGTGCACATTGCCGTCCTTGACGAACGGGAGCGACTTCCAGACCGCGTTCTTCGAGAGGTTGTCGGCGAACGCGTCACCGTCCACGTCGTTGGCGACGTAGGTGAAGTGGACGTCACCGAGCTTGGTGAGACCCTCGACATCGGTGGTCGCGAGGCCGTAGGCCTTGTCGCCCTCGACGGTCCAGGCGTTCTTCAGACCGAGCTGCTCGTTGACCGCGCCCAGCAGGGACTTGCCGGTGAAGGCGCGGACGGAGACCTGGTTGGCGTCGACGTATCCGTCGGCGGAGGCGATCGAGGCGCCGCCGAGACCGGCGTCCTCCAGGGCCTTCTTGTTCTTGGCGATGTTCGCCTCGTACTCGTCCTTCACCGTCTCGGCCTCGGCGGTCTTGCCGGTGGCCTGGGCTATGAGGTCGAGGCCCTTGGTCATCGTGCCGACCTGGTCGGCACCGTCGGCGGAGGTCACCTGGATGACCGGGGCGACCTTGCGCAGCTGCGCCACGACGTCGGGGGAGAGGTCGTCGGTGGCGACCACGAGGTCCGGCGCGAGGGCCGCGACCGTGTCCATGCTCGGCTCGCCTCGGGTGCCGATGTCCTTCGGGTTCCCGGTGAGCGGGGCCGCGGTGTTCCACGCGGCGTACCCCTTCACGTCCGCCACACCCACGGGAGCGACGCCCAGGGTCACCAGGTCCTCGATGACGTTCCACTCGGTGGCGACGACCTTGGTCGCGGGCCCGTCGAGGGTCACCTTCGTGCCGGTGGCATCGGTGACGGTGATCTTCTGCGAGGCGGGCTTCGCGGAGGCCGAGGCGGCGGAGTCGTCCGTGGACGGCTCCGAGGTGCCGCAGGCGGTCAGCGAGAGGGCGGCGACGGCGACGGTGGCCGCGGCGATGAGGTGACGCTTCATGAGGAGGTGCTGAGCCTTTCGGATCTGGAGTGGTGGCGGCCCATCGCGCGGGTGCGCAGCCTGCCGGTCGACGGATCGGTGTCGACGTCGATACGGATGCCGTAGACGTCGGACAGCAGTTCCGGTGTGAACACGTCCTCGGGCGCGCCGTCGGCGACGACGCGTCCCGCGTGGAGCAGGGCGACCCGGTCGGCGACGGACGCCGCCTGGTCGAGGTCGTGGAGGACGACACCCACGGCGATGCCGTGGAGGTCGGCGAGATCGCGCATCAGGTCGAGGAGTTCGACCTGGTAGCGGAGGTCGAGGTAGGTGGTCGGCTCGTCCAGGAGCAGGACGCCCGTCTCCTGCGCCAGGCAGCTCGCCAGCCACACGCGCTGGAGCTGCCCGCCGGAGAGCTGTTCGACGCCCCGCCCGGCGAGGTCCTCGACGCCGGTGAGGGCGAGGGCGCGGTCCACCGCGGCGGAGCCGTCCGGGTCCGGACGGCCCCAGCGGCCCCGGTGCGGATAGCGGCCGAACTCGACCACGTCCCGCACGCTGAGGCCGCCCGGAGTGGACCGGGACTGCGTCAGCAGCGCGACGCACCGCGCGAATTCACGGGCACCGAGCGCGAAGCCGTCGGTGGCCCCGTCGGTGCCGGCGTCCACGGTGAGCGAGCCGCTGCGCGCGTTCTGGAGCCGGGCGAGAGTACGCAGCAGCGTCGACTTGCCGCTGCCGTTGGGACCCACCAGCGCGGTCACCTCGGCAGGCCGCAGAGCGAGGCTCGCCGCGTGCACGACGTCCGTACGGCCGTAGGCCACGGTCACCGCGTCCGCGGACAGTCCGTGACCGCGCGTCTGTGGCACGCCGACGGCCGAAGAGGCGTACGCCGTGCCGGAAATGCTCTCACCAGCTTTCATGCGGCTTAGGTTAGCCTGCCCTTAGATGAGGGGGAACATCACCCCTGGTCACAAGATGGCGACGATGGAACAGCTTCCCGCCGGCGCTCCCACGACGATGGAACAGCCCCCGCGGGCGCTCCCCACGGGGACGGCCTCGCTCCGACGGGGGCAGCCTTCTGGGCCGTGAGGTGGAAGTCCCGCCTGCCCGGCGACACCTGGCACGCACGCACGCACGCTCGCCGCGTGGTCGGGGTCGCCCGATACAGCCGGTACCGGGGCGATTCTCCGCCGTGCGGTCGCACGCGCCGGACGCCGCCGGACTCGCCCTCCGGGTGGACGGCGCTACTCTCGCGACACGCTTTAGGATCGCCACCGTGCCGGCGCAGTGCGGCGTCCGGCCGCCGAGCGGCCGGACGCAAAGAGGGGGACTGACGATGCGACTTCACGACATTCGACGACGAGGCACCCGATTCGTGCTCGCGGGAGCACTGGCCGCGGTGCTGTCGCCGGCGGGGGTGGCGGCACAGGCGGAGGCGGCGACGCCTCATACGTACACGGTGTGGCAGTGGAACGTGGCGGGGAACACCATCCACGACGGTTCCACCACCGACGGCATGGTGGATCAGGCTGCCGCGTCCATCGTGAACCGGGCGGCCGACTTCGCCGGGTTCAACGAATTGTGCAGGGGGCAGTACGACGCCCTGGTGACCGCGCTGCGCGCCAAGGGCTGGCCCGCGGACACGCAGAACTTCGCGCGCTTCGAACCGAGCCGCGCGGCGGGCAACTCCTCGGTGTGCAACGGCGAGCAGTTCGGCAACGCGCTGTTCAGCAAGCAGCCGCTGGGCACCGCGGCCCGTATCGCGCTGCCGGACGACGGCTCGGCCGAGAAGCGCAACCTGCTGTGCGCGCCGCTGGCCGCCACCCCCGCGATCCGGTTCTGTACGACGCACATCACCACGAACCAGTCGTTCAACGTGGCCCAGTTGGATGCCGTGCGGCAGAAACTGGAGGCCTACCACTCCGCGGGCGAGACGGTCCTGATCTCGGGCGACTTCAACGCCCAGCCGCACTACGGCCGGCTGAACCCGTTCTACGCGCCGAGCCTCGACGTGCCGAACAACGGCAACAACACCGGCGCGTACCGGGAGCTCGACGACAACGACGCGGGCAACTGCCTCGGGTACGGGGAGTGGACGGCGGACGGCACCCCCGGCGCGGCACCGCCGTGCGGGGGCAACGCGAAGATCGACCTGATCTTCGTCCGTGAAAGCGCGTTGGCCGGCTCGTACAGCGAGGACTCACTCGCCATCTCCACGTCCTGCACGGGCGTCGCGGCCTGCTCGGACCACCGGATCGTCGTCGGCACGGCGACCGTCGCCTGACGGCTGTCCCGATCGGGCCGGACCGTCCGGACCGAAGGCGCGCGTCCCCGGCCCCGCGGCTGTTCCGCAGGGCCGGGGGCGGCGACCGCCGCCGATCGGCGCGCACGCGTCCCGGAGGCGTGCGCGCCGATCCGGGCCGTGTCCGCTGCGGTCAGTTCTTCCACCAGTCGTCGAGCGGGGTGGCCGGGACGGTGCGCTTGTGCCGCGACGCCAGGTAGATCGACTCCAGCCTCGCCGCGACCCCGGGGGCGACCTCCGCGCCCTCCAGGTAGTCGTCGATCTCCGAGTACTTCAGGCCGAGCGCCACCTCGTCCGGCAGTGCGGGGCGGCCGTCCTCCAGGTCCGCCGTCGGCACCTTCTCCCAGGCGCTCTGCGGTGCGCCCAACTCCCGCAGCAGTGCCGCGCCCTGACGCTTGGTCAGTCCGGTGAGCGGGGTGAGGTCGACCCCTCCGTCGCCGTACTTGGTGAAGAAGCCGGTCACCGCCTCGGCCGCGTGGTCGGTGCCCACGACGAGCAGCCCCAGCTGCCCGGCGAGCGCGTACTGGATCACCATGCGCTCGCGGGCCTTGACGTTGCCGCGTACGAAGTCCCGCAGCTCCGGTTCGCCTTCCGGCAGCTGGGCCAGCGCGACCGCGACCTCGCCGGCCACGGTGTCGGCGCCCGGCTTGACGTTCACCGCGACCGACCGGTCCGGGCGGATGAACTCCAGCGCGATCTGCGCGTCGTGCTCGTCGGCCTGCACGCCGTACGGCAGGCGCACCGCGAGGAAGGTGGCCTCGTGCCCCTCGGCCCGCAGCTCCTCGGCCGCGAGCTGGCACAACTTGCCGGTCAGCGTGGAGTCCTGCCCGCCGCTGATCCCGAGCACATAGCCCTTGGCCGGGGTCGACCGCAGGTAGTCCTTGAGGAAATCGATCCGCTGCCGGATCTCCACCTTCGGTTCCACTGCCGCCTTGACGCCGAGGTCGGCGATAATCTGCTCCCTGAGGGTCACCATTCCCGTACTGTACTGGCCGCTTTGTTACAGGGAGAAGTCGGCACGGTCGAGCCGCACCGTCATCCCGCCCGGTTGTTCCGCAGGTCACAGGGGTGGCGTCGCGAACCGGGGGGCGGTGTGGGGCATTGCCCGGGGCCGCCCTGGTCTCACCGCAGCGCTCCCTCCAGTACCGCCCGCCCCAGCCGGGTCCGGTGGTGGAGCACCCGTACGCCCTGGCGCTGGGAGAGGAGCAGTCCCGCCTCCCGCAGGACGGTGGCGTGCCTGCTGGCGGTCGACGGGGCGAGCCGGAGCGCCGCGGCGAGGTCCATGGTGGTCATCGGGCGGTCCAGCATCCGCAGCAGTTCGGCGCGCGAGGCGCCGATGAGCTGCGCCGCCGGGGCGTCGCCGCCGTGGTGCCGGCGTTCGAGCCAGCCCGGCGCGGGGGAGAGCGGGTGGACGAGAACCGGGGGCAGCTCCTCGTCCACCAGGGTGATGGGGGAGCGGACGCAGAAGAAGGCCGGGAGGAGGGTCAACGCCCTTCCCCGTAAAGCAAGTTCGCGGTCGCGTGGGTACGGGGCGCGCAGTTCGCGGTCCCGGTAGCGCCAGCCGGGCAGCTCGTCGTACCCGGTGAGAAGGCCCTCCGCGCCATGGGTGAGGACGGCTTCGGCGCGGGCGGTCCGGTCGGCCGCCGCCTGCTCGCGGATCGCGTCGAGGTAGGGCGCGACGGCCACCCGGTGGTAGGCGCGCAGGGTGGCGGCGAGGTGGTGCAGGGCCCGGGGGCAGCCGTCGGCCAGGGGGCGTACGGCTGCCGGGACGGGCCGGCCGGTGTGCGCGTACAGCCGGGTGAGTTCGGCGCGGAGGCGGCGCCGGGGGGTGGAGAGCAGCCGTTCGAGGCCGGCGTCGAGATCGGTGTCCCCGCGGCCGGGTGTCAGGAAGTCGGGGAAGTACGAGCGGTCCGGGCAGAGCCGGAACAGGGCGCGGGTCGCGGGGGCGAGCCCGGAGCTCCGCAGGGCCTCGGCCACCTCGCGGCGCCACGCCCCGAACACGAGGGGTGCCTGGCGGTTCTGGAGCAGATGCAGGCTCAGTGCCGTTTCCCAGAGCGGGTCCACGTCGGGGGCGAGACGCAGGCGGGCCAGCTCCTGGTGCGTGAACTCCACCCGTAGCACGGCGCACCCCCGGCGGTCACGGGCGTTCGGCGGCACTCGCCCGGGCGGAACTCTACGCGCATTGCAGATCTGACGCATGCATGTCAGGGGAGGTGGAAGGTAGCGGGAGCCCCGCCCCGGCGGCAAGGGTGCGAGGGCCTCCTTCGACCAGGAACGAATGGCTTGCGCGACGCCCGGGGCCGCACCACCGTGGCGGTCACGTGTCATGTCGTCACCAGGTCGTCGGCCCGGTGCGCCCGGGGCCCGCAGGAGGTGCCGCCCCGGGTTCCGGCCGACGGCCCGGTCGCCGGTGTCCGCGTCCGTCGTCCCCCGGAACCACCAGCACCAACAGCACCACCGGCCCACCTTTTTTGGCACCACCCTCTTTTCGGCACCACCCTCCCGGGCGTACCCACCGCCCGCGAGTCCTTCCCCGCCCCCCACCGAGAAGGAGGCGCACCGTGCGCCGTGACCCGAGACCCCGCCCCGCCGCCCTGCCCGTGCCCGTACGCCGCGTACCGGGACCCCGCCGCGTCGCGTCCCTCGTCCGCCGAGGGCCGGCCGCCGCCGTCTCCCTGCTGGCCGTCGCCGCTCTCTCGCTCGCCGCCGGCCCCGCCGCCGCCCGCGACGCAGCCCCCGGGGACGCCCCGCTCGGCAGCGTCAGCTGGCGGGCGGACCTCTCCGCCCCCACCGGGGACGAGACCAACGTCAGCCGCGCCGACGGCACCCTGCGCCTCCGTGACCGGAACGTGCGGCCCGCCTCCGCGCGCACCCCGCGCGGCCAGGGCGCGGTCCTCCTCCCCGTACGCCAACTCGACCGCGCCGTCGACCGGATCACCCCGGACGTGGACGTCACCCTCCCCGCCGGATCGCAGGTCGTGGTCGACGTGCGCGGGCAGGACGGTCTCGGCCGGTGGACCGAATGGCGGGAGGCGAGCGAGGCCGCCCCCGCCGTGCTGCCCCGGGCCGTCACCCGGGTGCAGACCCGGATCGTGCTGGTCGCCGCCCCCGACGGTGCCGCGCCGAGCCTCCGCGCCCTGTCCCTGAGCGCCGAACTCGACCCCGACGCGCCCCGGTCCGTCACGGCGGCGGCGTCCGTCACGTCCACCGTGTACGCGACCCGCGAGGGACTGGTGGGCGGCACCACCGCCAACGGGCACGTGATCGTCGCCAGCGACCACTTCGTGGCGCTGCCGTCCCGGCGTGGGCTCTCCCCGAAGGGCAGCACCCAGTACTCGGTCAAGGTCTGCGGACCCGCCCGCTGCGAGACGGCCCCGGTGTGGGACGTCGGCCCGTGGAACACCAAGGACGACTACTGGAACCTCTCCTCCACCCGCGAGTCCTTCAAGGACCTCCCGCAGGGCAAGCCCGAGGCGCAGGCCGCCTATCTGGAGGGGTACAACGGCGGTCTGGACGGGTCCGGCCGCAAGGTGCTCAACCCGGCCGGCATCGACCTCGCCGACGGAACCTTCTACAACATCGGCCTGAACAACAACGGCTACGTCACCGTCGAGTACCTCTGGACCGGCGCAGGCGCCGCGACCAAGTCCTTCCCGACCTGGGGCACCGACGTCAACATCCGCCAGCAGGCCACCAGCACCTCCACCCGGGTCGCCCAGCTCGCCGGACCCACGACCGTACGGGTGCAGTGCCAGGTGCACGGACAGCTCGTCCAGTCCGGCGGTTACAGCAACGACGCCTGGTCCTACCTGCCGGACTACGGCGGCTACATCTCCAACATCTACATCGACAACGCCGCCAGCTGGCTCCCCGGCGTCCCGAACTGCTGAGTGCGCGCGGGTGGTGCGGTACGTACCGCACCACCCGCACGTACCGCACCGGGTGACGGCACCTCCCGAGCCCCTCTTCCCAAGGTGCCGAAAGCGGTCCAGAATCATCGCTCCGCGACTCGCGTCCGAGGCGCCGTCGTACAGGGTTCGGCACGGTCCGATATGGAAGGATTCCGCCGGAGAACGTCACTCGTGGGCGCGTGCCCGCGGTGCCCCTGTCGGGCGAACCAGCCTGCAACGGACGGAATTTCACCGGCCGGGGCGGCCGCGGCCGTCCGCCCCGCGCGCCACCTTTCGCGCACTGGACCAGGAGCAGCGACATGGACTTCGGACTCGTACTCCAGACCGACCCGCCCGCCTCGTCCGTCGTCGGCCTGATGCGCCGCGCCGAACGCAACGGATTCCGGTACGGCTGGACCTTCGACTCGGCGGTGCTCTGGCAGGAGCCCTTCGTCATCTACAGCCGCATCCTCGAACACACCGAGCGGCTGATCGTCGGCCCGATGGTCACCAACCCCGGCACCCGCACCTGGGAGGTCACCGCCTCCACCTTCGCCACCCTCAACGACATGTACGGCAACCGGACCGTCTGCGGCATCGGCCGGGGCGACTCCGCGATGCGGGTCGCGGGACGCCGGCCCAACACCCTCGCCCGGCTCGGCGAGGCCATCGACGTCATCCGCGACCTCGCCGAGGGGCGCGAGGCGTCCGTCGACGGGCAGCGGATCCGCATCCCGTGGGTGAAGGACGGCCGGCTGCCGGTGTGGATGGCCGCGTACGGGCCCAAGGCGCTGGCCCTCGCCGGGCAGAAGGCCGACGGGTTCATCCTCCAGCTCGCGGACCCGTTCCTCACCGAGTGGATGATCAAGGCGGTACGGAAGGCCGCGGCGGACGCGGGCCGCGACCCGGACTCCGTCACCATCTGCGTCGCCGCCCCGGCCTACGTGGGCGACGACCTCGACCACGCGCGCGAGCAGTGCCGCTGGTTCGGCGGCATGGTCGGCAACCACGTCGCCGACCTGGTCTCCCGGTACGGCGAGCACTCCGGCCTGGTGCCCGAGGCCCTCACCGCGTACATCGCCGGCCGCTCCGGCTACGACTACAGCCACCACGGCCGCAGCGACAACCCGGACACCGCCTTCGTCCCGGACGAGATCGTCGACCGGTTCTGCCTCCTCGGCCCCGCAGAGGCGCACATCGAGAAGCTCCGGGCCCTGCGCGACCTCGGCGTCGACCAGTTCGCCGTCTACGACATGCACGACGCCCGCGAGGCCACCATCGACGCTTACGGATCGACGGTCATCCCCGCCCTCGCCGACTGACCCCTGCGGCAGTCGACCGACCCTGCCCCGGCCGACCGCCCGTCCGCCCCGGCGGGACACCCCGCCCGCACCGCACCCCCGCACCGGCTGTACGTACGTCCCGGGCCCGGCACCGCAGCCCGGCCCGGGGTCCCGTTCGCGCCCCGCACGGCACCACTCCCGAGCGAAGGGTCCAGCCGCATGACAGCAACCACCCCGCCCACCCCACCGACGCCGCCCACTCCACCGACCCCGCCCGTTCCGCCGCCGTCGCCCGCGCCGCCGGGCGAGGCGCCCGCGAGCGCCGGGGCCGACCTCTCCGGGCGGGTCGCCCTGGCCCCGGGGGAGGTGCCCGGCCACCCGTCCTTCGTCAACGAGGACCTGCTCCCCGTCCCCCTGGAACGGCGCACCTGGACCACGTACAACTTCGCCGCCCTCTGGATCGGGATGGCGCACAACATCCCGTCCTGGCTGCTCGCCTCCGGGCTCGTCGCCCTCGGCATGGACTGGAAGCAGGCCGTCCTCACCATCGCGCTGGCCAACGTGATCGTGCTGCTGCCGATGCTGCTGACCGGGCACGCGGGGCCCAAGTACGGCATCCCGTTCCCCGTGCTGGCCCGCGCCTCGTTCGGGCTGCGCGGCGCCAACCTGCCGGCCCTGATCCGGGCGGCCGTCGCCTGCGCGTGGTTCGGCATCCAGACCTGGATCGGCGGGGTCGGCGTCTTCACGCTGCTCGGCAAGATCTTCGGCGGCTGGGCCGACGCCTCCACCGTCGGCGGCCAGCCGTGGACGCTCTGGCTCTGCTTCGTTCTCTTCTGGGCCCTCGAACTCGCCATCATCTACCGGGGCATGGAGACCCTGCGCCGGTTCGAGAGCTGGGCCGCGCCCTTCGTGATCGTCGGCGCGGTCGTGCTGCTGATCTGGATCGCGGTGAAGGCCGGCGGGTTCGGGCCGCTGCTGGACCAGCCCTCCGAGCTCGGCTGGGGGAGCGACTTCTGGCCGGTCTTCTTCCCGTCCCTGATGGGCATGATCGGCTTCTGGTCCACCCTCTCCCTCAACATCCCCGACTTCACCCGCTTCGGCGCGGGCCAGAGCGCCCAGGTCCGGGGGCAGACCCTCGGCCTGCCGACCACCATGACGTTCTTCGCCCTGCTGTCCGTCCTCGTCACCTCCGGCTCGCAGGCGGTGTACGGGGAGACGATCTGGGACCCGGTCCAGCTGGTCTCGAAGACCGACAACGTCTTCGGGCTTCTCTTCGGCCTGGTGACCGTGCTCGTCGCCACCCTCTCCGTGAACATCGCGGCCAACGTCGTCTCGCCCGCGTACGACCTCGCCAACGTCGTACCGAAGCTGATCAGCTTCCGTACCGGGGCGCTCGTCACCGGTGTCGTCGGCGTGCTGATGATGCCGTGGAAGCTCACCGAGACGCCCGAGCTGTACATCTACACCTGGCTCGGCCTGGTGGGCGGCCTGCTCGGTACCGTGGCGGGCATCCTCATCGCCGACTACTGGTACGTCCGCCGCACGGTGCTCGACCTGCCGGACCTGTACAAGCCGGGCGGGCGCTACTGGTACGTGGGCGGATGGAACTGGAGGGCCGTCGCCGCCTTCCTCGTCGGCGGCCTCCTCGCGGTCGGCGGATCGCACTCCGCACCCGGCGCGGGCCCCTTCCCCGAGGACGGGATCGTGCCCTTCCTCAAGCCCCTCGCCGACTACGGCTGGGCGGTCGGCCTCGCCTCGTCGCTCGTGCTGTACGCCCTGCTCAGCGGCGTGAAGACCGCCCGCGAGGCCTGACCGGGAACATCCGCCGGAGGCCGGGTCCGATCCACGGGACCCGGCCTCCGCCACGGGGCGGACCGGGGCGTGAGCGCGCGGGTACGGGGTCCCTTGTGGAGACCGGACCGGTCACGAGATATCTTGATGTCAAGCAATGTTGCAGACGTGGAGCGGAGCACCCGGTGACTGACTCGACCATCATCTATACGCACACCGACGAGGCCCCTGCCCTGGCGACGTACTCGTTCCTGCCCGTCGTCGAGGCCTACGCCTCGACCGCCGGTGTCACGGTCGAGCGCCGCGACATCTCCCTCGCGGGCCGGATCATCGCCAGCTTCCCGGAGCGCCTCACGGCCGACCAGCGTATCGATGACGCGCTTGCCGAGCTGGGCGAGCTGGCCAAGACGCCGGGCGCCAACATCATCAAGCTGCCGAACATCTCGGCCTCGATCCCGCAGCTCAAGGCCGCCGTGGCCGAGCTCCAGGCGCAGGGCTACGCCCTCCCGGACTACCCGGACGACCCGCAGACCGACGAGGACAAGGACGTCCGCGCCCGGTACGACAAGGTCAAGGGCAGCGCGGTCAACCCCGTCCTGCGCGAGGGCAACTCCGACCGCCGCGCCCCCGCGTCGGTCAAGAACTACGCCAAGGCCCACCCGCACCGCATGGGCGCCTGGACGGCCGACTCGAAGACGAACGTCGCGACCATGGGCGTCGACGACTTCCGCTCCACCGAGAAGTCCGCCGTGATCGCCGAGGACGGCTCGCTCCGCATCGAGCTCGTCGGTGACGACGGCTCCACCACCGTGCTGCGCGAGTCGGTCCCGGTCCTGGCCGGCGAGGTCGTCGACGCCGCCGTCATGCGCGTCGCCGCGCTGCGCGAGTTCTTCACCGCGCAGGTCGCCCGCGCCAAGTCCGAGGGCGTCCTCTTCTCGGTGCACCTCAAGGCCACCATGATGAAGGTCTCCGACCCGATCATCTTCGGCCACGTCGTCCGCGCCTTCTTCCCGAACACCTTCGCCAAGTACGGCGACGTGCTCGCGGCGGCCGGCCTCACCCCGAACGACGGCCTCGGCGGCATCCTGAAGGGCCTGGACTCCCTGCCCGAGGGCGGCGCCGAGATCAAGGCATCCTTCGAGGCCGAGCTCGCCGAGGGCCCGGCCCTCGCGATGGTCGACTCCGACAAGGGCATCACCAACCTGCACGTCCCCAGCGACGTCATCGTCGACGCCTCCATGCCGGCCATGATCCGCACCTCCGGCCACATGTGGGGCCCGGACGGCAACGAGGCCGACACCCTCGCCGTGCTGCCCGACAGCAGCTACGCCGGTGTCTACCAGGTCGTCATCGACGACTGCCGCGCCAACGGCGCCTACAACCCGTCGACCATGGGCTCCGTGCCGAACGTCGGTCTGATGGCGCAGAAGGCCGAGGAGTACGGCAGCCACGACAAGACCTTCGAGATCCCGGTCACCGGCACCGTCCGCGTGGTCGGCGCCTCGGGCGACGTCGTCCTGGAGCAGGCCGTCGGCGCCGGCGACATCTTCCGCATGTGCCAGACCAAGGACCTGCCGATCCAGGACTGGGTCAAGCTGGCCGTCACCCGCGCCCGCGCCACCGGCGTCCCGGCCGTCTTCTGGCTGGACGAGACCCGCGCGCACGACGCCAACCTCATCGCCAAGGTGAAGACGTACCTCGCCGACCACGACACGGACGGCCTGGACATCTCGATCAAGTCGCCGGAGGAGGCCACCGCCTTCTCGCTGGAGCGCATCCGCCGCGGCGAGGACACCATCTCGGTGACCGGCAACGTCCTCCGTGACTACCTCACGGACCTCTTCCCGATCCTGGAGCTGGGCACCAGCGCCAAGATGCTCTCCGTGGTCCCGCTGATGAACGGCGGCGGCCTCTTCGAGACGGGCGCCGGCGGCTCGGCCCCGAAGCACGTCCAGCAGCTCGTCAAGGAGGACTACCTCCGCTGGGACAGCCTCGGTGAGTTCCTCGCCCTGGCCGTCAGCTTCGAGCACCTCGCGCAGACCACCGGCAACGCCCGCGCCCAGGTCCTCGCCGACACCCTGGACCGCGCCACCGGCACGTTCCTGAACGAGGACAAGTCCCCGAGCCGCAAGCTCGGCGGCATCGACAACCGCGGCAGCCACTTCTTCCTCTCCCTGTACTGGGCGCAGGAGCTGGCCGCGCAGACCGACGACGCGCAGCTCGCCGAGGCCTTCGCGCCGCTGGCCAAGACCCTCACCGAGCAGGCGGACACCATCGTCGCCGAGCTGAACGCGGTGCAGGGCTCCCCGGTCGACATCGGCGGCTACTACCAGCCCGACCCGGAGAAGGCCGCCGCCGTCATGCGCCCCTCGGCGACCTTCAACCAGGCGATCGCGACCCTCGCCTGATCCGGTTGCCCGGGTGAGCGCGCGCACGTGAGAACTCGTACCTGAGTGCCCGTACCCGAGTGCTCGTACCTGAGTGCCCGTACCTGAGTGCTCGTACCTGAGTGCCCGTACCCGAGTGCCCGCACCGCCCACCGCATGTACGCCTCCGCCCCGGCCAGGGTCACCCGGCCGGGGCGGAGGCGTGTCCGGGACCGCGCGGCCACCGGGACGGCGGACCGATCCCGCAACACTGCCGCCATCTTTCACCCGGCCCCGCCTGCCAGAATGAGCACGGCTCGGCCGCCCGGCAGGAAGCCGTGAACGACGACGGAGGAACGTGTGCCGCCCACCTCGAAACCGCTGCGCAAGCTCGGGTTCCTCACGATCGGCCTGTTCGACGGCGCGGACCCGCGCCCCGGTCACGAGTCGACCCTGCGCATCATCGAGCTGGGTGAGCAACTCGGCTTCGACAGCGCCTGGGTGAGACACCGTCACCTCCAGTACGGCATCTCCTCCCCGATGGCCGTCCTGGCGGCGGCCACCCAGCGCACCAGCCGCATCCACCTCGGTACCGCCGTCATCCCGCTCGGCTGGGAGAACCCGCTCCGCCTCGCCGAGGACCTGGCGACCGTGGACATCCTCTCCGGGGGCCGCCTGGAGCCGGGCGTCAGCGTGGGACCGCCGATGCACTTCGACCGGGTCAAGGACGCCCTCTACCCGGACACGGCCGCCGACGAGGACTTCAGCCACGAACGGGTGAGCCGGCTGCTCGACCTCGTACGCGGAGAACGGGCCACCGCCTTCAGCGGCACCGAGGGGATCGAGGTGTTCTCGGACCGCGTCGAACCCCACGCCCCGGGCCTCCGCGACCGCATGTGGTACGGCGCCGGCAGCCTCCGGTCCGCCCGGTGGGCCGGCGAGAACGGGATGAACCTGCTGACGAGCAGCGTGGTGAAGGCGGAGGACGCCGGTGCGTCACCGGACTTCGCCGAGATCCAGCTCTCCCACATCCGGACCTTCCGCGCCCACCACCCCGACGGCGACCGGGCCCGCGTCTCCCAGGGGCTCGTGGTCATCCCCACCGACTCCGCCACCCCCGCGCAGCGCGCCAAGTACGAGGAGTACGCCCGGAGCCGGGCACCCCGCACCACCGCCCCGCAGGGACCCGCGCGCATGATGTTCGCCCCCGACCTCGTGGGCACCTCGGAGCAACTCGCCGAGCAACTCCACGCCCACGCCGCGTTCCGGGAGGTCGACGAGGTCGCCTTCGCCCTGCCGTTCAGCTTCGAGCACGAGGACTACGTCCAGATCCTCCACGACACGGCGGCCGTCCTCGGGCCCGCGCTGGGGTGGAAGCCGGCGGGGTGAGGCGTCGCGGGAGCCCTGCGAGCGCCTTCGCGGGCGGCACTTCGAGGCGCCCCCGTCACCAGCTCGTCCGCAGCAGGTGGTTGACCAGGAGCGCCAGCACCACCTGGGCGCCGAGCCAGCCGCGCCGGTGGTGATCGGGCAGCGCGGCGGCGGCGGGCAGCAGCCAGAGGACGAAGGGCAGCCAGATGCGCTCCGTCTCGGCCTTGCTCATCCCCGACAGGTCGGCCGCCACGATCGCCAGCGCCGCCGCCAGCGTGAGGACGGCGAGGCGCTGCGTCCCGGTGAGCGGCCGGCCGGTCCGTAGCGCCCGCACGGCTCCGGGCGCGGAGACCACCGACCGGCGCAGCCCGGCCACCGTGGCCAGGCCGGCGGAGACGGTGACGGCGGCGAGGTTGGCCCAGACCCAGTACGCGTACGGCCGCTTGCCGCCCACCCCCTGGTGGTACCGCTCCACCAGCAGCGGATACGCGTCCCACCAGTGGAACCCCGCCAGAGTGAACAGTGCGGGCACCACCAGCGATCCGGCGGCGAACGCGGGCAGCGGGCGGGCCGCCCTGGCGAGTACCAGGACGGTCGCCAGCAGGAGACCGGTCAGAGGGA
The DNA here is from genome assembly GCF_053597235.1 of Streptomyces sp. NPDC001493. Taxonomy (NCBI): domain Bacteria; kingdom Bacillati; phylum Actinomycetota; class Actinomycetes; order Kitasatosporales; family Streptomycetaceae; genus Streptomyces; species Streptomyces sp. NPDC001493. The sequence continues at coordinate 41,804 of NZ_JBSFHV010000043.1, forward strand.
GTCCGTAACTCAGGTAGCAGACCAGCCCGAACAGCAGGCCCGACCCGGCCGCCGCCGTCACCGGGAAGCGGGTCGTGCGCGTCGCCGCCAGCGCGAGGAGCGCCATCGACCAGCCGGCGACCGCCGCGAACGCGGCGTCGGCCGAGACGCCCGCCCAGATGGCCCCCGGCGCGAGGACGAGGAACGGCGCCGCCTTCCGGGCGATCCGCTCACCGGCCAGCGCCCGCAGGGTGACCAGCGCGGCGGCGGCGGCGGTCGCCGCGAGCACCACGCAGCAGACCGCCGCCCACACCGCCCCGCCGAGACCGATCCGGTCCAGGAACACGAACGGCAGAGTGGCGCCCGGCGGATGCCCGGCCACATGGGTCGGCCAGTTGCCGGGCCGGCCCATCACGATGTGGTCCTCGAAGGTGCGCAGCGCGGTGCCGATGTCGTGGAACCCGGCGACGCCCGCCAGGTACTCGTGCCGGCTGGTCAGCTTGAGGGCGAACCCGCTCCGCCAGCCGTCGACCAGCGCGAGCGAGAAGATCCACGCCGCCGAGACCGCCCAGGAGAGGACCAGCAGCCCGCGCCAGCGCGTCCGGACGGCCACCCGGGGGCCGACGCCGACGGCGAGCACGGCCAGCGCGAGCGCCGCCGGGGTACCGGGTCCCACGTGCGGGTCCCACGAGGCGATCAGGGGCGGCCACCCCGCGTAGAGGGACCCGTCGCCGTTCACGGCCCAGCCGACGAGCGCCGCCACCGCCACCAGCACCGCACCCCCGGCCGCGGCCGTCAGGTCCCGGTGTCCCGCGCGGTCCGCCGCACTCGCGGTCTCCGCGGCTGCCGTTCCTCCGGCGCGTCCGGCGCGCTCCTCGGTCCTCACCCCGGCACGCTAAGCCTCCGGCAGCCGATTCCCCTGCCGACCGGGCCGCTTCGCGCGGCGGGGCGTCACCGGGCAGCCGCGCTCCCGCGCACGGAGTAACGCGCCCGCACGTTGGGAGGCGCGTCCCCGCACCTACAGGGCGCGCGCACCCTACGGTCGCACCATGGGTGACCTCATGCGACGTCTCACAGCCCTCACGGGCCCGGCACGACCGGACTTCTGGCGCAGCCCGCTGCGGGGAGCCCGGTTCACCGCGGTGCTCGGCGTCGTCCTGCTCGTCGGGCTGACCCTGGTGGCGGTCACCGGGCTCCTCTCCTACGCCTCGTACAACCCCGATCTCGCGGCCGTCAACGACAAGACACCGGACAAGGGGCTGCTCGGTTTCTACCTGTTCTCCTGGCCGACCGACCCGCACTGGCTCTACCGGCTCACCCAGGGCGTGCACGTCACCCTCGGCACCGTGCTGGTCCCGGTGCTGCTCGCCAAGCTCTGGTCGGTGATCCCCCGGCTCTTCGCGCTCCCGCCGGTCCGGTCCCCGGGACACGCGCTGGAACGGCTCTCCATCGTTCTGCTGGTCGGCGGCGCGCTCTTCCAGTTCGTCACCGGGCTCCTCAACATCCAGCTGGAGTACGTCTTCCCCGGCTCCTTCTACCGGCTCCACTTCTACGGAGCGTGGGTCTTCCTGGCCGGCTTCCTCAGCCACACCGCGCTCAAGCTCCCGAAGGCCGTACGGGTCCTGCGCGCCGGGATCCCGGCCGGGGAGAAGGACACCCTGGCGGCGCCCGCGCCCGCCCCGGCGACGCTCTCCCGGCGCGGCGCGTTCGCCATGGTGGGCGCCGGGTCGCTGGTGCTGCTGGCCACCACGGCCGGCCGTAGCTCCGACGCACTGCGCCCCACCGCCCTGCTCACCCCGCACGGGGTGGAGAACCCGGGCAGCGGGCCGAACGGCTTCCAGATCAACAAGACCGCCGCCTCCGTGCACATCATCCCCGCCGACATCGGGCCGGCCTGGCGCCTGACCGTGCGGGGCCCGGCCGGTACCTTCCGCTTCACCCGGGCCCAACTGCTCGCCATGGAACAGACGAGCGCGGCGCTCCCCATCGCCTGCGTGGAAGGCTGGTCCACCTCCGACCAGTGGTGGCGCGGGGTGCCGCTGAGAGACCTGGCGGCGATCGCCGGCTTCCCGGACGACCCCCCGGGCGTCCTGGTGGAATCCGTACAGCGCACCGGCTCGTTCCGCCGGGCCGCCCTGCGCGACAACCAGGTGCGCGACGGCCGCTCACTGCTCGCCCTGGAGGTCAACGGCGAGACGCTGTCGGCCGACCACGGCCATCCGGCGCGGATCATCGTGCCGGCCGCTCCCGGAGTGATGAACACCAAATGGGTCGGGTCCCTGACCTTCGGAGTCCTGTGACCGGCCACGAGCGGGACCCGGACGGAGGAGCCGGCGACCGGGCACGAAGCACGGCGACCCGGCCGCGCGGCAGGCGCCCCTTCCGGCGCCGGTACGGCGAGGGGCCGCTGCACCTGCTGCTCCTGGCCGCGACCTTCGCCCTGACCGGGTACGCCGGGGTCAGGCTCCTGCACGGCGACACCCTGCGGATCATCCTCTGGTTCGCCGGTGCGGCCGTGGTGCACGACCTCGTCCTGCTGCCGGTGTACTCGACGGCCGACCGCGCCCTGCGCGAGGCGCTGGGGGCGCGGCCGGGCCCGGGTGGCGACCGGATCAACTTCGTACGGGTACCGGCGTTCCTCTCCCTGCTGCTCCTGGTGGTCCAGTTCCCGTTGATCGCCCGGCTCTCCGAACGTTACGAGCGCTACACCGGGCTCTCCGTCGACGTCTTCCTCGGCAACTGGCTCCTCGTGACCGGGGTGTTCTTCGCCGTCTCGGCGCTCTGGCTCGTCCTGTCCACGTGGCGGGGGAGCGGCCGGGAGTCCCGGCGACGCAGGGAGACGAAGGGGCGCCCGTCGGACTCCCACTGATCGACTGCCCGCCACCCCTGCGGACACGCGTGGCGCAGCAGGGCCGGGGTCCCCAGCCGGGCCCATGGGAACGGCGCCGGCGGGGGTTCGGGACGCCGGACGTCGAGTGCGTCGCCCGAGGCGGGGCTTCCGTCGTGGAGCTGTACCTCGGACTGCTCGTCCAGGTCGAGCGGGTCCGTCTCCACGATGAGGAGCCCGCCCGGGGCGAGCAGCGCCTCCACCCGATCCAGCAGCGCGGAGGGATCCCCGCCGATACCGATGTTGCCGTCCACGAGCAGCACCGTGCCCCACCGTCCCTCGCCCGGCAGCCGGTCGAACACGCTGCGCCGCAGGGCCCACCCGCCGAGACCGCGGGTACGGGCCACGGCGGCCTCGCTCACGTCGATGCCGAGCGCCCGATGACCGCGCCGGCCGAGCGCGGCCACCAGTCGGCCCGGTCCGCAGCCGATGTCGAGCACCGGTCCCTCGCAGCGGCTCAGCGCCGACAGGTCGGCGTCGTCGGCGCTCAGGCACCAGCGCTCCACGTCCAGTGGCATCAGCAGGCCGTCCGTGCGGCGGAGGAAGAGCGGCCCGCGGCCGGAGCGGAGGGCGTTCGCGTACGGGTCGGCCGCCCAGGGGACGTTGCCCGCGACCTGGGAGTCGCTCATCGGGCCGCCGTCCGGTTCAGCCGGCCGAGCGTCGCGGCGAACCGTCCGTGCGGCGCGAGGCCGGCGACCCGTACCGCGTCCTCGGAGGTGTCCACGTCGCGGAGCCGGTCCAGCTCACGGACCCTCAGCCCGGCGTCGAGCAGCCGCGCACGCTGCACCGCGCCGGTCTCGGGTACGGACATGGGGACGCCCCGCAGCAGGGCGGGGTCCGGGGACGCGAGCCCCAAGGCCCAGAACCCGCCGTCCTCCGCCTCCCCGAACCAGGCATCGCACCGGTCCCACCCGTCCGGCGCCAACGCGGGCGCCAGATGGGCCGGTTCGATCTGCGGAGTGTCCATGCCGATGAGGAGCGCCGGACCGTCGCAGCCGCCGAACGCCCCGGCGAGCCGTTCGTCCAGACCGCCGGAGCACTGAGGCACGACGTCGATGCCCGGAGGCAGCCAGGGGCCGGGCCCGCCCTCCAGGACCAGGATCCGGCGCGCGGCGGGCAGCGAGAGCACGGCCAGCAGGGTGTCCGCGAGGGACGCGGCGGCGAGCTCCGCCGCCTCCTCGGGGCTGAACGGCGGGGTGAGCCTGGTCTTGACCCGCCCGGGAACCGGCTCCTTCGCGAGGATCAGGACAGTGGTCGGTCCCGAGGGGAGCGAGGCGTCGGCGGAGGTCGGTGCGTACGGGTTCATCGACACGACTCCGTCCGTACGGCGGTGCGCGCGACGGGCGGTTCCCGCAGCACCGTACGCATGTCGAGCACCGCGTGCCAAGTGCCCCGCCAGGTCCCGGTGACCTTGGACCTTCCCGTTCGGGGACGGTACGGGACGTCCGCCTCGGCGATCCTGAGCCCGGAGTCCGAGGCCCGCACCACCATCTGGAGCGGATACCCGCTGCGGCGGTCGGTGAGGTCGAGGGCCAGCAGGTCCGTCCGGCGTGCCGCGCGCAGCGGGCCGAGGTCGCGCAGCCGCAGACCCGTCCGGCGCCGCAGCATCCGGGCGAGCGCGATGTTGCCGAGCCGGGCGTGCAGCGGCCAGGCGCCCCGCCCCTCGGGACGGCGACGGCCCAGCACGAGATCGCAGGTCCCGGAGGCGACCCGCTGGACGAACGAGGGCAGCAGGCCGGGGTCCAGCGAGTCGTCGCAGTCGCAGAAGCAGACGAACTCCGCCTCGGCGGCGACGAGTCCGGCATGGCACGCGGAGCCGAAGCCGCGGCGTGGCTCGTGCACGACGGTGGCGCCGAGCGAACGCGCCACCTCCGCCGAGCCGTCGGTCGAACCGTTGTCGACGACGATCGCGCGCCAGCCGGCCGGGATGCGGGCCAGCACCCGGGGGAGGGCTGCGGCTTCGTCGAGGCAGGGCAGCACCACGTCGACGGAGAACGGGGTGGGCGTGGGCGTGAGGGAGTTGGTCGAGGTGTCGGTCACCCGGCTCACCCTATGGAGACGGATCGGACATTTGCTTGCATACGGGCCCACCGAAACGGTGACGTCGATCGGGCAGCCCTCCGTAGCGGCGGCCGCCCTCCGCCGTGTCCCTCCGTCAGACGTCCGCGAGCCGGGCGCCACCCGGGGGCACGACCGCCGCTCCCCGCTGCGGGGCGGCGGCGAACTCCGCCATGCCCTCGGCGAACCCCACCTTCGGCAGCCAGCCCAGTTCCGCGCGCAGCCGACCGGAGTCGGCCGTCACGTGGCGTACGTCCCCGAGCCGGAACTCCCCGGTGACGACCGGCGGCGGACCGCCGTGCGCGGCGGCGAGCGCCGCCGCCATCTCCCCGATGGTGTGCGGCTCCCCGCTCCCGGTGTTGTAGGCGGTGAGGGCACCGGGGGCCCGCTGCGGCAGGGCGGTCAGCGCCGTCACGGCGGCCGCGGCGACATCGGTCACGTGCACGAAATCGCGCCGCTGGCCGCCGTCCTCGAAGACCCGGGGCGCCTCACCGCGCGCCAGCGCGGAGCGGAAAAGCGAGGCGACCCCGGCGTACGGGGTGTCGCGCGGCATCCCCGGCCCGTACACGTTGTGGTAGCGGAGCGACACCGCCCGGCCGTCCGTCGCGCGCGCCCACGCGGCGGCCAGGTGCTCCTGGGCGAGTTTGCTGGCGGCGTAGACGTTCCGAGGGTCCGCCGGGGCGTCCTCGGGGACCAGCCCCGGTACGAGATCCGTCCCACAGGAAGGGCAGCGGGGCTCGAAGCGGCCCGCCTCCAGATCGTGCCGGGCGCGAGGCCCCGGCCGGACGGGCCCGTGCCGCAGGCAGTCGTACTTCCCCTCGCCGTACACCACCATCGACCCGGCCAGCACCAGATCCCGGACTCCGGCCGCCGCCATCGCGGCGAGCAGCACCGCCGTGCCCAGGTCATTGCAGCCGACGTAGAGCGGCGCGTCGGCGAAGTCCTTGCCCAGACCGACCATCGCCGCCTGGTGGCAGACCGCGTCGACATCCGCCAGCGCGCCGGCCACTGCCGCGGGGTCCCGTACGTCACCCACGATCAGCCGCTCGTACGGCCCTTCCGGGGCGGTGCCGCCGGAATGGGCCGAGGGCAGCAACGCGTCGATCACCACCACCTGATGCCCGGCCGAGACCAGGGCCTCGGTGATGTGCGACCCGATGAATCCAGCTCCGCCTGTGACGAGTACACGCATGGCGCCACGTTAGGCCGTGTCCGGCCGTTCGCGGCGGATCGGCGAGGGGTGTTCCCGCACAGGCGCGGGCGGCGCACTCCGACGGGGTGTCGGGTGCGCCGCCGAGCCGGGTGCCGGTGCTACTTCGGGTCGCGGTTGAAGAGAGAGGTGGACCAGAAGTAGCCGAGCAGGGCCAGTCCGAGGCACCAGGCGACGGCGATCCAGCCATTGTTGCCGATCCCGGTGCCGAGCAGGAGTCCGCGCAGGGTCTCGATGGCCGGGGTGAAGGGCTGGTACTCGGCGACCGGCTGGAACCAGCCGGGCATCGCGTCCAGCGGGACGAAGGCGCTGGAGAGGAGCGGAAGGATCATCAGCGGCATCGCGTTGTTGGAGGCCGCCTCGACGTTGGGGCTGGAGAGGCCCATGCCGACCGCGATCCAGGTGAGCGCCAGGGAGACGAGCACCAGCAGGCCGAAGGCCGCCAGCCACTCGAGGACGGTGGCGTCGGTGGACCGGAAACCGATGGCCACCGCGACGGCCCCGACGACGACCACGCTCATCACGCACTGCAGCACGCTGCCGACGACGTGTCCGATGAGCACCGATCCCCGGTGGATCGCCATGGTGCGGAAGCGGGCGATGATGCCCTCGGTCATGTCCATGGAGACGGAGACCGCGCTGCCGATGGTGGTTCCGCCGATGGTCAGCATCAGGATGCCGGGGACGAGGTACTTCAGGTACTCGGAACGGTCCGCGCCGCCGCCGCCGATGCCCGCGCTCATGGTGTCGCCGAAGATGTAGACGAAGAGCAGCAACAGCATCACCGGCGTGAGCAGCAGGTTCAGTGTCAGGGACGGGTAGCGCCGGACGTGCAGCAGGTTGCGGCGCAGCATCGTGGACGAGTCGCGCACGGCGAGGGAGAGGGAGCTCATCGGACTTCGTCCTCCTGGGAGTTGACCGACCGGGCCGGCGCGCCGGACGGGTCGGACTGTTCGGACGGGTTGGACGGGTCGGACTGGTGCGGGACGCGGGTGGCGTCGGTGAGGGCGAAGAAGACGTCGTCGAGGTCGGGGGTGTGGACGGTGAGTTCGTCGGCTTCGACGTGGGCGGTGTCGAGGCGGTCGAGGATGGTGCGGAGTTCGCGCTGGCTGCCGTCGCTGAGGATCTGGAGGGCGAGGGCGTCGTCGTCGCGGGAGGCGTCGGGCA
>NZ_JBSFHV010000044.1:0-48105 GCF_053597235.1 Streptomyces sp. NPDC001493
TGTCGGGATCACCCCGATACATCCAGTATCGGGGCGACCCTCCGCCTTGCGATCGCACGCACCGGACGCCGCCGGACCCGCCCTCCGGGCGGACGACGCCCCTTTCGACACACGACCTAGCAGCCCTGAGCGGCCGTGGCCGCCCGGCCCCACGGCCCGGGGGCGCGCGCCGTACGCTGGTCGCATGAAGAGCCCCTTGCTGTCCCTGCCCGGCGCCGTTCCCGCCGAAGGCCGCGACGAAGGTGTCGCCGCGCACTACGGCGACCTTTTCCGTGAGCAACGCGCCCTCGCCGCCGGAGACGGGTTCGTCGACCTGTCGCACCGGGGCGTCGTCACCGTCACCGGCGACGACCGGCTGAGCTGGCTCCACCTGCTGCTCACCCAGCACGTCACCGACCTCGCGCCGAACCGGGCCACCGAGGCGCTGATCCTCTCCGCCAACGGCCACATCGAGCACGCCCTCTACCTCGTGGACGACGGCTCCACGGTGTGGATGCACGTCGAGCCGGGGACCCGCGCGGAGCTGGTGGCGTACCTGGAGTCGATGAAGTTCTTCTACCGGGTGGAGGTCGCCGACCGCACCGAGGAGTTCGCCGTCGTGCACCTCCCGGCCGGTTCCATCACGGAGGTGCCCGAGGGCGTCGCCGTACGCGAGGAGCCGCACGGCCGCGACGTGTTCCTGCCGCGCGCCGACCTGGAGGCGTACACCGCCGGGGCGGGCCCGGCCGCGGGCATCCTGGCGTACGAGGCGCTGCGCGTGGAGGCGCACCGCCCGCGCCTGGGCTTCGAGACCGACCACCGGACCATCCCGCACGAGCTGGGCTGGATCGGCACGGCGGTCCACCTCCAGAAGGGCTGCTACCGGGGCCAGGAGACCGTTGCGCGCGTCCACAACCTGGGGAAGCCGCCGCGCAGGCTCGTCTTCCTCCACCTGGACGGCAGCGAGGTGCACCTGCCCGGACACGGCACACCGGTCCGGCTCGCCTCGGACGGTGCGGAGGGCCGCCAGCTCGGCTTCATCACCACCTCGGCCCGGCACCACGAGCTCGGCCCGATCGCCCTCGCGCTGGTCAAGCGGAACGTCGCGGTCGACGCGGAGCTGCTCGCCGGGGACACGGCCGCCGCGCAGGAGACGATCGTCGAGCCGTAGGCGGTGTCCGGCGGATCGCCGGTCAGACCTCGATGAGGACGGTGAACGGGCCGTGGTTGGTGAGCGTGACGCGCATGTCCGCCCCGAAGCGGCCCGTCTCCACCCGCGCCCCGAGCGCCCGCAGCTGTGCCACGACCTCGTCGACCAGCGGCTCGGCGACCTCACCGGGCGCGGCGGCGTTCCAGGTGGGGCGGCGGCCCTTGCGGGCGTCCCCGTAGAGGGTGAACTGCGAAATGACCAGAAGCGGTGCGTTCACGTCGGAACAGGACTTCTCGCCCTCCAGGATGCGCACCGACCAGAGCTTCCGGGCGAGCTGCGCGGCCTTCTCCGGGGTGTCCCCGTGAGTGACTCCGACCAGCACGCACAGGCCCTCGCCCATGATCTCGCCGACGACCCCGGTCTCCGGAGCGGCCTCGGTGCCCTCGGACACGGAGACGCTGGCGCCATCCACTCTCTGTACCACTGCACGCATACAGACCAACCTATCTTGGGCTGAACGGGTACAGAACCCCTGCGTCGGCCCCGGGCGGGGTGGCACGATGCACGATGTCGGTGTGCCGACGCACCGGTCGAGGGGACGGAACATCATGAGTACCTATGGAACGGGACAATCTCCCGGTGCCGTACCGACGACGCCCACCACCATGAGGCCGCCCGTGCAGCGGAGCGTACCGGGACCGGAGGGCGGGCCCGGGGCAGGGGCCGCGGTCGCTCCGGTGCGGATGCCGTCCGCCGCCCCGGCCGGTGCCGCTGTCTCGGCCGGTTCCGCCGCTTCCGTGCCCGAGCAGGGCGCGGCGCACCCGGGCCTCGAAGGGCTGGGGGCGATCCGCCCGCAGGCCGGGTTCCGCGGGCTCCGGCTCCCCGCACTGCGGACGCTGCGCCGGGACGCCCAGCGCGACGAGGCCGACCTCAGCTACGTACGCCGGCTGGTCCAGGGGCGCATCGACATCCTGCGGGCGGAGCTGGCGCGCCGGCAGGACCCGGAGTCCCCGGTGGTGGACCGGCTCCCGGAGATCCTCGCGGACACCCCGTCGCGGCACCGCACCTCCGCCCGGCACGTCACGCTCCGCACCCCGCGCGGCGACGAGTACGCCAGGCTGGCGGCGGAGACGCTCGCCGAGGTGGAGCTCTCCGACCTCGAAGCCCGTACGGACGAGGAGCTGCACACCGCGATGGGCAGGCTCGTCGGGTACGAGAAGCAGGTCTCGCGCCGCCGCCACCAGCTCCAGCGGACGGCGGACGAATGCGGGGCGGAGATCGCCCGCAGGTACCGTGACGGAGAAGCACAAGTAGACGATCTGCTCGCCTGAGGTGATCCTTCCGGGAGCGGGTCCAGCCCCCGGAAGGCCCTCATGACCAGCAACGACGCCCTCGCCTCCTCCTCCGGCCCCGGTACGCCGGACGTCCGTCCGGTGCTCGCGGAGGTCGTGCGGTCCGGGTTCCTGGAGGGCCGACACCGGGGCTCGCTGGTGCTGCTGGCGGCGGACGGCAGCGTGGAGTACGCGCTCGGCGATCCGTCGGCACCCGTCTTCCCCCGCTCGTCGAACAAGCCGATGCAGGCCGCCGCCATCCTGCGGGCCGGTCTCGACCTCTCGGGCGAGCGGCTGGCGCTCGCCGCCGCGAGCCACTCCGGGGAGGACTTCCACCTCGCGCTCGTCGCGACGATGCTGGCCGAGCACGGGCTGAGCCCCGCCGACCTGCAGACCCCGCCCGACCTGCCGCTGGACCCGGTCGAGGCGGAGGCGTACCTCGCCTCCGGGCGGGTCCGGGAGCCGATCACCATGAACTGCTCGGGCAAGCACGCGGCGATGCTCGCGGTCTGCGCGCTCAACGGCTGGGACACCGCGAGCTACCTCGACCCGGCGCACCCGCTCCAGCGGCTGGTGCACCAGGTGATCGAGGAGGCGGCGGGCGAACCGGTCGCCTCGGTCGGTACGGACGGCTGCGGTGCGCCGCTGATGGCGATCGGGCTGACCGGGCTGGCGCGGGCGTTCCGCTCCTTCGTCCTGGCGGAGCCCGGTACGGCGGAGCGGCGGGTCGCGGACGCGATGCGCGCCCACCCGGAGTACGTGGCGGGCACCCGGCGGCCGGACACCTGGCTGATGCGCGAACTGCCGGGAACCCTCTCCAAGATGGGCGCCGAGGCCGTGCAGGCGCTGGCGCTGCCGGACGGCCGCGCGCTGGCCTTCAAGATCGAGGACGGCTCCACCCGGGCGCTCGGCCCGGTGCTGGCCCGCGCCCTGGAACTCCTCGGCGTGGACGCCCCGGTCGTCGCCCGGGTCGGCCGGGCGCCGCTGATGGGCGGGGCGGCCGAGGTCGGCGAGGTGCGGGCGGCGTTCTGACGCCCCTGCGCGCCGGGGTCCCGTGGGCCGGGCTGCGGAAACGATCCGCCTGCCCGGTCTCCGGGGCGGCCGGGCAGACGTCGCGAGCGGCCGGGCGGGCGTTGTGAGCGGCCGGGCGGGCGTCGTGAGTGGCCCCGGTCCGGCGTCGTGAGCGGAGCGGCGTGTGTCAGCCGCGGTCGATGGACTGCTCGATGAGGGCCACGGTGGCCCGGGGGTTCTCCACCTCGATCACGAGGCGGTCGTAGGTCTCCGCGTCGGCGAGTTCTATGACGACCGCCTTCTCCGGGTTCTTCACGTCCCAGAAGAGGCGTTCGCCGTGGCGGAGGAACCGGCCCGCGGTGATGACCCCGGGGAGGTAGGTGCCGCCGACCCGGATGCCCTTCCCCTCGCGGGCGATGCCGGGGTCGTGGGTGGCGCCCCGGACGTGCTCCAGAGGGATCTCCAGACGGCTCTTGAGGCTCCAGAGCTTGTCGAAGCCCTGGATTTCGACGGTCATCAGGCCGCCTTCACGGTCGATGGAGATCAGGGCCATGTCAGTGCTCCTTTGAGGTGGCGGGCTGTGCGCCGGGGACGGCGGGCCGGGCGCGCAGACGCAGCCGGGCGCCGAGAACGGTGGAGGCGGTGTGCGGAGCGTTCTCGCCGTGGGAGGGGCGCAGGGCTTCCTCCAGCGCGGTGATGCCCTCCGCGACGAGGGCGGCGACTTCCGGGTCGTGCGGGGCGCGTTCGGCGGCGGCGAGGACCAGGAGCCCGGCCGCCGGGCCGTTGTCGAACGAGGCGATCGCCGTCGACAGCGCCCGCGCCGGGTCGGTGACGGTGGCGAGCGCGGCGGTGGCCGGGCGGATCTCGTGGTCGAGGTGGTTGCGCAGCACGGTCAGATGCAGGCTCCGCTTGGATCCGAAGACCTTGTAGAGGCTGCCCCGGTGAATGCCGGTGGCCGTGACCAGGTCGTCCACCGAGGTGCCCTCGAAGCCGTGGGCGGCGAAGAGGGCGGCGGCCGTACTGACCGCCAGGTCGGTGTCGAAAGCGCGAGGTCGTCCCATGGCCCGGAGCGTAGAAGTAAAAGAACGATCGGTCAAGAACGAGCGTTCCTTTACGGATGCGCCGTGGCCGGCCGTGGGAGAAAAGGGGGCGACACGGCCGGGTCGGCCGCTTAGCGTGAGCCCATGGGCCTGGACATACGTGTGATCACCGCGACCGAGTTTCCCGCCTGGCTGAAGGCCAACCGGCGGGGGTTCCTGCAGACCTCGACGGTCGGTCTCGAAGAGGAGGCGGCGGCGAGGCTGGCGCAGTTCGACCTCTCCCGGGTGCAGGGCGCGTTCGACGGTGAGCGGTGCGTGGCGACCTTCCGGTCGTTCGCCCAGGAGCTGACGGTGCCCGGCGGCGCCCGGGTCGCGGTGGACGCGGTCAGCGCGGTGACGGTCGCGCCGACGCACCGCAGGCGGGGGCTGCTGAGCCGGATGATGGTGACGGACCTCGCGGCGGCGAAGGAGCGCGGCGACCTGGCCGCCACCCTGATCGCGGCCGAGTACCCGATCTACGGGCGCTTCGGCTTCGGCCCCGCCGCCTCGCTCACCGAGTGGGAGGTGGACGTCACCCGTTCGGGCCTGGACCCCCGCGGCCCGGGCGCCGCCGCGCTGGACGGCGGCCGGATCGAGCTGGTGGAGGGTGAAGAGGTACGGAAGCTGGGCCCGGAGATCCACGCCCTGCTGGCCGCCCGGCAGCACGGCGCCGTCGACCGCCCGGCCGCCTGGTGGGACCGGCACACCGGGGTCGGCCTGCCGGACCCGGGCAAGTGGACCGAGCCCTTCCACGCCCTGTACCGCTCCGCCTCCGGCGAGCCCCAGGGGCTGGCCACGTACCGCACCGCGGACGACTGGGGCGACCGCAAGCAGCCCCGGAACACCGCGACGGTGAGCGAGCTGATCGCGGCGGGCCCGGTCGCCGAGCGCGCCCTGTGGGAGTTCGTCTGCTCGGTCGACTGGATCACCACGGTCCGCACCGGCTACCGCGCCCCCGACGACCTGCTCCCGCTGCTGCTGCCCGACCCCCGGGCGGCCCGGGTGGTCACGCACGCCGACTGGCTCTGGCTGCGGGTGCTCGACACCGCGCGCCTGCTCGCGTCCCGTACGTACGGGCGGGAGGCCTCGCTCGTCCTCGACGTCCGCGACCCCGCCGGGCTCGCCGGCGGGGTCTTCCGCCTGGACGCCTCGCCGCAGGGCGCGGAGTGCGTACCGGACACCCGGAGTGCCGATCTGACCCTGGACGTACGGGACTTGGCGTCCGTGTTCCTCGGCGACGAGTCGGTGGAGCGGCTGCTGGCCCTGGGCCGGATCGAGGAGAACCGGCCGGGCGCGGCGACGCTGGCCGACGGTGCCTTCCGTACGGCCCGCCGGCCGTGGTGCCCGGACATGTTCTGAACCGGGCGCCGGGTCAGCTCTGGGCGGTGCGCAGCCGGACGAAGGCGGAGTTGAGCCCCTGCTTCAGCAGGCGCGCGAGCGGGCGTTCCACGAAGCGGTGGATGACGTAAGCCAGGACGAGGAAGCCCGCGAGGACGGCGAGGAGCAGCAGCCGGGGGTCCATGGTGTCCCGCAGCCGGTTGATCAGCGTGGTGCCGATCGCGTAGTGCGTCAGGTAGAGCGGGTACGTCATCGTCCCGGCGGTGACCAGCCACTTCCAGCGGACGCGGTCGGTCAGGCCGAGGGAGACGCCCACCATGAGCAGGACGAACGCGGTGAAGATGACCACGCTGCCGCGCCAGCTGGAGACGTGCTCGACCATGTCGATGCGGTGCCCCAGCTCCAGCTGGCCCATCATCCACGCCATGCCGAGGATGCCCCAGAGCAGCAGGTCCTGGCCGAACCGGTGCATCAGGTAGAGCGCGAGCCCGGCGATGAAGTACCAGGCGCCCTCGGGCTGTGCGACGAGGACGAGCAGCGGGAAGTGGGAGACCGGCGCCAGCATGGCGACGGCACCCCACACGCAGCAGAACACCACGACCTTGCGGTACGTCAGCCCGGAGGCGACGACGATCAGGAAGAGCAGGTAGAACCGGAGCTCCGACCAGAGGGTCCAGTAGACGCCGTCGACGTTCGGGACCCCCGAACCGGACTGCAGCATCGTGAAGTTGATCAGCACCTCGCGCAGCTTCAGCCGGTCCCAGACCCCCGGCACCGCGGCCAGGAACCCGGTGGTGAGGACGATGCCGATCCAGTACGCCGGGTAGAGCCGGATCACCCGCGAGACGAAGAAGTCCTTGGGGGTCCTGCCCCAGCAGGACATGCAGATGACGAACCCGCTGATCACGAAGAAGATCTCGACGCCGATCCAGCCGTACGAGGCGAACCGGAACACCGTCGGCATCAGCTCGGACGCCGGGCGGCCCCAGATGAGGTTCCCCGGCCGGTCCGCCCTGGCCGTACCGGCGTAGTGGTGGACGGCCACCATCAGCGCGGCGGCCAGCCGGATGCCGTCGATGGCGTAGAGGCGGCGCCCGGTCCGGGCGGGGGTGGCCGCGTGCTTGGCGCCCGCCGCCCCGGCGGCCTGCTGGGGGAGCCCGGTACCCGTGGCCGACACCGCCTCGATCCCGGCGAGCGGGGGGAGGGGTTCCTGCAACCCGCCCGTGACCCGCTGCCGTAGGGGTATCGACAAACCGCCGTCCGCGCCGCGCATGCGTATCTGACCATCCTCATCAGGGAACTCCGGGGCGGAGCGGCCACCGGTCGGGCCAGGCTACGACCGGCTCATCGAACAGATGGGAACAAATTCGCTGGGGGTGACATGTTTCCCTCGCCGCCCGCCCGGCCGTTCCGCAGTGTTGGCCGGATGTTCACGTGGCGTCGGCGGCGGGGGTGGTGGCCGAGTCCTCGACCGTGGTCGTCACCCGGCCGGGAAGCAGGAAGAGGGTGGCGACGAAGGCGGCGGCGAGCAGGCCCGCGCCGACCGTGAAGGCGAGCCGGTATCCGTCCGTCAGCGCGTGGGCCGTGCCCTGTCCGGCGGCGAGCAGTCCTTCGGTGCGTCCCGCCGCCAGGGTGCTGAGGACGGCCACGCCGATGGCCATGCCGACCTGCTGGGTGGTGTTGAAGAGCCCGGAGGCGAGCCCCGCGTCCTCCTCGGCGGCCCCGGACATCCCCAGGGTGGTGAGGGCCGGGAGCGCCAGGCCGAAACCGCTCGCCAGCAGCATCACCGGCAGCAGGTCCGTGGCGTAGTCGGCGTGGTCGGGCAGGCGGCTGAGCAGCGCCATCAGGACGGTCAGCAGGGCGATCCCGGCGAGCAGCACCGCACGCTCGCCGAACCGGGCGTTGAGCCGCGTCGAGACCAGCAGCGACACCCCTCCGATGACCAGGGCGGCCGGCAGCAGCGCGAGGCCGGTCCCCAGCGCCTCGTAGCCGAGCACCTTCTGGAGGTAGAGGGCGATGAGGATCTGGAAGGTGAACATCGCGCCCATGATGAGGACTTGCACCACGTTGCCGCCGACCGTGGTGCGCGAGCGCAGCAGGCGGGGCGGGATCAGCGGGGTGCGCGAGGTGGCCTGGCGTACGACGAAGCCGGCGAGCAGCGCGAGCGCGAGGGCGCCCAGGCCCAGGGTGTGCCCGGACAGCCAGCCGTACCGCTCGGCCTGGACGACGGAGTAGATGCCCACCACCAGGGCGGCGGTGACGAGCAGGGCGCCGGTCACGTCCGCGCCGGAGGCGAGCCCGGGGCCCCGGTCGCCGGGCAGGACCCGGACGGCGAGGACGAGGGAGGCGAGGCCGATCGGCAGGTTGATGAAGAAGATCCAGTGCCAGTCGAGCGCGTCGGTGAGCACCCCGCCGAGCACCTGGCCGAGCGAGGCGCCGACCGCCGAGGTGAACGAGAACACCGCGATGGCGCGGGCCCGTTCGCGCGGCTCGGCGAAGAGGGTGACCAGGATGCCGAGCCCGACCGCCGAGGCCATCGCGCTGCCGACCCCCTGGAGGGCCCGCGCGGCGATGAGTACCCCGGGCGAGACCGCCACGCCCGCGAGGAGGGACGCGGCGGTGAAGACGGCGGTGCCGGTGACGAACATCCGCTTCCGCCCGATGAGGTCCCCGAGCCGTCCGGCGAGCAGCAGCAGGCTGCCGAACGCGATCAGGTAGGCGTTGACGACCCAGCTGAGGCCTGCGGGGGTGAAGCCCAGGTCGCGCTGGATCACGGGCATCGCCACGGTGACGATCGAGCCGTCGAGAATGATCATCAGCAGGCCGGAGGCGATCACGCCGAGCGCGAGCCACTTCTGCCGGGGGGAGAAGGGCGGCGGGGAGGGGGGCGCGGTCGCGGAGGTGCTCGTGGAGGCGGGTGCGGGGGTGCTCGAAGAGGCGTTTGCGGGGCGGGCTGCGGTGGGCATGGGCGTGCTCCTGCGGTGGGCAGTGGCCGGCTCGGCATGTGCGGAGGGTCGGACGCACCGCGGTGGCTGCCCCGACTGGACTGACCGTAGCAGAAGGTTTTGTTGCGGACTATCTATATCGGGAGCTCCCGTGGACGCCTCCGTGCGCCGGGAGCGAGGGGAACGTCCGCTTCTGAACCATCCGTCACGGATCGAATTGCTAGCCTGGAGAGCATGACCTCCTCGCTGCCCGCCCCCACCGGCCCGGCCGGCTTCGACCTCTCGTACCTCCTCAACCACACCAGCCACGTCCTGCGCACCCGGATGGCGGCGGCCCTCGACGAGGTGGGTCTCACCCCCCGGATGCACTGCGTCCTGGAGCACGCCCTGGAGGAGGAGCGGACCCAGGCGCAGCTCGCGGAGATCGGCGACATGGACAAGACCACGATGGTGGTGACCGTCGACGCCCTGGAGAGCGCCGGACTCGCGGAGCGGCGGCCCTCGCTTCATGACCGGCGGGCGCGGATCATCTCCGTGACGGAGAAGGGTGCCGAGCTCGCCGCCCGGAGCCGGCGGATCGTCGACCGGGTGCACGCCGAGGCGCTGGGCGACCTGGCCGAAAACGATCGGGCGCTCTTCGTGCGGGCCCTGGAACAGCTGGCCCAGGGCCACCTGGCCGAACCGGTCGAGAGCCCCCGCCCCGCACGGCGCGCCCGCCAGGCGGCTTAGGGCCTTTCGCGGCCTTTGCGTGTTTGGGCGGTTATCGTGCGGGCGTGAACGGTCCGGAGCCCCGCCCCCTGCTCTTCCTCGACGTCGACGGCCCTCTCATCCCCTTCGGGGCGACGGCGCGCGAGCTCCCCGGCGGGTACCCGGTGTACCGCTCCGGCTCCGGACGGCCGGAGGACCTCGACAACCCGCTGCTGGCCCGGATCAACCCCGCGCACGGGCCCCGACTCCTCGCGCTGGGCTGCGAGTTGGTGTGGGCGACGACCTGGATGGACGACGCGAACCTCGTCCTGTCGCCCTGGCTCGGGCTGCCCCGGCTGCCCGTCGTGGACTGGCCGGAGGACGTGGACGGCGCGGACGAGCGGGGCGGCCTCCACTGGAAGACCCGCACGCTCGTGGAGCTGGCGGCCGGGCGCCCCTTCATCTGGGTGGACGACGAGATCACCGGCATCGACCTGCGCTGGGTGGCGGACCACTGCCGGGGCTGCCGGCTCCTCCACCGCGTCGATCCCCGATTCGGTCTGACGGACGCGGACTTCACGGCGCTGGCGGAGTGGGTACGGGCGCTCGGCGACGCCACCCGCGACTGAGCCCGTGCTGCCGGAAATGGCTTCCCGCCTGTGGAAACAGCGAAGGCAGGAAGATGAGGATCTCCCTGCCACTCTCAAGATATAGCGCACCGGGGGGCTTGCGGCAAGGCCCCCGGTGTCCCGCACAATCACCACTTCCACCGCTCCCGGACGGGCTCTCCGCGTGCCCGCAGGCATGCGTGCCCGCACGCCCGGACGCCGGTGGCCCGGCCGGGAGACCGGCATCGCGCTTTCTCGCTCACTGGGGTGTTCATGACGGACGTGATCGTGGTCGGCGGCGGACCGACCGGCCTGATGCTGGCCGCCGAGTTGCGGCTGCACGGTGTCGGGGTGGTGGTGCTGGAGAAGGAGACGGAACCGACCACGCAGTCCCGCGCGCAGGGCCTGCACGCACGCAGCGTCGAGGTGATGGACCAGCGCGGACTGCTGGAGCGGTTCCTCCGGCTCGGCAAGCAGGTCAGGTCCGGCGGGTTCTTCGCCGGGCTCGGCAAGGTCTGGCCCGAGCACCTGGACACCGCACATTCGTACGTACTCGCCATTCCGCAGGCCACCACGGAACGCCTGCTGGCCGAGCACGCCGCCGAGCTGGGCGCCGTGATCCGGCGCGGCCACGAGCTGGTCGGGCTGAGCCAGGACGACCAGGGGGTGACCGCCGAACTCGCCGACGGCACCCGGCTGCGCTCGCGTTGGCTCGTCGGCTGCGACGGTGGCCGCAGCGCCGTCCGCAAGCTCCTCGGGGTCGGCTTCCCCGGCGAGCCCGCCCGGGTCGAAACCCTGCTGGGTGAGCTGGAGTTGACGTCCTCCGTGGAGGAGGTGGGCCGAGTTGTCGCCGAAGTCCGCAAGACCCAGCTCCGGTTCGGACTGATGCCGCTGGGCGACGGGGCGTTCCGCGTCATCGTGCCCGCCGAGGGCGTGGCCGAGGACCGGGCGTCCGGGCCCACCCTGGAGGAGTTCAAGGAGCGGCTCCGGCACTACGCGGGCACCGATTTCGGTGCGCACTCGGCGCGTTGGCTCTCCCGCTTCGGCGACGCGACCCGCCTGGCCGAGCGGTACCGGACCGGCCGGGTGCTGCTGGCCGGCGACGCGGCGCACATCCACCCGCCGACAGGCGGGCAGGGGCTCAACCTCGGCGTCCAGGACGCGTTCAACCTCGGGTGGAAACTCGCCGCCGAGGTCAACGGCTGGGCCCCGGAGGGGCTGTTGGACACCTACCACTCCGAGCGGCACCCGGTGGCCGCCGAGGTGCTCGACAACACCCGCGCGCAGATGGTCCTGTTGTCCACCGACCCCGGACCCGTGGCGGTGCGCAAGCTGCTCTCGGAGCTGATGGACTTCGAAGAGGTCAACCACCGCCTGATCGAGAAGATCACCGCGATCGGAGTCCGCTACGACGTCGGCGAAGGCCACGCCCTTCTCGGCAAGCGGCTCCGTGACGTGGGCCTGAAGCAGGGCCGCCTGTACGGCCTGATGCACGCCGGGCGCGGTCTGCTGCTCGACCGGACCGGCCGGCTCTCCGCCGACGGCTGGGCGGACCGCGTCGACCACGTCGTCGACGGCAGCGACGAACTCGACGTTCCCGCCGTACTGGTGCGCCCGGACGGCCACGTGGTCTGGGTCGGCGACGATCAGCGGGAACTGGACGAGCGGCTGGACCGGTGGTTCGGGACGGCCGCTGCCACCGGGTGAGGGCGGTGGCGCGGTGTCGTGCGGTCGCCGTGGCTTCGCGGCCCGGAGACGGTCGGCCGGCCCCGTGTGCGGACGGGCTCCGACGGGAGGGCGGGGTCCTGGCCGGCGTTGCGCGAGCCTCAGCCGGTGATCTCCGGGTTGGCGGCCATGACGGCCTCGGCGGTGCGCCAGAGGCGGGGCAGGTACCGGACGGTCCCGGCGGCCCGCCGGACGAGGTCGTCGCCGGATTCGATGCCGAGCAGGTCGGCGACAGCCGCCCGGAACGCCGGGAGGCGGGCGTCGGCCAGGTGGGGCGCGTCGGCGGCCAGGACGGTGTGGCAGCGGGCGAAGGTCGCGACGATCCAGAACACCGCCTCGCGGTGGTCGCCCGCGTCGACGAGGGCCTGGCTCCCGTCGATGGCGATCGGCCGGGCCCCGGGCGTGAGGTCGCTGCTGAAGAAGTACGGGGTCCTGGCCACCCGCGCGGTGGCGTCGAAGGTCCGGGCGAGCGCGTCCAGATGGTGCTGGACGCGCTCGGCGGGCAGGTCGGCGCAGCCGAGGAGCCCGAGGAGTTCGGGGTAGACGCCGAGGTGCCCGTAGTCGGCGAGAACCGCGCGCGCGGCCGGGTAGCGCAGCCGGATGGTGGGGTTGCGCAGCGCGGCGACGAGCAGCACGTGGCAGGTCACGCCGGTGGGGAACAGCCACCCCAGCACCTGCTCGTGGAACGGCGCCGATACGTCGATCGCGGCGAGCCGGGTCTCCACCCGGCGGCGGGCGTCCTCGCACCGGCGGCGTACCCAGGGCGCGGTGGCGTAGAGCGGCGCGACCTCCGCGCGGAGCGTGCGCAGCCGGCCGGTGGGGTCGTCGATGAGAGTGTCGGTGCGGAAGCAGCCGGCCAGGTGGTAGGAGCCGAGCACCGCTTCGGCGGAGTCCAGTTCGGCCCAGGAGACGTAACTGATCTCCAACAGGGCTCCCCGGTGGCGGAGTTTGCCGGCGGGGACGGAATGGCTGTCGGCGGTGGTGGCGATGTGGACGTCGACGTCGGAGGTGCCCGGCAGCTCGGTCCCGTCCGCCATTCCCACGGTGGAGCCGCTGAAGTAGGCGCCCCGGTAGCCCGGTTGAGTTACGGCGTGCCGGTTGACCCAGTCGATCGCGGCGGAACGCGCCTGCCCGGCCTTCATGGGGCGACTCCCTGTCGGATGGTGTCCCGGCCTTGCGCCTCGGGACCGCGGTCCCCGTACCGTACGCGCACCGGCGCGGCCCGGTCCGGCGAGGCGTGGCCCGGCGCGGCCCGGCCCGGCTGCCGGCCGACTTCTACCGGCCGAGTTCCCCGACATCGGCGACCACGCAACTGACGTTGTCGGGACCGCCGGAGGCGTTGGCGAGAGCGACGAGTTCGCTGACCGCCTGCTCGGGCTCGCGGGTCCCGGAGAGCACCCGGTGGATCGCCTCGGCCGAGGCCACGGCCGAGAGGCCGTCGGAGCAGAGCAGGTACCTGTCTCCTCGCCGGGTGTCGTGCAGCCGCGTGTCGGGCGCGTTGTTCCCCTGGCCCAACGCGCGCAACAGCACAGTTTGTTGCGGATCCAGGGGGAGGGCCATCCGTCCTCGCTCCCGCTCCCGCTCCCGCGCCGTCGGCCCGTCACCGTCAGCTCGTACGTACCGCCATCAGCAGCCCGCTCGACCACGCCAGGCGGACGCACCGGAAGTCCTCGCGCGCCTCCAGCTCGGCCACCAGACGGTGGACGGCGGCGGTGTGCTCGCCGGGCCAGTCCCGCCGGGGGAGGAGGTCGTCGATGAGGTAGATCCCGCCGGGCGCCACGAGGTCCAGGGCCCGTTCGAGGTGGGTGAACTTGCCCGGCCAGGTGTCCGCGAAGACGAGGTCGAAGGGCGCGCCCCCGTACCCGTCCAGCCAGGTGCCGCCGTCCCCGGTCACGAAGGTCACCCGCGGGTCGGCGCCCAGCAGTTCGTGGCCGACGGCCTGGAGGGCGGGGTCGAGCTCGACGGTGATCAGGGAGGCGGCGCGGTCCATGCCGCTGAGGAGCCAGGCGGTGCCTTCGCCGATTCCGGTGCCGAGTTCGAGGATGCTGCCGCCCGGACGCGCGGCGGCGAGGGCGGCCAGGAGGCTTCCGGTGCGGTCCTCGCTGGACATGGTGAAACCGGCGTCGCGTGCCTTGGCGCGCAACGCGGGCAGTGCGGGCGGGAGTCGGGTCGGCTCGTCATCCATCCGGAGATGATGCGAGGGGCACGTACGGCCGGGCAAGGCTCTTTCGGCGGGGCGGACGGTTCCGGCCGGCGTGTGCCGCCCCGCGGGCATCCGTGCGCACCGGAGTCCCGGGGTTCGGGCCGCGCGGGGCCGTGCGGCGGTAGCGTCGTCGTCATGACGGCTGAGGGCGGGACGGCTGCCGGGGGCGAGGCGTTGGCCGGCGGCATGATGAACGCGGGATCGGTCATTCGCCGTGGCGCGCTGGTGGAACGCCCCGCGCCGCGCAACGCGCGTGCCCTGCACGCCTACCTCCTCGCGCTCAAGGAGCACGGCTTTGACGCGGCGCCGACCCCGGTCGGTCTCACCGGGGACGGCCGGGAACAGCTGACCTTCGTCCCCGGGGACGTGCCTCTGCCGCCGTTCGCGGAGTGGGCCATGACGGGGACCGCCCTGGCGTCGGTGGGAAGTCTGCTGCGGCGCCTGCACGAGGCCGGCGCGGGCGTCGAGCCCGACACCCGTGCCGAGTGGCGGCGGGACCTGGCCGACCCCGAGGGAGGAACGACGCTGTGCCACAACGACGTGTGCCCCGAGAACGTCGTCTTCCGTGACGGCCGTGCCGCCGCTCTGATCGATTTCGACCTGGCAGCCCCGGGCCGTCCCCTCTGGGACGTCGCCATGACCGCCCGCTACTGGGTGCCTCTCGTCGATCCCTCCTCCGCGGCCGCCCTGTATCCCCCCGGGCTGGAGGCGCCCGCGCGGCTGCGGATCCTTGCCGACGGTTACGGCCTTTCGCCGCAGGACCGCGTCGAGCTGCCCGGCGTCGTCGAGCAGGCCACCGAGGTCTGCCGGTCCTTCGTCGCCCGCCGCGTGGCCGACGGCGACCCGGCCTACCTCCGGGCGCTGGCCGAACGCGGCGGATGGGAACGCTGGGACCGGATGCGGACCTGGCTGGCGGAGCGCCGCGAGGTGTTCACGGCCGCCCTGCTGGACTGACCGGCCCGGCCCGGCTGTCCCGTCCCCGTGGACGTGGGCCATCGCGAGGCGGTGACCCTGGGTGGTCCGAGTCGAGCGGGACGGGAATGGGTCGCGCGCCCCCGTTGCGCTCGGATCGCCGTTGTCCATGGTGTTGCGATGTGGAAAGCCCCGAACCCGCCCTCACCGCTTCGGATCTGCACGTGGTGATGTGCTGTGTGATGTGCACCTTTACCTGTACGCCGTGCTGAGCTGCACTGTTGATGGGGAGTTGAACCCCCGCGTTGCTCTTCACGCGCCAGGAGTGGGCTGGAAAACCGCCGGCCCTCGGTGTGTGCACGCCTCCGAAGCTGCTACCTGCTCCACATCGTCCCCGCCTGCTGGACTACTCAGTCCAGCAGATCCGCCTCCCAGTTCGTACGCTGGATCCGCGTATCTACCTCGCGGATCTCCCGCGCGAGAACATCCGCCTGACCGCGCAGTTCCGCTACCGGAAGCGCGGAAAGCATCATCAGCTCGGACCGAAGCTGTCGGCCGTATCCCCGCTCGCCGCTACCTGCCGCCGCGTCCGCCGCCGCGGTGACCACGGAGTGACGCAACCGCAGGACATCCCGGCGTGCGAGGGCATCGGTGAGCGTGCCGTCCGAACCCATCTCCACGGTGGCATTGGTCCGGTTGATCCGCCGGATCAACGTTTCCAGAGCACTCAGCACCTCACCGGCCTCAGCCAGCAACTGGGCGGCATCCTCGGCGGGCGTCTCCCCCTCCTGGTACCGCGCACTGCTGACGACGCGCGCTCGCAACTGTTCTACACGGCGCGTCGCTTCCGCCCGTTCTGCCAGTGCCTCAGCAAGCTTCACTGTCTCCGCCTCCCCCTCCATGAGCTCGCACGAGTATACGAGTGCAAACCAGCTCATACGCGCTTGGATTTTGATCCACAGGGGCTCTGGCCAGCCACTGGAACGAGAGCGGACAGCCGCTCAGAGCGCTACGCAAAGAGAACCCGACAGTGCGAACGAGAATGAGTGGGAATCCGCCGGTTTCAGCGAGGCGAGACAACGGGCTGGCCGGTTTCGTCAGGACTCCGCCAAGTCGTTCGCCAGAAGCGCTGGGACTCGCCACATCTGCTGAGAACGGACAACCGCGCTCAGCCGCACTCGCCGTCACGCGACACGCACCACACTTTTGCAAGCAACCGCTTGCAATTGTTAGCACCGTCGTCGCATCATCGAACCATGGCATCACTCAACGTCGGCAACCTGGGCGAGTACCTCCGCGAGCAGCGGCGCAGCGCGCAGCTCTCGCTGCGGCAGCTCGCGGATGCCGCCGGGGTGTCCAATCCGTATCTCAGCCAGATCGAACGCGGCCTGCGCAAGCCCAGTGCGGAGGTGCTCCAGCAGGTCGCCAAGGCACTGCGGATCTCGGCCGAGACGCTGTACGTACGCGCCGGGATCCTGGACGAGCGGGAGCGGGGCGAGCTGGAGACGCGGGCGGTCATCGTGGCCGACCCGTCGATCAACGAGCGGCAGAAGAACGTGCTGCTGCAGATCTACGACTCGTTCCGCCGCGAGAACGGCTACGTCCCCGATCCGGACGCTACTGCTGATACCGATACGGCAGACGGCGGAGGACTCGGCGACGCAGGTACGTCCGACGGCTCCGCCGAGAGCGCCCGCGCACCACGTACGTCCGGCGGCAGCGATGCCGCAGACCCTCACAACGAACTCTGATCCGGGAGGACCACAGTCATGGCCATCACCGATGACCTGCGCAAGACCCTCACCGACCCCACCCCCCTCTACTTCGCCGCCGGTACGGCCGAGCTCGCCGTGGAGCAGGCGCGCAAGGTGCCGGGACTGATCGAGCAGCTGCGGGCCGAGGCGCCCGAGCGGTTCGAGGCGGTACGCAGCACCGACCCGAAGGCCGTGCAGGAGAAGGTCTCCACGCAGGCCCGCGAGGCGCAGGCCAGTGTCCAGGCGAAGGTCACCGAGGTGATCGGCTCGTTCGACACCGACCTGCGCAAGCTCGGCGAGACGGCGCAGGACCTCGCGCTGCGCGGCCTGGGCGTGGCCGCCGAGTACGCGGTGCGGGCCCGGGAGGCGTACGAGAAGGTCGCCGAGCGCGGCGAGCAGAGCGTGAAGGCGTGGCGCGGGGACGCGGCCGACGAGATCGTCGAGATCGCCGCCGTGGTGGAGGCGGACCCCAGGGCCGCCGAGCCCAAGGCCGCGCCCAAGCCCACCGGGCCGAAGCCGGCGGCGGCCAAGCCGGCCCCGGCCGCCGCGAAGCCGGCCGCTGCCAAGCCCGCCCCGGCCGCCAAGCCCGCTCCCGCCGCCAAGCCCGCCGAGGCGAAGGCCGCTCCGGCGAAGCAGCCGCCCGCGCCCCGCAAGGCCGCGGCGAAGAAGTCCACCCCGCCCGCGAAGTAGCGGAGCGGGCCCGTGCGGGCCGGGGCGGGCCGACGCGAACGTGCGGCCCGCCCCGGAGCCGGTCGCCCGTTGACCGGCAGCCGGTCGGCGGACCGGACGGCACGGGCGGTGCGGCCCGACGGCACGGGCGGTGCGGGCGTGTTCCGGCGTGGAGCGGGCATCGTGACCCCTGGCCCGTTCGCCGTTTCGGTACGGTTGCCACAGGGGCCGTAAGGGGCTCACCCACGACTAGGCGGTGCACACCATGTTGCTCAGCGGATTCGGCACGTTCATCCAGCTGCTGTACCTGCTCATGCTCGTTCTGGCCGTGCTGGCGCTGGTCTTCGCGTCCATCTCGCGCGAGGACGCCTACCGGGCGGCCGACAAGAAGACGAAGAAGTTCTGGGTGATCATCCTGGCCGTCGCGGTGGCCGTGAACCTCTTCGTCCCGATGCTGTTCCTGATCCTGGCCGGGACGGTCGCGTCCATCGTGTTCCTGGTGGACGTACGGCCCGCGCTCAAGGCGGTGACCGGAGGCGGGAACCGTCGCGGCGGGTCCAGCAGCGACGGCCCGTACGGCCCCTACAACGGCGGGCGCTGAGCCGGTACGACCGGTACGGCGGTCGCGACGGCCGACGGCACGGGGTGGGTTCGCACGGCGAGCCTGCCCCGTTTGCGTGTCCGGTCCCGCTCGCGGTCCCTGCTCCGGTCGCGGTCCTTGTCGCGGTCGCGGGAGAGGAGCAGGACGGCCACGTCGTCGGTGAGCTCGCCGCCGTTCAGCTCCCGCACCCGGGAGACGGCGGCGTCCAGCAGCTCCTCGCCGCGCAGGCCCCGGCCGAGCTGTTCGTCGACCATGGCGACCATGCCGTCCTGGCCGAGGCGCTGGTTGCCCTCGCCGATACGGCCCTCGATGAGCCCGTCCGTGTACATCATCAGGTGCCAGGCGCCGCCCAGCTCGACCTGGCGCCGGGGCCACCGGGCGCGCGGCAGCAGGCCGAGCGCCGGACCGCCGTCCTCGAAGGGCAGCAGACGGGCGGCGCGCCCCGCCCGGGAGATCAGCGGCGCCGGGTGCCCGGCGAGGCAGAGGCCGGCACGGCGGCCGTCCGGGGCGATGTCGACGGTGCAGAGCGTCGCGAAGATCTCCTCGCTCTGCCGCTCGTGCTCCAGGACCTGCTGGAGCGTGGAGAGCAGCTCGTCCCCGCAGAGCCCGGCCAGCGTGAGGGCCCGCCACGCTATGCGCAGCTCCACGCCGAGGGCCGCCTCGTCGGGGCCGTGGCCGCAGACGTCGCCGATCATCGCGTGGACGGTGCCGTCCGGCGTACGGACGGTGTCGTAGAAGTCGCCGCCCAGCAGCGCGCGGCTGCGGCCGGGGCGGTAGCGCGCGGCGAAGCCGAGGTTGGAGCCGTTCAGCAGCGGGGTGGGCAGCAGGCCGCGTTCCAGCCGGGCGTTCTCCTGGGCGCGCAGCCGGGACTCGGTCAGCTGGTGCTGGGTGATGTCCGCCCGCTTGCGCTGGACGGCGTACCGGATGGCGCGGCTCAGCAGCCGGGCGTCGAGCTCGTCGCGGAAGAGGTAGTCCTGGGCGCCGACACGTACCGCCTCCGCCGCCAGTTCCGCGTCGTCCTCGGCGGTGAGCGCGAGCACGGCGTGCTGGGGCGCGATCCGCAGGACGTGCAGGAGCGCGGCGAGCTCATCGGTGCGCCCGGAGCCGCCCCCGTCGTCCGCCGTGGCGCGTGCGCCGGAGCCGCCGGGCAGTGAGAGGTCGAGCAGGATGCAGTCGACGTCGTCGGTGAGGAGCCGCCCGGCCTCGGTGAGGTTGCGGGCGGTACGGACCCGGACCCGGGTACCCGCCGCCGCGGGGAGATCCGGGAGGGAGAAGGTGCCCGTGGGGTCGTCCTGGATCACCAACAGGGTGAGGTCGGCTCCAGCGGTGGTCTCCGCAGCGGGCACGGCACGCTGCGGAGGTACGGGTGCGGGCATCGGTTTCCGGGTTCCTTCCCTCCCCCCGAGGGCGCGGGCGGGACGACGGTCGACGACCTGCCAGATCGGGACCATAGCGTTCGGCGGGCCAGGAGCGGAATGGCGCCCGGGGACACGCCGGAGTCATATGCGCAGTCATAAGCCGCGTCCTGGCACGGATCCGGCGCGGTGCACCCCTCCGCCGTGGGCCCGGACGCCATGACAAACATCACGCGGGCGCGTACGCGTGTGGGGAGTGGGTCACACGCCCGCGCACGGGCCGGATCGCACGCCCGGCGCGCGGCGGTCGTACGCACTCCGGCGCTCGTCCACGGCTGCTGGACCGGCGCGCGCCCGTGCTGGTACCGCACCGGCGCGCGCTCCACAGCGTGTGGACAACCCGGTCCGCGGCGGCACGTCCCCCAGGCGCAGGCCCTACGCGTCCGGGCGCACCACGCCGAGGATCTCCATCGAGCCGGCCCCGGTCAGCGTGACGTTCCGGCCGGGGCGCGGGGCGTGCACCACCATGCCGTCGCCGACGTACATCCCGACGTGGGTGGCGTCGCTGTGGTAGATGATCAGGTCGCCCGGGCGCATGTCCCCGATCGCGATGTGCGTGAGCTGCTTCCACTGCTCCTGCGAGGTGCGGGGGATCGGCCGCTTCGCCGCCGCCCATGCCTGGGAGGTCAGGCCGGAGCAGTCGTACGAGCCGGGGCCCTCGGCCCCCCAGACGTACGGCTTGCCGATCTGGGCGAGCGCGAACTTCACGGCGGCCTTGCCGCCCGGGCTCGCCTCGCGGTTGATGTCCTTCAGGGCGCCGGAGCTGAGCCAGGAGGACTGGGCGGCGGCCTGCGCCTGCTTCTCCAGTTCGAGGAGGCGGGCGCGTTCCTTCTCCTCCAGCTGCGCTTCGAGCTTCTTCGCCTCGTCGATCCGGGCGTTGATCTCCTTCTTCGCCCGGGCCTGCTTGAGGCGGCCTGCCTCCAGCTTGTCCCAGTTGTCCTGCGCGTCGTCGGTGTACAGCTCCAGGTCCGCCTGGGCCCGCGTCAGTTCGGACAGCGCGGCGTCGGAGGCCTGCTGGCTCTGGCGTATCTGGTTGAGGCCGTACAGGAAGAGCCGGGGGTCGGTGCTGAGGGCGAGCTGCGTGCCCGGCGGCAGGCCGGCGTTGCGGTACTGCTCCCGGGCCTGGGCGCCGATCCGGTCCTTCAGCCGGGCGATCTTCGAGCGGCCCTCGTCGATGGCGCGGCCGAGGTCGCCCAGCTCGGCGGTCTGCTTCTTCACCTGCTCCTCGGCCAGGTTGTACGCGTCGGTCGCGGCCCCGGCCTTCTCGTAGAGCTGATCGATCTCCTCGCGCACCTCGGCGAGGGACTTCGTGGCGGGGACCTGCTGGACCGAGGGGGGCGGCTCGGGTGCGGCCCATGCCTGGGCCGGTGCGGAAAGCACGGCGAGTGCGCAGACCACGGTGATGGCGGCTGCGGCACAGTGACGTCGCTTCACGGACGTACTCCCCCTCCGGCACCTTGGAGCAAAGGCCCGATAGCGCTCATGTGACTTACTGTCAGTAACTTTTCGGCAACGTCGCGATCGTGCCATGCCGTCCCGAAAAGCAACAGGGGGACCGGGGGAAGGACGCGTCACACGTACGCAACACGGCGTGCCTTTCCTCCCCCTTTCCCTCTCGGTCCCGGGCCCGCCCCCTGCCGTACGCCCCGCGCACATCTCCGGAGCGCGCCGGACTGTTCGCCGGAGCGTCTGCCGGTGCGCGCGCCGGGCGGTACGCCCGCCGCTCTCAGCCCCGGTCCCGGCCGTGCCCGGTGCCGCAGCCCGGGCGCAGGGCCTCCCAGGCCACGGTGAGTTCGCCCTGGCGCCAGCGGCGTGCGTCGTCGCGGAGCGGCCAGTCGGCCGCGAGCGAGCGGGCGGCGGCGATCCAGCGCTGGCGTGCGCCGAGGGAGGCGTACGGGGCCGCGGTCGCCCAGGCCCGGTCGAAGTCGCGGAGGAAGGCGTGCACCGGCTCGCCGGGCACGTTCCGGTGGATCAGCGCCTTGGGGAGGCGTTCGGCCAGGTCGGAGGGGCGGTCCAGGGAACCGAGCCGCGCGGCGAAGGTCACCGTGCGCGGGCCCTCGGGCCCCAGCGCCACCCACACGTGCCGGCGCCCGATCTCGTCGCAGGTGCCCTCCACCAGCAGCCCGTCCGGGGCGAGCCGGGCGCGGAGCCGCTCCCAGACGGCGGCGACCTGGTCCTCGTCGTACTGGCGCAGCACGTTCGCCGCCCTGATCAGGGCGGGCGGCTCGGTCAGCGGCACCTCGAAGCCGCCGTGCCGGAAGGTGAGCCCCTCGCGCGCGTACGGCTGGGCCGCCGCGACCCGCTCCGGGTCGATCTCGACGCCGACCACACGGGTGTGCGGGGCGGCGGTACGCAGCCGGTCCAGGAGCTCGACGGCGGTCCAGGGGGCCGCCCCGTAGCCGAGGTCCACCGCGACGGGGGAGTCCGCGCGCCGGAGGGCGGGGCCGTGGGTGGCGGCGATCCAGCGGTCCATGCGGCGGAGCCGGTTCGGGTTGGTGGTCCCGCGGGTCACGGTGCCGATGGGGCGCTGGTGCATGCGGTCGAGCGTACGCGGCGGGGACCTGGGCGTGTCGTGGGCGTGTCGCGGGAGTGCCGTCCGCCGGGGGCCGCCACTTCGGTCCCGCGCCCCGGGCCGTACGGGGCGCACGTATACGAGAAGTGCGCGGGCGTGTGTGCGGAACATGCGCGCCCGCGCGCGATCGCGGGTACGCGGCAGGGGAGCCCGCGCGGCCGGCGCGCGCCGGCCCGTACCCCGTGGGCGGGGCGGAGAACGGCTCGTGAGGGACGGAGACCGACATCCACCGGGCGGAGAACGACGGAGGTTGACACGGCATGGCAATGATTTGGCAAAGACGGAAATGAATCGGGCGCGTTTCGCTGTTTCGCCGACGAGGGGACGTCCGTCCCTTCCATGGCATGCCCTGAGCGAGGAGGTCCGGACGACGTGAGTCGTGACGTCTCCCGATTCGGCGGCAGCCGCGTGACGCCCCGCCTGCGGTTCCCGGGCGGGCGTGGCAGCGCTCTGGCGGCCGGGTTCACCGGCGGGCACCGCAGGCCGCGCAGGATCGCGATGCTCTCCGTGCACACCTCGCCGCTCCACCAGCCCGGCACGGGCGACGCCGGCGGCATGAACGTCTACATCGTGGAGCTGGCCAGGCGCCTCGCCGAGATCAACATCGAGGTGGAGATCTTCACCCGGGCCACCACCGGCTCCCTGCCCCCGGTGGTCGAGATGGCGCCCGGGGTGCTGGTCCGGCACGTCGACGCGGGGCCGTACGAAGGGCTCTGCAAGGAGGACCTGCCCGCCCAGCTCTGCGCCTTCACCCACGGCGTGATGCAGGCCTGGGCAGGTCACCGCCCCGGCTACTACGACCTCGTGCACTCCCACTACTGGCTCTCCGGCCAGGTCGGCTGGCTGGCCGCGCAGCGGTGGGGCGTCCCGCTGGTGCACGCCATGCACACGATGGCGAAGGTCAAGAACGCCGCGCTGGCGGAGGGCGACACCCCCGAACCCGCCGCCCGGGTCATCGGGGAGACGCAGATCGTCGACGCGGCCGACCGGCTCATCGCCAACACGGCGGAAGAGGCGGACGAACTCGTCCGCTTCTACGACGCCGACCCGGCCTCCGTCGCCGTCGTCCACCCCGGCGTGAACCTGGAACGTTTCTGCCCCGGCGACGGGCGGGCCGCCGCGCGCGCCCGGCTCGGGCTGCCGCAGGACGCGCTGATCCCGCTTTTCGCGGGGCGCATCCAGCCCCTGAAGGCGCCGGACGTGCTGCTGCGCGCCGTGGCGGTGCTCCTGGAGCGCGATCCGTCGCTCCGGTCCCGGATCGTCGTACCGGTGGTGGGCGGACCGAGCGGTACGGGCCTCGCCAAGCCGGAGGTCCTCCACAAGCTGGCGGCCAGGCTCGGCGTCGCCGACGTCGTACGGTTCCAGCCGCCGGTCGGGCAGGACCAGCTCGCCGACTGGTTCCGGGCCGCGTCCGTGCTGGTCATGCCGTCGTACAGCGAGTCGTTCGGGCTGGTCGCCATAGAGGCCCAGGCGGTCGGTACGCCGGTCGTCGCCGCGGCCGTGGGCGGACTGCCGGTCGCGGTGCGGGACGGTGTCAGCGGCTTCCTGATCCCGGGGCACGACCCGGAGTCGTACGCGCTGGCGCTCGAACGGTTCGTCCGCACGCCGGAGCTCGTCGACCGGATGGGCGCCGCCGCCGCCGAGCACGCGCAGTCCTTCGGCTGGGGCACCGCCGCCGCCGCGACCGCCGACGTCTACACCGGTGCGATGCAGGACCACCGCCGCCGGGTCCGCTCCCGCCAGGGCTGAGGCCGGGAGCCGGATCCGGAAGCGGGAGCCCGTACCGGCCGGTAGGTGCGCGGCAGCACGCTGTCGTACGCTCGCACCATGGCTGAGGCAGTGGACGAAGCGGCAGTGGCGCGGATCATCGAGGCGACCCTCGACGACGCCGGCCTGGAATGGGAGAGCCCGGAGTCCGGCAACTACGTCGTCAAGCTGCCCGGCACCCGCAAGCTCTCCACCACCTGCTCGCTCCTCGTCGGCAAGCACTCCCTCTCCCTCAACGCCTTCGTCGTCCGGCACCCGGACGAGAACGACGCGGCGGTCCACCGCTGGCTGCTGGAGCGCAACCTCCGCCTCTTCGGCGTGAGTTACGCGGTGGACCGGCTCGGCGACGTCTATCTGGTCGGCAAGCTGCCGCTGAGCGTGGTCACCCCGGACGAGCTGGACCGGCTGCTCGGCGTGGTGCTCGAAGCGGCCGACGGTGCGTTCAACACCCTGCTGGAGCTGGGCTTCGCGAGCGCCATCCGCAAGGAGTACGCCTGGCGGGTCTCGCGGGGCGAGTCCACCCGGAACCTCGACGCCTTCGCCCACCTGACCCGGCGTACGGACGCGGACGCGGGGCCGGACGCGGGCTGACCGCTGCCCCCGGGCCACCGGACGCCCCGGTGTCCGGACGGTGTGTCATCTCCCCCCGACGGGGCAGATGTCCGTGCGTCCGCACCCCCACCTGCCCGGAGCCACCGCGTGCCCAGTCAGCCACGTTCTGCCGTGCCGCTCGGCTTCCACTGCGAGCGCACCCCCGGTGAGAGCCGGGTCCTCGCGCTGGTGGACCGCGGCCCGCGTCCCGCCACCCTGCACGCCGTCCTGGCCTGCCGCACCCCCGAACTAGCCGACGAGGCCGCCCGCATGCTCCAGCGAGCCCTGCGCACACCGGCCGACGCGTGGGACCCGGGCCCGCCGGAGGAGCTGTGCACCCGGCTGCCGGACCGTGCGGCCGAGTCCCTGCGCACCGCTGTCGGCCACGCTCTCGCGGGCGCCTGGCCGGAGGACGACGCGCCGAGGGACGGGGAGCACGGGCGCGGGGAGCGCGGTGACGGGGAGCGCGGGCAGGGGCGGGCCGCCGCCCCGGACGCCAGGCTCGCCGAGCTCTCCGGCCCGGTCTTCCGGATCGCGCTGCTGCGGGAGTTCCACGTCCACGACCGGCGGGCGCTGCTCAAGGCCGCCGCCGGCGAGGGCTGGGAACCGCTGCCGGCCGACCAACTGGGCGCCCACGACCGGCAGGACCTCATCGGCGCCACCCAGTGGCTCGCCGAGCGCGGAGGAGACATCGCGGGAGCGGACACCCTCGCCGACCGCAGTCAGGTCTACCGGCTCACCGCCGACGAGGACGACGAGCTCGCGGGCTGGAGCCGTGAAGCGGTGGTGGCGGACTTCGGCTCCGGCTGGCTCCGTGGCGAGGAGGCCCACCGGCCCGCGGAGCCCGGAGTGGCCGCGGAGCCCGGAGTGGCCGCGGAGTCCGGAGCGGCCGGCGAGCCCGTGGACGGCGGGGAGCCGGTAGACGGCGGGGAGCCCGAACGGCCGGACTTCGCCGCACTGTTCGAAGTGGACGCCCCGCACTGCGCGGACCCGGAGTGCGGGAAGGAGCGCTGCCGGTGGCACCTCACGCCCCGTACCGCCGCAGCCCTCCACGGGGCGCTGCGGCGGCTGGCCCACCACGCACGCGAGGACGCCGCGGCGCTCGGCGACCGGCCTCTCGCGCCGGGCGGGCTCGGCGAGAAGGCCGGGGTTTTCACCCGGCTGCCCAGGGTGACGTTCGGCGTCGGCGCGGCCTGGCGGCTGCGCTTCGCGCGGGCGGCCGAGAACATCGGGGGCGACCTGCGCGACGGCTGGTGGCCGGAGCCCACCTGTACGGCCGAGGAGGTGGCTCTGCACCTCGCCATCGAGGACGCGCGAGCCGCCGTCGAGGCCGGGACCTCCGCCGGGACCGGGGCCGTCGGGATCGGGACCTCCGCCGGGACCGTCGCCGGGACCGGGACCGTCGTCGGCGGAGACCTCCCGTCCCACCGGGACGACTACGACTTCGACGCGTGCGCCGAGATGTTCTTCCAGGACACCGACGTCCTGATGCTCTACGACGCCGGTCTGGACGG
Organism: Streptomyces sp. NPDC001493; assembly: GCF_053597235.1. Classification (NCBI taxonomy): domain Bacteria; kingdom Bacillati; phylum Actinomycetota; class Actinomycetes; order Kitasatosporales; family Streptomycetaceae; genus Streptomyces; species Streptomyces sp. NPDC001493. Next base: position 25,852 of record NZ_JBSFHV010000044.1, read on the forward strand.
CATGGAGGACCCGGAGGACGAGGTCAACCAGCGGCTGGGCATAGGCGACCTCCGGCCGGCCGCCTGGTTCGAACCCTTCCTCAACGTCACGCCCCGCGACGAAAAGGCCACCTGAGGCTGTCCCGGTCCGCCCGTCACCGCCCCCGGGCCGCCTCCCCCACCTCCGCGAGCGCCGCCACGAGCCGGGGCCCCCGGCCACAGGGTCCCCGGCCGCAGCGGCGCGCCCGTTCCGTGACGGTTCGGCGGTGGGGGAAACCCGCTGGTCCAAGGGGCCGTGAGGCATGAATGCTCCCGAAACGGTCGGTGAATTCACAGGGTGATCACAGAGGAATCACAATCACGCCAGGAGTCGTAGGGAAACCATGGTCGAGCAAATTTTCGACCATAGAGTGACGCGCAATGCGACGATCCTGCCGCGACCGCGTGAACGGGCAGCCGAGCAGGGGTTGTTGCTCCCGAAATAGGAGAAATGAACCATGCGCGCTTCCACCGTCCGCCGATCCGCCCTCGCCGCTTCCGTGGCCTCCCTGGTCCTTCTGGCCACCGCTTGCGGAGGGTCCTCGGACGGTTCGGACAGCGCCGACAAGGCGGGAAGCTCCGCGAAGTCCTCCGCGTCCGCGTCCGCTTCCGCCGAGGCGGAGCAGAGCGCCGTCAAGGCGCTGACCGCCGCCGAGCTGGAGAAGGCCAGCCTGGTGCAGGGCGACGTCGCCGACCTCAAGATCGAGAAGGCCACCGCCGAGGACATCGTCAAGCCCGAGGCCGTCACTGTCGACAAGGCCGAGTGCCTGCCCTTCGCCCAGGCGCTCTTCGGCGCGGCCCAGGGCAAGCCGGCCGCCTCGGCCTCGCGCAGCGTCGAGTCGGAGGCGAAGACCACCGGCGTCGACGCCACGTCGGACGACGCGACGGCCTCCGTATCGGGCGGGGACCACACCATGCTCACCCTGTCCTCCTACGAGGGCACGGGAGCGGCTGACACCGTCGCCGCCATCCGCGCCGCCGCCACCGCCTGCACCGCGGGCTTCACCGCCACCGTGGGCGGAGACGCCCAGAAGATCTCCGCGGTCACCGAGGAGAAGGTGACCGGCGGCGAGGAGCAGGCCGCCTGGGCCACGACGATGGAGCAGGAAGGCATGAAGGTCCCGTTCGATCTCGCGGTGGTCCGCCAGGGCAGCACGGTGAGCACCTTCAGCACGCTGAACGTGACCTCGTTCATGGGCAACGACGTCAAGCTGACGCAGCCGCAGCCGGTCATCGACGCCCAGGTGAAGAAGGTCTCCTGACGGACTGAGGCCCGTCTCTTCCCCCGGGGCCGCCCAGGTCCGGCCAGGGCCGCCCCGGGGGCTTCGGGAGGCTCAGGGCAGCGGTACGAGCCGGACCACGGTGACGGTGAGCACCGAACCGGAGACGTAGTACAGGACGATCGCGCCCGCCACCGTCGCCTCGCGGCGGTCGCGTTCGCCCTTCACGGCCGTGGAGCCGTGGCCGTACGGAGCCCGCCCCAGGGTGCGGGCCATCTCGTCGCGGAACGGTTCGACGTCCCGCATCTTGGCCAGGGTGTCGTCGGCCGGCGGGGCGTAGGAGATACGGAAACTCAAGCCACGCTCCGCCTCTCGGCCTCGTCCCGCGCCAGCCGGTCCAGGATGCGTTCGGCCTCGGGATCGGGGACCGCCTCCAGCATCCAGTGCCGCATCACGGCGTGGATCTGGTGCACGCCCGCCTCGTTGACGGCGCGGTCGAACTCGTCGCGTCTCTCGTCGGGGAGCGCGGCGCGGATGGCCGGGATGCTGTTGGGCACCTCCACCTCGGTACCACCGACGAAAGTCTTCAGAGACTCGCCCACTGTGCTCTCCCCGATCTCCTTGTGCCTCGGCCGGCAAGGTGCGCCCCGTCGGCAGGGCCCGGGTACGCGTCCGCGTGGGGGCGCCGGAAGGCACCCCCACGGTAGTGGGTGGCGGGCCCGAGTACACGGGCGCGTCTGCTCGTCGGGCGGTACCCGATGGTGCGTCAGCCGCGCGTGACCTCCACCGAAAGCTCATTGTCCAGCGTGTAATAGATGCGCGCAGTAAGGCCGTTGAGAGTGAAGGCCGGGAAGACCCACACCTTCTTGCGGTCCGCTACATCGTCCAGCAGCCGCCCCACCCGGATCGGCCGCGCGCCCGTCTCCGTACGCACGAGTACGTCCCACACCCCCGGCCCACCGTCGGGCGTGTCCACCAACTCCCTGTGGGAGAAGGCGAACCGCACGCCGTCGCCGCCGTCCGTGTGGAGCTCCGTCTCGCGCACCCCGCCGGCCGCTCCCCGCAGTCGCAGCAGGGCTGCCGCGCCGACGCCCGGCCGGGGCCCGAAGATCCGCGCGCGTACGGTGGTCGCTTCGGCGCCGACCTCGATACGGTCCGCCTCGACGTGCGCCGCCCGCAGCCAGGTCCGTACGGCGAGGGTGCCGTCCCCGGTGGCGAACGGCACCCGCACCGCGAGCGGCAGCGGTGTCCGCCCGGGCTCGCGCCCGGCCGGCAGCGCCCGCAGGTCGCGGACGCCCGCGAGCAGCGGCGTACGTTCCGCGTCCGGCGCGGGCAGTACGAAGAGGTCCCACCGCCCCTCCGTCAGCGCCGGCTCCGGTTCGAGCACGGCCCGCCAGGAGCGCTCCGGTCCACCCGTCCGTGCGTCGGCCGGTCCGTCCGGCTCCAGGTCGACCAGCCGGGTGACCGACTCCGGCTTCCCCTTCGGCGGACGCAACCGCAGCAGCAGCCGCGGGCGTTCCGCCGTACGGGGCTCGAACCCGAACCGCACCACCATCCGGCCCTCCCGGTCCACCGAGCAGGCGGCGCGCGGGAGTTGATCCGGCGCGGAGTCCGTGCCGCCGCCCCGCGCCGGGTCGGTGCCTTCCGTCGCCTTCGTCTCCGTCATCGCCGCTTCGCCTTCCGTACGGTCTTCAGCAGGGTGCGTGCCGCCGTTTCCAGGGTGTCCCGGGCCGCGTACCCGTGTGGTCCGAGCGCGAGGGCCGTGCCGGTGTCCGGTGCGGCAGGGCGCCCGGCGGCCCGGGCGGCGGCCAGCCCCTCGAACATGGCCTCCGCCCGCGCGACGACCGGACCCGGCGCGTACCGGCGGGAGTTGTCCAGCGCGGCGCGGCCCATCCGGCGGCGCAGCTCGTCGTCGCGGACGAGGTCGAGCAGCGCGGCGGCCAGCGCGTCCCGGTCCCCGACCGGGACCAGCCGGCCGTCCTCGCCGGGCCGGATGATCTCGGCGGGCCCGTGCGGGCAGTCGGTACTCACCACGGGGAGCCCGCAGCGCATCGCTTCCACGATCGTCATGCCGAACGGCTCGAAGCTCGAAGTCGCGGCGGCGATCGAGCCCTTGACCCACTCGGCCTCCATCGGGGCGGCGGCGCCCATCAGGAACACGTTGTTGTGCAGGGCGAGTTCGTCCACCAGGCGTCGCAGCCGGTCGTGCTCCTCGCCGCGTCCGTAGATTCGCAACTGCCAGTCGGGACGCTCGGCGGCCACCTTCGCGAACGCCTCGATGAGCAGGTCGTACCGCTTCACCCGCACCAGCCGCCCGGCCGCGACCACGATCCGCGCGTTCCCGTCGGCGGGCGGGAGCGCGGGGTCCGGCACGCTGTTGGGCAGCGCCTCGACGCGTACGCCCGGCAGCCGCATCGTCCGCCGGTAGGCGTCCGCGTCCGCGTCCGTGACGGTGGTCAGCGCGTCCAGCCGCCGGTACGCCCGGCGCAGGACCCGGCGCAGGGCGGGCGGGTGGCTCTCCACCGTGAGGTGTTCCTGCCCGACCCGCACGGTGCGGTCGGGTGCCTGGAGCGCGAGGTGCACGTTGAGCCCGGCGCGCGTACCGATGGCGACGTCGGCGTCCGTGCCCGACAGGAACTCGGCGATCCGGCGGTCCGTCAGCGCGCTGTACTCCCCGTACCGGCTCTCCGCGCGCGGGAACGCCTTCGACGGCTGCCCGAACAGTGGGTGGCCCTTCTCCCGCCGCAGGTCGATCAGCGGCCGCAGCCGGATGCGCGGGTCGAGCGCGAACGCGGGCGCGTCCCGGTGCCGGTTGACCGAAACGATCTCCACCTCGTGCCGCTCGGCCAGCGCATGGGCCAGGTTGAACGTGGTGGAGATCGTCCCCCCGATCCCGTACGCGTTGTGGATGAGGAAGGAAATCTTCATGAACGGCAAGACAGCGGCGGGGGGCCGGTAGTTGCGGTCGTTACTCCTTCGTGAGGGGCGAATGCCGCCGAGTGGCCCCTCGTGCGGGGGTGTGCCCGGGGCGTCGGCCGTCTCGGCCGAGTGCTGCCCGGCAGGCGTGCGTGGCGCCGGTGCTCAGATACGCCGAAGGTGCTGCGCGAAGAGTGCGCGGGCCCGGACCAGGTCCTCGGGGGAATGCGCGCCGCGCTTGGGTATGACGAAGAAGTACTCCGCGCTGCCCGTGAGGACGAACAGGTCGGGCGTCTCGAACCACCACGGGTAGATGTTCCAGCTGGTGGTGCCGCTGCTCTCCCCGGACGAGCCGGTGGTGGTGAGCCCGTCGGCGGTAAGCGTGGTGCGGCAGTTCCCGAGAGCCGCGTGCTCCTCGTACTGGGTCCGTGTCCGGGTCCTGCGGACCCGCTGCCGTGCGTAGAAGAGGGCGCTGACGCCGATCACGCTGATGCCGGTCGTCTCGGCGGCGCCGAAGTGCCAGGCCAGTGTCCGCGTGGTGATCACCGCGGCCCCGAACAGGGCGGGAAGCCACAGACCACCGGTCAGGCCGTGCCGGGTCCTGAGGGAGAACCTCTTCCGGGCCTGGTCGTAGTCCGCGGCGGTCGGGAGGTAGTCGAACAGGGCGGTGTCCGATGCCGCGGATTCGGCCTGTCCTGCTTGATCCATTTTCATGGCGGCTGAGAGTAGGGCAGTTCGCGTGTACGGCACAGCCACTCGTGAGCGACCGGACCGGCCCCACTGCGATGGCGGTGGAATCCGGCGGGGCGGTCGCAGCCCTCCCGGGGACCCGGACATGCGTCCGTGGCCTGCGGCGGGGCGGGTCGGGGCCACGAAAACGCCCCCGCTCCGCGCCGTACGCGCGGACCGGGGGCGTGATCGCGGAATTTACTTCTTCTTGCCCTGGTTCTTCACGGCCTCGATGGCGGCCTTGGCCGCGTCCGGGTCGAGGTACGTGCCGCCCGGCTTGACCGGCTTGAAGTCGGCGTCGAGCTCGTAGACGAGCGGGATGCCGGTCGGGATGTTGAGGCCCGAGATCTCGTCGTCGGAGATGCCGTCCAGGTGCTTGACCAGGCCGCGGAGGCTGTTGCCGTGGGCGGCGACGAGGACGGTCTTGCCGTCGAGCAGGTCCGGGACGATGCCGTCGTACCAGTACGGCAGCATGCGGACGACGACGTCCTTGAGGCACTCGGTGCGCGGGCGCAGCTCGGTCGGGATCGTCGCGTAGCGCGGGTCGTCGCTCTGCGAGAACTCCGTGCCGTCCTCGAGGACCGGCGGCGGGGTGTCGTAGGAGCGGCGCCACAGCATGAACTGCTCCTCGCCGAACTCGGCGAGGGTCTGGGCCTTGTCCTTGCCCTGGAGCGCGCCGTAGTGGCGCTCGTTCAGCCGCCAGGAGCGGTGGACGGGGATCCAGTGGCGGTCGGCGGCCTCCAGCGCGAGCTGCGCCGTGCGGATGGCGCGCTTCTGGAGGGAGGTGTGCAGGACGTCCGGGAGCAGCCCGGCGTCCTTCAGCAGCTCACCGCCGCGCACCGCTTCCTTCTCGCCCTTTTCGGTGAGGTTCACGTCCACCCAACCGGTGAACAGGTTCTTCGCGTTCCATTCGCTCTCGCCGTGGCGGAGGAGGATCAGCTTGTACGTCGCGTCGGCCATGAGCCCGAGCGTAATCGAACCTGTACCCCCTTCGCGCGTCCGGCCACTGGACGGACAAACAGGTACACAGGCGAGCGGTGCGGGGCGCACATGAGGGGTGCCGGGAGGGCTGTCCGAAGGCCCCCGTCCGTGCCCCGTCCGCGCCCCACCTGCGCAGCGAGCCGCACCCCGCCGGGCCGACGATTGACGGCTGCCGTCAATCGAGTGGCGGTCGGGAAGCCGTCCTTCGTAATGTTCGCTCAGCTGCCGTACCGCTTACCGGGCGTGTCCGTGCGGCACTCGTCCCGCACCTGTTCCCGCTCGCGCCACCTGGGGGTACCCGCATGTCTGTCCACGGTCTACGGAGAGCCGCGCGCGGCGCGGTGTCCGGGATGCCCCGGGAGTTCTGGTGGCTGTGGACCAGCACGCTGGTCAACCGGCTCGGGGCGTTCGTCGCCACCTTCATGGCGCTCTACCTGACGCTGGACCGGGGCTACTCGGCCTCGTACGCGGGTCTGGTCGCCTCGCTGCACGGCCTCGGCGGGGTCATCTCCTCGCTCGGCGCGGGGGTGATGGCCGACCGGCTCGGGCGGCGGCCGACCATGCTGATCGCGCAGGTCTCGACGGCCCTCTCGGTGGCGGTGCTGGGGTTCATGGAGAACCCGGTCGCCATCGCGGGCGTCGCGTTCGTCGTCGGCATGGCGAGCAACGCCTCGCGCCCCGCCGTCCAGGCGATGATGGCGGACATCGTGCCGCCGAAGGACCGGGTCCGGGCCTTCTCCTTGAACTACTGGGCCATCAACCTCGGCTTCGCCGTCTCCTCCACCGGCGCCGGGTTCATCGCCGAGTACAGCTACCGGATCGGCTTCTTCGTCGAGGCGCTGCTGACCCTGTGCTGCGCCGCCGTCGTCTTCCTGAAGGTGCCGGAGTCCCGGCCGGACCGCGCCCCGGTGGTCTCCGCGTCCGGCGCGCGGACCGCCGAACCCGTCGGGGTCCGGCTCACGGACGTGCTGCGGGACAGGCGGTTCATGGGGGTGGTCGGGCTGTCGTTCCTGGTCGCGCTGATCACCCAGCAGGGTTACGTGGGCCTGCCGGTGGCCATGGGCGCGGACGGGCTCACCAGCTCCGACTTCGGTACCGCGATCGCCGTCAACGGCCTGCTGATCGTCGTACTCCAGATCCCCCTCTCCCGGTTCATCGAGAGCCGTGACCCGCGTCAACTCCTCATCGTCTCCACGCTCTTCCTGGGGTACGGGTTCGGTCTGACGGCCTTCGCGGGCTCGGTCGCCGCGTACGCGCTGACGGTGTGCGTCTGGACCCTGGGCGAGATCGTCAACGCCCCGACCCAGTCCGGTCTGGTGGTGAAGCTTTCGCCCTCGCAGGGCCGGGGCCGCTACCAGGGGGTGTACACGATGTCCTGGTCGGTCGCGGCGCTGGTCGCCCCGCTGATGTCCGGCGTGGTGATCGACCACTGGGGCGCGTCCTGGCTCTGGATGGCCTGCGCCCTGCTCGGTACGGCGACCACCCTGGGCTACTGGCTGCTGATGCGGGACCTGTCCCCGCTCGCGGAGCCGGGGGACCGGGAGCGCGTCGTGGAGACCGGCGATCCGGAGGGGCGCGTCGTGGAGACCGGCGGGCCGGCCGTACCGGCCCCCGCCGTCGAGCCGTCCCCGCGCGTCGACGCCGGGGACAAGCCTCTTCAGGTGCGGGCGGCGCGGCCGCACGACGGCGTACAGCCGTCGCGCCGTCGTACGGCCACAGCCGGGACAGGCCCCCGGAACGGGTCCGGTCAGCCGCCGCACTGACAGGGCGAACCGGACTGGCAGCCGCAACCGCAGCCGGAGCCGCAGCCGCAGGCGCCGAGCACGGTCAGGCGCACCACTTCGGTCGGGGTCTCCTGCTCGGGGTCGGGCAGGGGGGAATCGGCCGCATGTGCCATGAGGTCCTCCTCAACGCGTACCACCGGCCGGGGCCGGAGGGCCGCCGCGCCGGTGTCGTACGCCCGGTGCGCACGACAGGGGCGTACGGGATCGGTCCCGGCCCCCGTCCATTGCATGCCCAGCCGGGCGGGCGCATCAACGGCGCACACGCGCAGAGATTCCGTGCCCCTCCGGTGGTCCGACGGCGCCGGCGCGCGCCGGATCGCACTGCGGGGCGGTACGGGGCGGTACGGGGGCGTGCGCCCGGCCCCGTACCACCGACCCCGCCCGCCCCACCCGTACCGTCGGCCCTGCCCGCCCCGCCCGCCCCGCCCGTCCCGCGTCGGTCAGGCGCCCTCGACCGAGGTCGGCGACTGGAGCTCGTCGGCGTGCTCGCCCGTCACCAGGTAGACGACCCGCTTGGCGACCGAGACCGCGTGGTCGGCGAAGCGCTCGTAGTAACGGCCGAGCAGGGTCACGTCGACCGCCGTCTCGATGCCGTGCTTCCAGCGGTCGTCCATCAGGTGCTGGAAGAGCGCGCGGTGCAGCAGGTCCATCTCGTCGTCGTCCTGCTCCAGCTGGAGGGCGAGGTCGACGTCCTTGGTGATGATCACCTCGGCGGCCTTCGCCATCAGCCGCTGGGCCAGCTGCCCCATCTCCAGGATCGTCGCGTGCAGGTCGTGCGGGACGGCCTTGTCCGGGAAGCGGAGCCGGGCCAGCTTGGCGACGTGCTGGGCGAGGTCGCCCGAGCGCTCCAGGTCGGCGCTCATGCGCAGCGAGGTGACCACGATCCGCAGATCGGTCGCGACCGGCTGCTGCCGGGCGAGGAGGGCGATGGCGCGCGCCTCCAGTTCGTGCTGGAGGTCGTCGACCCTCTGGTCCGCGGCGATGACGGTCTCCGCGAGCGTGAGGTCGGCGTCGAGCATGGCCGTGGTGGCCCGTCCGATCGCCGACCCGACGAGCCGGGCCATCTCGACCAGGTCCTCGCCGATCGAGTCGAGTTCCTCGTGGTAGGCGTCGCGCATGGAAGTCCCTCTCCAGTCCTGTGGGCCGGGGTCTCTGGGTCGAACCCCACGCTCCCACGGTGCGCCCGGAACGCGTCGGAATCCGACCGCAGAAGTGAACCGGGCCCATACCCTCGGTGAACTCTGGGCGACGAGTGTTCGAGATGGCACTCGTATGGCTGGGAGGGCGTACGCATCGACGCATAACCTGGACGACATGGACGTGAACGCGGCGGTCGCCGCAGCAGCCGGGACCGCCGGGTTGTGCACCGGCGTGATCGCGATGCTGGCGTTTCGCTGGAGCGAGCGCGAACTGAAGAAACCGACGCGCGCTTCCGTGCGGCCGGAGACCGCCGCCACCCTGCCTCCCGGGGTGGACACCGTCCTCTCCGTCCTCAGTTCGTCCGCCGTCGTGCTCGACGAGAGCGACGGCGTGGTGAAGGCCAGCTCCGCCGCGTACGCGCTGGGCCTGGTCCGCGGCGGCCGGCTGGCCGTCGACCAGATGCTGCAGATGACCCGGGACACCCGCCGGGACGGCGAGATACGGCAGGTCGAGCTGGAGCTGCCCCGCCGCGGTACGGGCCGGGGCGACGCGCTCGCCGTCTCCGCCCGGGTCGCCCCGCTGGGCTCCCGGCTGGTGCTGCTGCTGGTCGAGGACCTGACCGAGTCGCGGCGGATAGAGGCGGTACGGCGAGACTTCGTCGCCAACGTCAGCCACGAGCTGAAGACGCCGACCGGCGCGCTCTCCCTGCTGTCGGAGGCGGTCCTGGAGGCGTCCGACGACCGGGAGGCCGTCGAGCGCTTCGCTGGCCGGATGCAGATCGAGGCCACCCGGCTGACCAACCTCGTCCAGGAACTGATCGACCTCTCCCGGGTCCAGAACGACGACCCGCTGGAGGACGCCGAGGCCGTCCGGGTGGACGAACTCGTCGCCGAGGCCATCGACCGCTGCCGCCAGCAGGCCGTGTCGAAGGAGATCACCATGGCCTCCGGCGGAACCAGCGACCTCTCCGTCTGGGGCAACCGCGGACAGCTCGCGGCGGCCCTCGGCAATCTGGTCGAGAACGCCGTCAACTACAGCCCCGCCCGTACCAGGGTCGGCATCGCCGTCCGGCGGATGGCCGGACAGGGCCGGCCCCTGATCGAGCTCTCCGTGACCGACCAGGGCATCGGCATCTCCGAGAAGGACCGGGACCGGGTCTTCGAGCGGTTCTACCGCGTCGACCCGGCCCGCTCACGAGCCACCGGTGGCACCGGCCTCGGGCTCGCCATCGTCAAGCATGTGGCCGCCTCGCACGGCGGGGAGGTCACCGTCTGGAGCTCCGAGGGACAGGGCTCCACCTTCACCCTGCGCCTGCCCGAGACGGGCACCGTACGGGAACGCACCACCGGCGGACCGCTCGTCGTCAGCAGTGACGACGACGGACCGTTCGACACCGCTGCTTTTGAACCCTTTCCTGCCCCGGAGGCCCTTCCGTGACCCGAGTGCTTGTCGTCGAGGATGAGGAATCCTTCAGCGACGTCCTGTCCTACATGCTGCGCAAGGAGGGTTTCGAGGTCGCCGTGGCGGCGACGGGTCCCGACGGTCTCGACGAGTTCGACCGCAACGGCGCCGACCTCGTCCTGCTCGACCTCATGCTGCCGGGCCTGCCCGGTACCGAGGTCTGCCGCCAGCTGCGCAACCGCTCCAACGTCCCGGTGATCATGGTCACCGCCAAGGACAGCGAGATCGACAAGGTGGTCGGTCTGGAAATAGGAGCCGACGACTACGTCACCAAGCCGTTCTCCTCGCGCGAGCTGGTGGCGCGCATCCGCGCGGTGCTGCGCCGCCGCGGGGAGCCGGAGGAGATCACGCCGGCGGCCCTGGAGGCCGGTCCGGTCCGGATGGACGTCGACCGCCACGTGGTCACCGTCTCCGGCGGCAAGGTGGACCTCCCGCTGAAGGAGTTCGACCTGCTGGAGATGCTGCTGCGCAACGCGGGCCGGGTACTGACCCGCATGCAGCTCATCGACCGGGTCTGGGGCGCCGACTACGTGGGCGACACCAAGACCCTCGACGTGCACGTGAAGCGGCTGCGCGCCAAGATCGAGCCCGACCCGGGAGCGCCGCGCTACCTGGTGACGGTCCGCGGCCTGGGCTACAAGTTCGAGCCGTAAACCGGTGGCCGGCCACCGCACGGACCGATGAGTGAAGGGCGCCTCCCCCCGAGGGGAAGGCGCCCTTCACTCGTGTACGCGGCCGGCGCTCGGGTACGAGGCCGGCCCGATGTCACTCGGCGGCCGGGGACTCGCTGTCCGTCGGGGTCGCGGAGGCGTCGGCGCCCGCGGAGGCGTCCGGGGAGGCCGAGGCGTCGGCGGAGGCCGAGGCGTCGGGGCTCGCGGCGGCGGTGGGCAGCGCGCTCGGCCCGAAGCCCTTGAAGTAGGAGCGGGAGGGCACGACGGTGGCGCCCAGCGCGATGTCGCCGCTGTCGCTGAGGCGGAAGACGACCTGCTCGATGTTGCCGTTCTGAGTGGCCTGGCGGCCGTTCTCGATGACGGCGGACGCGTTGCCCTCGCCACCGAGGACGACCTTGCCGCCGGCCGGGACCACGAGCGGCCCGTCGCCCTTGGCGGCGTGCAGCTTCACCTCGGTGCTGGACCGGGGCAGCGTGATGGCCTCCAGCGTCTCGTCCTCGGTGCCCTGGTTGAAGAGGGCGCCGGTGACCACGGCGGGGCCCTCGGCGTCGTGGTCGGGCTGCGTGACGACGTTCACGTTCTGGATCTTGATGTCGCCGACCGAGGTGGCGGCATTGTCCGGCCTGACCTGGAGCGTTGCTGCGTCGTTGCCCGCGGCGCACGCGGACAGCGAGGCGATGGAGATCACGAGGGCAGTGGCGGCGAGAGCGCCGTGTCGAAGGCTGCGGCTCACGGCGGCGGCAACTCCTTGAACGTTCGGACTGCGGACTACGGACGTGGTGCGCAGGTGCACTGCACGACCGCGCAGGGCGGCGGGTCCGAGTGACGTAAAGCCGCCCTAAGGGTGTGTCAGCGGCCTTAGGCTACCGAGCCGCCGCTCACGCCTCGCACCCGACCCGCCCCTTTGCCCCACGGCTCTTCGCCGGGACCGGGGCGGTCCGCCCGGCTCACGGACCGGAGCCGCGCCCGGACCGTCCCTCCTCCGGGCGGCCCCGGCACGCCGGTCACCGCCCGACATCCGCTGTTCACAAAACGCGAATGATCAATTTTCCCGGCGGTGACGCATTCGTCGGCGGAAAAGCGCGGGGAGCGGTTGTCAGGGGCGGCTTGATCAATTTCAATGGGGCGCGAAACTTCTGTCGATCGTGTGATCGATCTCCGAACGCGCGGAAGAAACCGCCGCTTCGCGAATCCGGCAAAACGGGATCTTTAACCCGTTCGGACAGGGTTCCCGGGCGCGCGAACGGTGCGTTTCCGGCCGGTCGTACAACGGCTCCGACCTGCGAATACCCTCTCCGCGAAGCCCCGCGCAGCACGTTCCCGATGCTGTTGTCAAGCCCCGAGATATGCCCTGACCTGCGAAAACGCCATTCAGGAGTAGCCGTTCTCGTGTTACCCTGGATAGCCACGGAAGGGGTACCTGTCACATGACGTTCAAGGTTGGCGACACCGTGGTCTATCCCCATCACGGGGCCGCGCTGATCGAGGCTATCGAAACTCGCCAGATCAAAGGCGTGGACAAGACCTACTTGGTGCTCAAGGTCGCCCAGGGCGACTTGACGGTTCGTGTGCCGGCGGACAATGCGGAGTTCGTAGGCGTGCGCGACGTGGTCGGGCAGGACGGGCTGGACCGGGTCTTCGAGGTGCTGCGCGCACCGTATGCCGAAGAGCCGACGAACTGGTCCCGTCGCTACAAGGCAAATCTGGAGAAGCTCGCCTCTGGCGATGTCATCAAGGTCGCCGAAGTGGTGCGCGACCTGTGGCGTCGTGAGCGCGAGCGCGGACTCTCCGCCGGAGAAAAGCGCATGCTCGCCAAGGCCCGCCAGATCCTGGTGAGTGAGCTCGCTCTCGCGGAAAACACGAACGAGGACAAGGCCGAAGCCCTGCTCGACGAGGTTCTCGCGTCCTGAACCGGATCACACCGGTTGTACGAATATGCCGTGGTCCCCGCTGACCTGCCGTTTTCAACGGCACGTCTCCGGGCGCCGCGGCACGTTCGCGTTCTGGGCCCGTACGTGTTCCCCGTATGACGCCCTGCGTCGTATGACGCGCCGCGACTTCCCGCGGTCCCGCCGGCTTCCGGTCCCGGTGCGGCGGGTTTCCGATGCGGCGGAACCCACCGCACCGGATTCACCGCATGCGGGGGGCCGGACACCTGGGCACCCGGCGCTTTTTCAAGATTCTTTTTCGGCCACCCGGATGCGGCTGAATTCGGCCGGATACCAGGTGGTGGTCGCGCCGGCCCTCGTGCGGCTAGCGTCCCCCTCGGCCGGTCAACGCACCGGCCGCCCCGCGCCGCCGCCACGACTCGCTCGACCGGGTCACGGAAGGGGTCCGGACCGAGGCGGGCCGTTGTACGGCGGCTCGTTCGGTGCCCTACCCACGTCGGCCGTGGCAACAAACCTGCCGAAGCTTCGGAGTCCAACCGATGTCACCCATGTCACCGCCCGACACGTCGCCACCCGACGGGCTGCCGGGTCCGTCGGGCGCCCCGGCGCCCGCCGTACCCCCCGCGACCGGCGGTTCCGCCAGGCCGCCCCGTACCGCCGCCGTCATCCCGGCGGCCGGCCGGGGGGTCCGGCTCGGTCCCGGCGCGCCCAAGGCGCTGCGGACCCTGAGCGGTACGCCCATGCTGATCCACGCCGTACGGGCGATGGCCGCCTCGCGCGCCGTCTCGCTCGTCGTGGTGGTCGCCCCGCCGGACGGTGCGTCCGAGGTGAAGAACCTCCTCGACGCGCACGCCCTGCCGGAGCGCACCGACTACGTGGTGGTGCCCGGCGGCGAGACCCGCCAGGAGTCCGTCCGCCTCGGCCTGGAGGTGCTGCCCGAGGACGTGGCCACGGTCCTGGTGCACGACGCGGCCCGCCCCCTGGTGCCGGTCGACACCGTGGACGCGGTGATCGAGGCGGTACGCGGCGGCGCCCCGGCCGTGGTGCCCGCCGTGCCGCTCGCCGACACCGTCAAGGAGGTCGAGCCCTCGGTGGTCCCGGGCGGACCGGAGCCGGTGCTCTCGACCCCCGTACGGGCCACGCTGCGCGCGGTGCAGACCCCGCAGGGCTTCGACCGGGAGACCCTGGTGCGGGCGCACGCGACCGTGGTGTTCGGCGGCGACGGCGCCACCGACGACGCGGGGATGGTGGAACGTCTCGGCGAGCCCGTCGTCGTGGTGCCCGGCCACGAAGAGGCGTTCAAGGTGACCCGGCCGCTCGATCTCGTGCTGGCCGAGGCGGTACTCGCACGCCGGAGGGCGAACGATGGCTTCTGATCCCCGTCCCGTCACCGATTCCCGCCCCGTGATCCCGCTCGTCGGGATCGGGACCGACATCCACGCCTTCGAGGAGGGCCGCGAGCTCTGGTGCGCGGGCCTGAAGTGGGAGGGCGAGGGCCCCGGCCTGGCCGGGCACTCCGACGCGGACGTCGTCGCGCACGCCGCCTGCAACGCCCTCTTCTCCGCCGCCGGCCTCGGTGACCTGGGGCAGCACTTCGGCACCGGCCGCCCCGAGTGGTCCGGTGCCTCCGGTGTGACGCTGCTGGCCGAGGCGGCCCGGATCGTGCGGGCGGCCGGGTTCGAGATCGGCAACGTCGCCGTCCAGGTCGTCGGGGTACGCCCGAAGATCGGCAAGCGGCGCGAGGAGGCCCAGCAGGTCCTCTCGGACGTGGTCGGCGCCCCCGTCTCGCTCTCGGCCGCCACCTCGGACGGCCTCGGCTTCACCGGCCGGGGCGAGGGCATCGCGGGGATCGCCACCGCGCTGGTGTACCGCACCCCCTGAGGCCGCGCCGGGCCCGCCGCCGTACGGCCGCGGGCCCGGAGGGCCATGGCCCGGGGCCCGTACACTTCCCGGCCGTTTTTTCACTCTTCCGGTGGGGCCGGTCCGGGAACGAACGGAGCGGCCGCGTGGTTACGGGGTAGGAGACGCAGATCACGTACCGTCGCAGCCCGTCACCGCTACGCGCAGGAGGATGTAGGTCATGACCGCCGCACTTTCCGATGAGCTCAAGAACCTGCTGGACACGCCCGTCTTCGTCAACGTCGCGACCATCCAGCCGGACGGCAGCCCGCAGGTGTCGCCCGTGTGGGTGGCGCGGGACGGGGACGACGTGCTGATCTCCACCACGGTCGGCCGCCGCAAGGAGAAGAACCTGCGCCGCGACCCCCGGGTGACCGTGCTGCTCCAGCCGTTCGACGCGCCGTACTCCTACGCCGAGATCCGCGGCGAGGCGACCCTGTCCACCGAGGGCGGCCAGGAGCTGATCGACCAGCTGTCGCGGAAGTACACCGGCAAGGGATACGCGGACTTCAACCCGGACTCGGTGAACGACGCCGAGCGGGTGGTCGTGCGGATCACCCCGCGCAAGGTGGTCGGCCGCATCTGACGGACGGGCCGCCGGGGGCGGTCCGGAGGCGACGGCTCCGCCCGTGACGGAAAGTCTTCTTTTCCGTGCGGGCGGGCGGCCACGACACACCCGCCCCACGCGTCCCACCTGCACCCCGTGCCCCGTAGCGGCACCCTCGAAGAGCCCTCCCGGGGGCCGTATAGCAGAAAAGTTACCCCGCGACTCTCCAACGGTCGCGGGGCACTGGTGTCGGCCTACTACCCTTGAGGCGTGACTATTCGCCTGTACGACACCAGCGCCCGGCAGATCCGTGACTTCGTCCCGCTCACCGCGGGCTGTGTCTCGATCTACCTCTGTGGCGCTACCGTCCAGGCCGCACCGCACATCGGGCACATCCGTTCCGGCCTGAACTTCGACATCATGCGCCGCTGGTTCGCGTACCGCGGCTACGACGTGACCTTCATCCGGAACGTCACGGACATCGACGACAAGATCATCCGGAAGTCCGAGGAGCAGGGCCGCCCCTGGTGGTCGATCGGGTACGAGAACGAGCGGGCGTTCAACGACGGTTACGCCGCGCTCGGCTGCCTGCCGCCCACCTACGAGCCCCGCGCCACCGGCCACATCCCCGAGATGATCGAGATGATGCGCGGCCTCATCGAGCGCGGCCACGCCTACGCGGCGGACGGCAACGTCTACTTCGACGTGCGCTCGTTCCCCGGCTACCTGGAGCTGTCGAACCAGAACCTGGACGATCTGCGCCAGCCGTCCGGCGAGGGCGAGACCGGCAAGCGCGACCAGCGCGACTTCGCCATGTGGAAGTCGGCGAAGCCGGGCGAGCCGAGCTGGGACACCCCCTGGGGCCGCGGCCGGCCGGGCTGGCACCTGGAGTGCTCCGCGATGGCGCACAAGTACCTCGGTGCCGAGTTCGACATCCACGGCGGCGGGATCGACCTGATCTTCCCGCACCACGAGAACGAGATCGCCCAGTCCAAGGCGTTCGGCGACACCTTCGCGAAGTACTGGGTGCACAACGGCTGGGTCACCATGGCCGGCGAGAAGATGTCGAAGTCGCTGGGCAACTCCGTGCTGGTCAGCGAGATGGTCAAGGCGTGGCGGCCGATCGTGCTCCGCTACTACCTCGGCAGCGCGCACTACCGCTCGATGATCGAGTACAGCGAGGCGTCCCTGCGCGACGCGGAGTCCGCGTTCGCGCGGATCGAGGGCTTCGCGCAGCGGGTCACCGAGAAGACGGGCGAGACGGTCGAGCCCGCTTCCGAGGTGCCGCCGGCCTTCGCCGAGGCGATGGACGACGACCTGGGTGTCCCGCAGGCGCTCGCGATCGTCCACACCACCGTGCGCCAGGGCAACTCGGCGCTCGCCGCCGACGACAAGGAAGCGGCGATCGCCCGCCTCGCCGAGGTCCGGGCCATGCTCGGCGTCCTCGGTCTGGACCCGCTCGACCCGCACTGGGCGGGCGAGGGCGACCGGGGCGAGGACCTGCACGGCGTCGTCGACACGCTCGTACGGCTCGTGCTGGACCAGCGGCAGGGTGCCCGCGAGCGCAAGGACTGGGCCGCCGCGGACGCGATCCGCGACCAGCTGAACCAGTCCGGGCTGGTCATCGAGGACAGCGCGAGCGGTCCCCGGTGGTCGCTGGGACCGCGCTGAGCACCGCTCCTCGCACCGCGTCCTGAGGCGCGAATGTGCCGCCCGGCCGTCCGGGCGGCACACTTTCACTTGTAGAAGCATTTCTGAAGCAACGAAACAGGTAGGTCATGGCCGGGAACAGCCAGCGCAGGAACCGCCGCACGTCCAACAAGAAGGGCGCGCAGGTCGGCAGCGGTGGGCAGCGACGCCGTGGCCTCGAAGGCAAGGGCCCGACGCCGCCCGCCTCCGCCCGCAAGGGACACAAGAAGAACCGCATCGCCAACGCGGCGGCCAAGCAGGCCGCGGCCCGTCGCCCCGCCCCGCGGCGCGGCGGCGTCAAGGGCACCTCGGAGATGGTCGTCGGCCGTAACCCGGTCTTCGAGGCGCTGCGCGACGGCGTCCCCGCGGTGACGCTCTACGTCCAGCAGTTCATCGACAACGACGAGCGGGTCCGTGACGCGCTCAAGCTCGCCGCCGACCGCGGCAACATCAACCTCATGGAGGCCCCGCGCCCCGAGCTGGACCGGATGACGAACGGCCTGAACCACCAGGGCCTCGTCCTCCAGGTCCCGCCGTACGAGTACGCGCACCCGGAGGACCTGACGGCCGCCGCGTACGACAACGGCGAGGACCCGCTGATCGTGGCGCTCGACGGGGTCACCGACCCGCGCAACCTGGGCGCGATCGTCCGGTCCGTGTCGGCGTTCGGCGGCCACGGCGTGGTCGTCCCCGAGCGGCGTGCGGCCGGTATGACGGCGGGTGCCTGGAAGTCCTCGGCCGGTACGGCCGCGCGCACCCCGGTCTCCCGGGTCACCAACCTGACCCGCGCGCTGGAGGGCTACCAGAAGGCGGGCCTCACGGTCGTCGGTCTGGCCGCCGACGGTGAGCACACGGTGGAGGACCTGGAGCAGCTGTCCGGCCCGGTCGTCATCGTGATCGGCAGCGAGGGCAAGGGCCTCGGCCGCCTCGTGGGCGAGACCTGCGACTACCGCGTCCGTATCTCGATGCCGGGTGGCGCCGAGTCGCTGAACGCCGGTGTCGCGGCCGGCATCGTGCTCTACGAGGTGGCCCGCCGCCGCGCTTGAGCGCCCCGGACCGCCTGAGCGCGCCTGCGCTTGGGCGGCCCGACCGCTTGAGCGCCCCCGCGCTCGGGCGCCCCTGACCACCGGCCCGGTACCACGCGCCCGGGTCGGTACGTACGACGAACGGCCCCAGGAGGACATCTCCTGGGGCCGTTTCTCGTGGGCTCTCGCGCCGCCCCTCAGACCAGGGCGCGCAGCCGGGCCAGCAGGGCCGCGGCCCTGCGCCGGGCGGCCCGCTTCAGGCGGAGCACCGTGACGGGGCGGGCGGGCGGGGTGGTGAGCACGGGCGGGGCGCCGTCCGTGGCGATGAGGAGGCTGAGCGGCAGCGGGGCGTCGCGCTGCCAGCCGCAGCTGCTGATGCGCACCTTGAGATCCCAGGTGCCCGCGTTGCGGCCCGAGTTGAGGGTGTCGGGGGCGAGGCGGGCGACGGTGGTGTGGACGGTACGGAAGCCGCCGGGGGTGCCCGGGTCCTGGACGCGGGTGAGGCTGGTCTTCGAGGGGACGAAGAACTCCTCCGCGCCGCCCCTGCGCCGGGCCAGCACGTCCATCTTCGCGTTCCTGAGCGCCTTGGTGACGTCCAGAGCCTCGGCCGGGATGCCGGGGACGGGCACGGCCAGCGCGTCGGACCCGTCCGCGCGGTGGGTGAAGGCGAGCGGGGAGCCGCCGGAGAGCAGCTCGCCGGTGGCGGTGATCTCCTCGGCGGACGGGGCGGAGACGGTCGCCCTGGCGCGGACCGCCGTCTCCCAGACGGCGAGTTCGCGTACGGCGTCGATCCGGTCCTGGACGAGGAGTTCGGCCGCCGCGCGCTGGCGGGCGGGCAGCCCGGCGGCGACCCCGGGGCCGAACCGCTCGGCGACCAGGGCCCGGGCCTCGCGGAAGAAGTCCGCGCGCCACTGTTCGGGGGCGTCCAGGAACCGCTTCCCGCTGAGCCGCTCCACCGTCTCGACCCGGAGCCACCGCCGGTGCAGCCGGTCGCGGACGGCGCCGGGTCCGGTGTGGGCGTCGACGATGTCGAGCGCCTCGCGGAGGTTGCCGAAGTACCCGGCGGGGTCGAAGGTGCGGAACCCCGCGTTGGAGTGGTCGGGGCGGGCCACGTGGTAGTAGCAGACGTAGTCGGAGAGGACCGAGATCCGCCGGGCCGCGAAGTAGGCGGCCATCACGAAGACGTGGTCCTCCAGCCGCCGTCTGCCCTCGGGGAAGCGCAGCCCGTGGTCCAGCAGGAAGGACCGGCGGAACATCTTGTGCGGGGTGAGGCTGTCGACGAGCGCGCTCTTCTCCGGCCGGGCGTCGGGGAGGTTCTTCCGGAACAGCTCGCGCGGTACGCCCCGGCCCCGGCCGGCCATCCGGCCCACCACGATGTCGGAGCCGTTCTCCTCGGCGTACGCGTACAGCCGTTGCAGCGCCTCGGTGCCGAACCAGTCGTCGTTGTCGGCGAATTGGACGTAACGGCCCCGGGCGCGCTCGATCCCCACGTTGCGGGGGCGCGAGGGCCAGCCGGAGTTGGGTATGTGCACCACCTCGACGTGCGCGTGCTCCGCCGCGAGCCGGTCGAGCCGCGCTCCGGTGCCGTCGGTCGAGCCGTCGTCCACGAAGATCACTTCGAACTCGCCCGGATCCATCGTCTGGTTCAGCAGCGAATCGATCAACTCGTCCATGTGGGGGCCCGGGTTGTACACGGGGACGACGACGCTGACCTTCGGCGGAGAGGAGGAGGCCGAGCTCATGGGGATGCCTTTCGGGGCGTGCGGACGTACGCGAAGGGGGTGCCGGGGGTTCAGGGCCGGGCGGGGAGCAGACCGCGGGTGCGCAGCACCCGCCGCTCCACCGGGGTGAAGAGGGCGGACTCCATGACGATGCCGACGGTGAGGACGAGGAGGACGGCGGCGAGTACGAGCGCGGTGTCGTCGTTCTCCTTGCCGGAGCTGAGGAGTTGGCCGACGCCGGGCAGCGGGGTCGCGGTGATCAGCTCCGCCGTCATCAGCGCCCGCCAGCCGAAGGTCCAGCCCTGCCGCAGCGCGGCCACCAGACCCGGCAGCGCGGCCGGCAGCAGGATGTGCCGGACGAGGGCGGGGCCGGTGGCGCCCAGCGACCGCCCGGCCCGCAGCAGCGGCGGCGGGATCTGCCCGAGCGCCCCGGCCACGCCGAGCGCCACGGACGGTACGGCTCCGAGCAGTACCACCGCGTACACCGCCGCCTCGGACTCGCCGAAGACGATGACCCCGAGCGGGACGAGACCGGCGGCCGGGAGCGACTGGAGCGCCGAGAGGACCGGGGCGAGCGCCCCGCGTGCGGCGCGCACCCGGTGGATCAGCAGCCCGAGGAGGGTGCCGAGCGCCACGGAGACCGCGAATCCCGCCACCGTACGGAGCAGGCTGTGGCCGAGCGCCGGCCACAGGGTGCCGTCCCGCCGCGCGTCGCCCAGGGACGAGGCGACGGCGGCGGGGGAGGGGAGGGTGGCGGAGAGACCGAGTGCGTACGCGCCCTGCCAGAGCAGCAGCAGGGCGAGGACGGAGAGGGCCGGGGCGGTCGCCGTGGAGCGGAGGCGGGCGGCGTACCGCCGGGCGGGGCCGCCGGGTGCCGGGTGGTCCGCCGGGGCGGTGGTCTCCAGCCGGTCCAGGCCCTCGGTGAGCGCGGTGGTCCCGGCGGCCCGCTCCCGCTGGCCCGTCCGCTCCCTCTGGTCAGTGGGCGGGGGCATGGCGCCGGACCTCCTCCCGCAGCCGGGCGGTGATGGCCGCGCTGTCGGCCCCGGGTTCGCCGGTGCGCCAGCTGTGGGCGATCCGGCCGGGGCGCGAGGAGAGCAGCACGATGCGGGTGGCGAGCCGGACGGCCTCGGACACCTGGTGGGTGACGAGCACGACGGTGAGCCCGCGTGCCTCCCGGACGTCGAGCAGGACCTCGTGGAGCACCTCGCGGGTGATCGCGTCGAGCGCGGCGAAGGGCTCGTCCATCAGGAGGACCCGGCTGCCCTGCGCGAGCGCGCGGGCCAGGGCGACGCGTTGCCGCATGCCGCCGGAGAGCTCGTGCACGGGCCGGTCGTACGCGTCCGGGAGCCGTACCAGGGCGAGCAGCCGCCGGGCCTCCGCCTCGCGGTCGTCCTTGGGCAACCCGCAGAAGCGAAGGGCGAGTTCGACGTTCCCTCCGGCGGTGAGCCACGGGAAGAGCGCGTGCTCCTGGAACATCAGTGCGGGTCGGGGCGAGGGCAGCGTCACCGTGCCCGAGGAGGGGTGCTCCAGCCCGCCGAAGAGGCTCAGCAGGGTGGACTTCCCGGAGCCGGACGCGCCCAGCACACAGAGGAACTCGCCCTGTTCCACGGTGAGATCGACCCGGTCGAGCACCGGTGGTCCGCCGGGTTGGTAGGCGTGGGTGACCTGCTTCAGTACGAGGGCCGGGGCGCGGCCCTGGGTCGGCACGCGATCACCGGACCATGCCCGCGGTCAGCGTGGCGCCGTCAGCGGGGTCGATGAGGAGGAAGGAGCCCGTGCGACGGGAGACGGCGTAGGCGTCGGCGGCGAGCGGTTCGGCCGTGCGGAGCCGTATCCGGCCCAGCTCGTTGGCGGTGAGACCGTCGGGCCGGCCGGGCAGGTCCTGGACGACCGCCTTGACCGTACGGGTGGTGTGCCGGAGCAGCACCCGGTCGCCGACGCGCAGGGCGCGGTCGTGCAGATGGCAGACGTCCGCGTCGACGCTCCGGGTGAGCGCGGGCGCCTCGGCCACCGGGACGATGAGGTCGCCCCGGCCGATGTCGAGGTCGTCGGCGAGGCGTACGGACACCGAGTCCAGGGCGTACGCGGCGTCGACGGGTTCGCCGAGCCGGTCGACGGCGGTGACGGTGGAGGTGACGCCGGAGGGGAGCACCGTCACCGCGTCACCGGTGCGCAGTTCGCCGGTGGCCAACTGGCCCGCATAGCGCCGGACGTCGCCGTGCCGGATGACGTACTGCACGGGGAGCCGGGCCGGACGGTCCGCCTCTCCGCCGTCGGTGCGGACGGTTTCCAGGTGGTCGAGGAGGGTGGGGCCCGTGTACCAGTCCATGTGCGCGGAGCGCTCCACGACGTTGTCGCCGGTCAGCGCGGAGACCGGGATCGCGGTGAACTCGGCGAGTGGGTGGTCGAGTTCGGCCGCGTACCGGGTGAACTCCTCGGCGATCCGCAGGAACTCCATCTCCGACCAGTCGACGAGGTCCATCTTGTTGACGGCGAGGACGACGTGGGGGACGCGGAGGAGGGCGGCGACGGCGGCGTGGCGGCGGGTCTGTTCGACGACGCCG